>CAMCJM010000027.1 GCA_945874835.1 Pseudomonas synxantha | reverse complement strand
CCGGCCATTTCGGTAAGTCGTGACCGCCTGTTTCGGAGCAGGCTGGAAATCGGTCACGTTGATAGCGAAATGAGCGGTCACGCGTTAGCGAAATGGCCGGTCACGATCTACCGAAACAGCCGGTCACGGTGGGCCGAAATACGCAGGGGGTGATATTGGCCGAGATGTTCTGACGTTTACCGTCAATCAGAATCAAGGTGTACTCACTGCCAGTACCGCGAATGCTGATATTCAATCCGCCGAGTTTGCCGCCCGTATTGCTGACAAAAACGCCTTCGACATCGCTTAGGGCCTCACCCAGATTACTGACCCTACGCGTTTTCAATTCTTCGCCAGAAATTACGCTGATACTGGCCGGCGCATCGGTAGTTTTCTGCTCAAAGCCGGAGGCGCTGACCACTACATCCTTCAGGGTAATGGCGTCGTTGGCATGCACGGCCGCGCTGGCCATAAGGGCGCTTGCAAGTGTTACTGCGCTGGCAAGCGCGGTGCGTTTGCAGGAAAAGGGCATTCGAAGCTCCACTGGCGTGTTGAGAAATCAGTCGCGCATGATAATGAATTGCAAATAGGGCTCAATGCTATTGTTGCTTGGCTGCCTTTAAATTCGGCCAAGTCGTCGCTATGCCAGGCGTGGCGGGCGGTTGCCAATGTGTAAATTTTGTAATGCCCTGTCGTGTGGGTGTCCTGCAATTAAAAACCAGTGCCTTCTTGCGCTAAAACGCAGGCGCTTTAAGCTGCTCGCATGAATAAAATCCGACTGAACTGCGACATGGGTGAAAGCTTCGGCGTGTGGCGCATGGGTGATGACGTGCATGCCATGCCGCTGGTGGATCAGGCTAATTTGGCCTGTGGCTTTCATGCCGCCGACCCGCTGACCATGCAGCGCACGGTGGCCTTGGCGGTACAGCATGGGGTGAGCATTGGTGCACACCCGGCGTACCCCGATTTGCTCGGTTTCGGTCGGCGGCATATCGCCTGCTCAGCCGAGGAGGTGACGGCGCTGGTGCTGTACCAGCTCGGCGCGCTGGATGCTTTTTGCCGAGCGGCCGGTACTGAGGTGGCGTACGTCAAACCGCATGGTGCGCTGTACAACGATCTGGTGCGTGACGATGCACTGTTTAATGCGGTGTTGGTAGCCTTGCGCCAGTTACCGCGAGGGCTTGCCTCTGATGGTGTTGGCGTTGGCCGACAACAGCCGCGAGCGGCAACTGGCGCAGGCGGCAGGTGTGCCGTTGATATTCGAAGCCTTTGCTGATCGCGCTTACCTGGCTGACGGCCAGTTGGCTCCCCGGCGTTTGAGCGGCGCTGTGCATCATGATTCGCAGCGGATTCTCCAGCAGGCCTTGGCCATTGCCCAAGGCGAGCCATTTGCCGATATTGACGGCCAGCCTTTACAGCTGCGCGCTGACAGCCTGTGTGTGCACGGTGATAACGCCGATGCTCTGGCGGTGCTGCGGCGTTTGCGGGCCAGCCTGGACGCCCTGTGATTCGCTTAGAACCTGCTGGCGCTGAAGCCTTGTTGCTGGTGCTGGCGCAGCAACCGGATGCGCAATTGCCACTGCGCATCGCTGTGCTGGCCGAGCGCATACGCGGCGAGATGGGTGAGTTGCTAACCGATCTGGTGCCGGGCTGGACCAGCCTGCTGCTGCATTACGACCTGCTGCGCACTAATCATCATGAGCTGGCTGAGCGGCTCACTCCCTTGCTTGAGGGCTGGCTAAGCGAGCCGTCGGTGGCGCACGGCGGTCGTCTGCATGAAATTCCTATTTTGTATAGCGGCGAAGACCTCGACGAGGTGGCGCGCTTATGTCGCCTGAGCCCGGGCCAGGTGATCGAGTTGCATGCGGCGATTGAGTACCGCGTCGGGGCGATTGGTTTTGCGCCCGGTTTTGCCTATCTAGGTGAGCTTGATCCGCGTCTGGCCCTGCCGCGTCGCGCCACCCCGCGCACGGCCGTACCCGCCGGAAGCCTGGCGATTGCCGAACGGCAGACGGCGATTTACCCGCAATGTTCGCCCGGTGGCTGGCACCTGATCGGGCGTTGCCCTTGGCGCTTGTTTGACCTTGAGCGAACACCACCGAGCCCGTTGGTGCTGGCTGATCGGGTGCGCTTTCGGCCAATTGATGAGCGCGACTTTATCGCTGAAGGTGGCCTGCTGTGAGTGGTTTGCGCGTGCTCAAACCGGGGCCGCAGAGCATCTTGCAGGACGCCGGGCGACGCGGTTGGCAGCACCTCGGTGTATCGCCCGCCGGGCCGCTGGATGGACATGCGGCGGCTTGGGCCAATCGGCTGCTGGATAACCCGTGGGGCACGCCGTTGTTGGAAATGGCCCTGGGCGGCGTCGAGTTGCTGGCCGAGGTCGACACCTGGTTTGCGCTGTGTGGTGCGCAGGTGTCGCTCAGTGTCGATGCACAGCCGCAGCCGCTGTCGACGCGCCTACCGCTACGCAAAGACCAGCGTTTAAATGTGGGTTTTGCGCGCAGTGGTCAGTATGCCTATTTGGCGGTTGCTGGCGGATTTGTCGCCACGCCTGTGCTGGGCAGTGTCAGTGTGCAGTTGCGAGAAGGCATCGGGCGTGCGTTGCAAGCGGGCGATGACCTCGCCTGTCGCCCTGCCTCCTTTAATCATGTCGCCAGCGTGCCTTGGCCATACCTGCCGGATTACCGCCGCACGCCGCTGCTGCGAGTGATTACCGGCGGTGATGCGGTGAGTTTTAGTGAGGATCAGGTGCAGGGCTTTTTTGCCCAGCTCTGGCAGCTCAGCCCGCAAACCGATCGCATGGGTGCGCGCTTGCTCGGCGAGCCGCTCACCCCGCCTGCGCGGCAGTGGTCGTTGGGCGTTACTCGCGGGGCTATTCAGGTACCGCCGGACGGCCAGCCAATTATCCTGCAAGCCGATCACCAGGCCATGGGCGGTTATCCGCTGCTCGGTTGGCTGCATCCGCTCGACCAGAGTCGTTTAGCGCAGTGCCCAGCGCACCACCCGCTGCGTTTCACCGCGGTCAGCATCAGCGACGCGCAGGCAGAGCTGCGCGAGTTTTACCGCTTCTTTCGCCGGATATAGGCGCTTTTGTAGGGTGGGTTAGCAGCGCATGGCGGCGATGTGGAAGCCTATGCGGGGCTGGAGCGCTGCGTAACCCACCAAGCGGTAGTCGGCCTTTCAACCGCCTGGTGGGTTATGGCGCAATGGGCAACGCAGCAGCTTATAGCCTACGGGTGTGCGCAATCCCCAAGGATGGGGTGAATGCCGCACGCCCGTCGGGAGCGGGCGCGGCCTAACCCACCCTACGAGTAGCGGGTTGCGCAGGTTGCTAAAGCGTTTTGGCCATCCGGTTGGCCAGCAGCGCCCAGGCAAACAGACCCAGGCAAAGGATCAGCATCGGCCAGCCGCGCCAGTAGAGGTAAGGCGTGAGGCCTTGCATGGGCGTTACCTGGCCATAGAGCACGCCTTGCTCGAACTGCGGCAGGCGCTCGCTGATCTGCCCGTGCGGGTCGATCAAAGCTGTCACGCCGTTGTTGGTTGCGCGGATCATCCAGCGGCCGGACTCCAGCGCGCGCATTTGCGCCATTTGCAGGTGTTGCAACGGGCCGATGGAGCGGCCAAACCAGGTGTCGTTGCTGATGGTCAGCAGCAGGTCGCTCTGTGAGGCCAGGCTGGCGGCAAACTCCGGGTAGACCACCTCGTAGCAGATCAACGAGGCCAGCGCGTAACCTTTGACCTGCAACAGCTTTTGTTCGTCCGAGCCACGGGCGAAGTCAGACATGGGCAGGTCGAAAAAGGCGATCAGCCCGCGCAGCAGGTCTTGCAGCGGCACGTATTCACCGAAGGGCACCAGCTTTTGCTTGAGGTAATCGCCGCTGCCCTGGCCGACCACGCTGATGCCGTTGTAATAGCGCAACTCACCTCGCGCATCGTTTTGCCGGATCGGCACGCCGGTGATCAGCGCTGCCTCACGCTCGTCGGCGAAACGCTTGAGCATGTCGAGATAGCCTTGGGCTCGATCCTTAAGCACCGGAATGGCGGTTTCCGGCCAGATGATCAGGTCGGTCGGCTGGGCGCTGAAGGTCATGTCGCGGTACAAGGCGAGCTGCGCGTTGAGTTGCTCGGGGTCCCATTTCAGGTTCTGTTCGATATTGCCCTGCATGGCCGACACGCTCAGCGCGTCACCTTTTACGTCGGTCCAGGCATGGCCTTTGAGTGTTAGCCCCGCGACCCAAGGCGCGGCAAGCAGTGCCAGGCCGATGGCGAGAAAAGCGTTGTGTTTGCGCAGGCGTGTCAGGTTGGCCAGCAGAGCGGCGCTGAGCGCCAGGCAAAAGGAGACCAGCCACACACCGCCCAGCGGGGCCAGGCCGGCCAGCGGGCCATCCAACTGGCTGTACCCGGCATACAGCCAGGGGAAACCGGTGAGAAACCAGCTGCGCAAGGCTTCCTGCGCCAGCCACAGTGCCGCAAAGGCCAGGGCATCAGCCAGCGGCGCTTCGACCCGGCGCAACCAGCGCGTCCAGACCCAGGCGCTAAGGGCGAACAGCAGACCGAGGCCGCCGACAAACAGCAGGGTTAGAAATACCGCCAGGGGCGGTGAGGCTGCGCCGTAATCGTGGATGCTTACGTACACCCAGCTGGTGCCAGCGGCGAATAGGCCAAAGCCATAACTCCAGCCGCGCAGTGCTGCCTGGCGCGACGTGAGGTCACGCAGGCCGAGGTAGAACAGGGCGATGGAGACAATGGCCAGCGGCCAGACGTCAAACGGTGCCAGGGCCAGCGGGGTGATAGCACCCGCCGCAAGCGCGATCAAATGGCCGGGCCAACCCGGTCGGGTTATCCAATGCATGGGGTGTAGGTCCTTGGATTGAGGTGGCGCAAGGGTAAAGCGGAATGCACAGGTATGGGTAGGAGCCAGGGGGACGCCTAGTTCTTGCTGGCGATCCTCTCGTACGGATCGCCAGTAAGCTGGCTCCTACAGACACAGGGGCGCTAGCTGCGCTCCAGTGGTGTCAGGCGCAGCAAGTGGATGCGGCGGCTGTCGGCATTGAGCACGCGGAAGCGGAACTCACCGATCTCAGTCACTTCATTGCGCTTGGGCAGGTGGCCGAAAGTGCTCATCACCAGGCCGCCAACTGTGTCGAACTCGTCGTCGGAAAACGTTGTGTCGAAGGCTTCGTTGAAGCTTTCAATGGGCGTCAGGGCTTTGATCAGATAGTCACCGGAAGGCAGCGGCTTGATAAAACTGTCTTCTTCTACGTCGTGCTCGTCTTCGATGTCGCCGACGATTTGCTCCAGCACGTCTTCGATGGTCACCAGACCCGCCACGCCACCGTATTCGTCGATGACCACGGCCATGTGGTTGTGGTTGGCGCGGAATTCACGCAGCAGCACATTCAGGCGCTTGGACTCTGGCACAAAGGTGGCCGGGCGCAGCAGGGTTTTAATGTCGAAGCTGGCGTGCTCGCCGGAGAGAATCAGCGGCAGCAAGTCTTTGGCCAAGAGGATGCCGATCACGTCATCCAGGCTTTCTCCTACCACCGGGTAGCGCGAGTGAGCGGCCTCGATGATGGCGGGCAGAAACTCTTGCGGGCTTTGGTTGGCCTTGATGCTCATCATCTGTGAGCGCGGCACCATAATGTCGCGAACTTGCAGATCCGCGACCTGAATTGCACCTTCGACAATGGCCAGTGCTTCGCTGTCGAGCAGCTTGTTCTGGTGGGCTTCGCGCAGCACTTCCAGCAGCTCTTTGCGGTTCTGCGGCTCATGAGCAAAAGCCTGGGTCAGTCGGTTAAACCAGGACTTCTGCTCATTGCTTGATCGGTCTTCGCTCATGGTGGTTACTCAGGAACCTTCTTGTTGTGGGGTTTAAGGACTAATCGTGATCGGCATAAGGGTCGGGATGGCCCAACTCTGCCAGCAATTCTCGTTCCAGCGCTTCCATCTCTTCGGCTTCCGCGTCAAGGATGTGGTCGTAGCCGAGCAGGTGCAGGCAGCCGTGGATGACCAGGTGCGCCCAATGTGCCTCGCTGCTTTTAGCTTGTTCCTGCGCTTCGCGCTCCACCACGGGCACGCAGATCACCAGATCGCCCAGCAGTGGGATGTCCAGCAGTTCGTCGGGCACATCCGCAGGGAAGGAGAGCACGTTGGTGGCGTAATCTTTATGACGCCAGGTGTGATTGAGCTCGCGGCCTTCGGCTTCATCGACCAGGCGGATGGTCAGCTCGGAATCCGCCGTGCGTTGACGCAGGGCCAGTTCGCACCAGGCGCGAAACTGCGCTTCGCTCGGCAGCGTGCTGGCATCGCTGGCAATTTGCAGGTCAAGTTCAATCATGCCGCTGCACCTTGGCGTCGAAGGAGGGTTGGCTGGCCTCGAACCGCTCGTAAGCTTCGACGATGCGCTGCACCAGCGGGTGACGCACCACGTCCTTGGGGTTGAAGTGGGTAAAGCTGATGCCTGGCACGTCGCGCAACACCTCGATAACGTGGGTCAGGCCGCTTTTGGTGCCGCGTGGCAGGTCGACCTGGGTAATGTCGCCCGTGATCACGGCGGTGGAGCCAAAGCCGATCCGCGTGAGGAACATCTTCATCTGCTCAAGCGTGGTGTTTTGGCTTTCGTCGAGGATGATAAAGCTGTTGCTCAGGGTGCGGCCGCGCATGTAAGCCAGCGGTGCCACTTCGATCACCTGTTTCTCGATCAGCTTGGCCACTTGTTCGAAGCCGAGCATTTCGTACAGCGCGTCATACAGCGGGCGCAGGTAGGGGTCGATCTTCTGCGACAAATCGCCGGGCAGAAAGCCGAGTTTCTCGCCCGCCTCAACTGCTGGGCGCACCAGCAAGATACGGCGAATTTGTTCGCGCTCCAGGGCATCCACGGCGCAGGCCACGGCCAGGTAGGTTTTACCCGTGCCGGCTGGGCCGATGCCGAAGTTGATGTCGTGGTCGAGGATGGCTTTGACATAGCGCTGCTGATTGGCACCGCGCGGGCGAATCATGCCTTTGCGTGTGCGCAGGGCCACGCTGACTTCGACCGTTGGGTTGCACAGCTCCTCAATGCCGGACTCCTGCAGAAACAGGTGCACCAGATCGGGCGACAGTTCGGTGTTTTCAGCTTCGCGGTAGAGGCGGCGCAGCAGCTGCTCGGCGGCGCTGGTCTGGCCGGAGGTGCCAACCAGTTCAAACTGATTGCCTCGGTTGCGTATTTCGATCGCCAGGCGCGCTTCGATCAGGCGCAAGTGCTCATCGAATTGGCCGCACAGATTGGCGAAACGGCGGGCCTCAAAGGGTTCGAGGATAAAACGAAGGGGCTCTATAGGTGCGTTCAAGGTCGTCTTTTGGCCGCCAGTCGGCTGGGATAGTGAACTGAGGATAGCGCCAGCGGCCGTCAGGGGGAAGCTCGGGCCGCTGATTGATCACAGTGTGACGGTTTCGCTGACCAGCCTGCCGCGCAGTGAGTTGGGCATGGCTTCGTCGATGTGCACATCGACAAACTGGCCGATCAGGCGAGGGTTGTCGCTGCGGAAGTTGACCACCCGGTTGCTCTCGGTGCGGCCCTGGAGCATGCCGGGGTCCTTCTTCGAGTAATCGTTGACCAGGATGCGCTGCACAGTGCCTGCCATTCGCCGGCTGTTTTCGAAGCCTTGTTGCGTGATGCGGTGTTGCAGCAGGGCCAAGCGCTGTTTTTTCAGCTCCAGCGGGGTGTCGTCGGGCAGGTCGGCCGCGGGTGTGCCTGGGCGTGCGCTGTAGACGAAGGAGTAGCAGAAGTCGAAACCAACATCCTCGACCAGCTTCATGGTCTGCTCGAAGTCTTTCTCGGTTTCACCGGGGAAACCGACGATAAAGTCCGAGCTGATCAGAATGTCCGGCACAGCCGCGCGCAGTTTGCGGATGCGCGATTTGTATTCCAGGGCCGTGTGGTTGCGCTTCATCGCCGCGAGAATCCGGTCGGAGCCTGATTGCACCGGCAAGTGCAGGTACTTCACCAGTTCGGGAATCTCGGCATGGGCCTGGATCAGCGCGTCGGAGAACTCCAGCGGGTGGCTGGTGGTGTAGCGGATGCGGTCAATGCCGTCGATGGCTGCGACGGCATACAGCAGTTCGGCGAAATCGGCGATCTGCCCGTTCTGGGTCGCGCCGCGGTAGCCGTTGACGTTCTGCCCAAGCAGGGTGACTTCACGCACGCCGTGTTCGGCCAGGTGAATGACTTCGTTGAGCACGTCCGTCATCGGTCGGCTGACTTCTTCGCCGCGGGTGTAGGGCACCACGCAGAAGGTGCAGTACTTGCTGCAGCCTTCCATTACCGAGACGTAGGCGCTAGGACCATCGACGCGTGGTTCGGGCAGTCGGTCGAATTTCTCGATTTCGGGGAAGCTGATATCCACCTGGGCGATTTTGGTGGTGCGCGCCGCATCAATCATTTCCGGCAGGCGGTGCAGGGTCTGCGGGCCAAACACCACGTCGACGTAGGGCGCGCGGTCGCGAATAGCGGCACCTTCCTGGCTGGCCACGCAGCCGCCGACGCCGATCACCAGGTCTGGGTTGGCAATCTTCAGTTTTTGCCAGCGGCCGAGTTGCGAGAACACTTTATCCTGGGCTTTTTCGCGGATCGAGCAGGTATTGAGCAGGATGATGTCGGCATCCGCCGCGTGCTCGGTGACTTCCAGGGCTTGATGTTCACCCAGCAGGTCAATCATGCGCGAGCTGTCGTACTCGTTCATCTGGCAACCGTGGGTTTCGATATAAAGCTTCTTGGTCATGCGCGCTCAACAAGGGATTCAAAAGACCGAGCATTATAGTGGGGTAGGGGCGAGGTTCCTAGCATTGGCTGCTGGGTGGCTATGCTATGATCCGCGCCCTTTTGATCAACCCGTTGGCACGAACAGCATACCCATGAGCAAGCGCGAACCCATCTACAAGGTGATTTTCCTCAACCAGGGTCAGGTGTACGAGATGTATGCCAAGCAGATCTTTCAAAGCGATCTGTGGGGCTTTCTGGAGGTCGAGGAATTCGTCTTTGGCGAGCGCACCCAGGTGGTCGTCGACCCCAGCGAAGAAAAGCTCAAGGCGCAGTTTGACGGCGTGGTGCGCAGCTTTATTCCCATGCACGCGATCATCCGCATCGATGAAGTCGAGCGCCTCGGTACGCCGAAGATCAGCGATGCCAAAGGCAGTGGTAACGTTATGCCGTTCCCCATGCCGATGCCGGAAAGATAAACGTCTCGTTCGGTTTGCGGGGGGGGGCGCAAGGGCCATCTGTGCAACCCCTACCATCCTATTGTCGCTACGGCAGTGGTGCGAACGGCGAGCTGAATGCGTCGGCGTTTTGCAGTTCCAGTAGGTAGTTGCGGAAGATCTGCCCCAGCACTTTGCTGGCCATGTCCAGTTGCTCGCGGGGCATTTGCGCGGCAATCAGGTCGGCGCTGTCCATGGCTTCGTCGGAGCCATTGACGGCGGCCATCTTCAGCACGATATAAGCTTGAACCGCGTTGGCCACGACACCCTCGCCACGAAAGAACATCATGCCCAAGCGGTACTGTGATTGAGCATGGCCCTGCAGGGAGGCCTGCTCGAACCATTTCAGGGCCTGATTCAGGTCACGCTCGACGCGTTGGCCGTTGTAGAAAAACTCACCCAGCTCAAACTGTGCTTGCAAGTCGCCTGAGCTGGCGGCGCGCTCGCAGGCTTCAACGGCGGCGGGCAATTCTTCGGCAGCGGTATTCAGGGAGCAGCTGCCAAGCGCGGGGATCAGCAATGAGTTGCCGCTCGCCGAGGCCAGCAGGGGCAGTAGGAGCAACAGGCAGCCCAGAGACAGGGTGCGGCCGGTGCGTTTCATGAAAGTCCATTTACCTCGGGTGCAAAGCGGGTGATGTGCCCGGCCGCTGCAGCGCGGCGGCCCGCGCATTATGAAATAAGCGGCCCGCTTCTTACAAAGTCTTTACCGGGTTTTCTTCGCCGTTGATGAGTTTGGCACTGCCCGGCAAGCGCAGCAGCAGCCAGGCCAGCAGCGGGTAGGCAGGTGTCAGCAGGGCGTGAAACAGGTCGACGCGTCGAATGGAACCGATAAATCCATCGGTGCCAACGGCAACGCCGGCCAGCAGGAACAGCCCAACTACCGTGCTGGCCGCCAGTACCGGCGCGCGCGCGGGCCACTGCACAGCCCCGGCATAGAGGATAAGCAGCAGGGTCGCCAGATTCAGCAGCAGGCGGTAATCCTCCAGCTGATTCATCTGCCGGAACAGCTCAAAAAATGCACACAGACCGAGAATGATGCGTCCCCAGTTGGGACGGCTCCAGGCCCAGCCACGGCCCAATGCCAGCGCCGCTGCCCCCAGTAAAGGTAGAGCCAGAAAGCTGCTGGCCTGGCTCAACCATAGGTGCGCGGCTTGCCAACTGGGGTCGAAGCCATAGCGCACAACCCCAACGGCCGCGGCAGCAGCGGGCACCAGAAAACCCAGCAAGGCGCAAAACAGCGCCGGCTGATCGCTCTCGCCGTAGTGACGGCGCGCCCGGCCGATGCGCCACACGCAGGCGGCACAGGCCAGGGCCAGGATGGCGTCAGAGAAGGCGGTGCTGTACTGCATTAGGCGTTCTTCAATTCGGCAAAAGCACGCTCGGCGGCGTCTAGGGTGATGGCCAGTTCGGCATCGCCATGGGCAATGGAGGTGAACCCGGCCTCAAAGGCGCTCGGGGCCAGGTACACACCGCCCGCGAGCATCAGGTGGAAGAAACGCTTGAAGCGCTCGGCGTCGCTGGCCATCACATCATCAAAGGTGACGATGTTGTCGGCAGCGCTGAAATACAGGCCGAACATGCCGCC
This sequence comes from Pseudomonas synxantha, assembly GCA_945874835.1. Classification (GTDB taxonomy): domain Bacteria; phylum Pseudomonadota; class Gammaproteobacteria; order Pseudomonadales; family Pseudomonadaceae; genus Aquipseudomonas; species Aquipseudomonas synxantha_B. The sequence goes on along the minus strand of CAMCJM010000027.1, from coordinate 14,116 downwards.
TGCCTGGGTCGTGATAAACGGAATCCCGGCAGCGTCGGCGCGGTCTTGCAGGCCTTGCAGCATGCGGCGGGTGTAGTCGCTCAGTTCGTCATGGAAGCCCGGGCGATTGATCAGGCGCAGCGTGGTCAGGCCAGCGGCCATGGCCAGTGGGTTACCCGAGAGGGTGCCCGCCTGGTAAACCGGGCCGAGCGGGGCGATGCAATGCATGATTTCGCGCTTGCCACCAAAGCAGCCAACCGGCATGCCGCCACCGATGATCTTGCCGAAGGTGGTCAAATCCGGTGTCACGCCGTAATAGGTCTGTGCGCCGCCGAGGGCGACGCGAAAGCCGGTCATCACTTCGTCGAAAATCAGCACCACACCGTGTTTGTCGCACTGCTCGCGCAGGCCTTGCAGGTAGCCCGGCGCGGGCGGCACGCAGTTCATGTTGCCGGCCACGGGCTCAACGATGATGCAGGCCACAGTCGAGCCGACTTCACTGAGCATCTGCTCAAGCGCCGCCAGGTCGTTGAAGGGCAGGGTCAGGGTGTGTTTGGCGAAGTCTGCTGGCACACCGGCTGAGCTCGGCACGCCCTGGGTCAGCAGGCCGGAGCCGGCTTTGACTAACAGGCTGTCGGAATGACCGTGATAGCAGCCTTCGAACTTGATGATGTTGTCGCGGCCGGTGTAGCCACGGGCCAGACGGATGGCGCTCATGGTCGCCTCGGTGCCGGAGCTGACCATGCGCACCATTTCCATCGATGGCACGAGGCTGCACACCAAGTCAGCCATCTCGGTTTCCATGGCAGTCGGCGCGCCATAGGACAGGCCGTGTTGCAGCTGGTTGCGCACCGCGTCTAGCACTTCCGGGTGGCTGTGGCCGAGGATCATCGGGCCCCAGGAGCCGACGTAATCGACGTAGCGCTTGTCATCTTCATCAGTGACATAAGCGCCTTCGGCATGTTTGAAGAACAGCGGCGTGCCGCCCACACTTTTAAACGCACGTACTGGCGAGTTAACGCCGCCGGGGATGTGCTTTTGCGCGTTGTTGAAGAGCATTTCGGAGCGGGACATAACAGAGCCTCTATAACGTGGGCGCGGGGCGAAGCAGGTCGCCCACCGTGCAATTAATTAGGGGTGAACAGGGCGCTAAAGGCGCGCGCGCGGCGCTCGACTTCGGCCGCCGAGTCGGCGCCGAACAGGCCGTGGACCACTGCGACCATGCTGGCGCCGTGGGCAATCAGCGCGGGTGCGTTGTCCAGCGTTACGCCGCCAATGGCGACGATGGGCAGGGTGATCTGTGCGCGTGCGGCGTCGAGTAAATCGATATCGGCCGCCGGTGCGCCGGGTTTGGTGCTGGAGTTGAAGAAGCGGCCGAAAGCGACGTAGCTCGCTCCTTCTTTGGCGGCGGTCTCAGCCAGCGCCAGTTGCGCATGGCAGGTGCCGCCGATGATTGCCTTGCGCCCAAGCAGTGCGCGGGCGACGGACAGCGAACCGTCGCCCTGGCCCAGGTGCAGGCCCACACCGAGGCGGGCGGCCAACTCGGCGTCATCGTTGATGATCAATGCTGCGCCATAGCGGTTGCATAACTCGCGCAGGGCTTCGGCTTCACGCAGGCGGCGCGCGTCATCGCTGGACTTGTCGCGGTATTGCAAGAGTTTGGCGCCGCCCTTGAGCGCCGCTTCAACATACGGCAGCAGCTTGCCCTTGAGCAGTTCGCTGTCGGTAATGGCATACAGGCCGCGCAGTTTCATCGGAGGCGCTCCATCAGCGGCTTTCTATTAATAAGCATCTAGCGGCAAGCGCCGAGGGATGAACTGACCATGCCCAGGTTGTTCGGCATCGCGCAGGGTTCGCCAGGTGTAATCGAGGGCAAATTCCACTGAGCTGACCAGCTCTTGGCCAATCGCCAGACGGCCCGCGAGGGTGCTGGCCAAGGTGCAACCAGAACCGTGGTAGCTGCCCGGCAGGCGCTGACAGGTAAAGGTGTGACGGCTGCCGTCACGGCCATACAAACGGTTGTGCACCTGCTGCTCGTCGCCATGGCCGCCGGTGATCAGCAGGTGCTGAATGTATGGCAGCAATTTCTCCGCGCATTCATCCGCCGTGCCATCCGGCAGTTCGGCGAGGATGCGCGCTTCCGGCAGGTTCGGTGTGGCGATGGTGGACACGGCGAACAGGCGTTCGCGCATGGCATAACCGACTTCATCCTTGCCCAGCGCGCCACCGCCACCGGCACGCAGCACCGGGTCGCAAACCAGGGGGATGCCCGGCAGGCGTTGCATGATTTCCAGCACGGTTTCGACCATCTCGACCGAGCCGAGCATGCCGAGCTTGACGGCTTCGACCGGCAGATCGTTGATCACCGCATTGGCCTGGGCCAGCACCCAGTCGCGGTCGAGCACCCGAAAATCATGGACGTTGACGGTATCCTGCACGGTCAATGCGGTCACGGTAGGGGCAGCGTGACAGCCTTGGGCGAGCAGGGCTTCGATATCGGCTTGCAGGCCGGCACCCCCACTGGGGTCATGACCGGACAAGCACAGCACTACGGGGCGGGAGGTTGGCGTTTTCATGGTGGGCGAGCTTACCACCAAACCGCCGTTTGCAGACCCCGGCAAGCGCCTTAAGCGCACCTGACGGACGATCTGTCGCAGCCTTCTGTGGGGCAAGGCAACGTCCGGCCGATTGAGTACTAATCCCCCGATCAAGGCAGGGGGCTGCTGTGATTGGTTCGGGTCGCACAGGCCTTTTCAGGGCGATGGCATAAATGCCTATGCTAGAGTGCTATCACTTCCCAATAACCGCGTCAGCAGCGTTCTAGGGCGCTGCGGGCTTACCCGGCTGAGCTGTATGCATTACATCCTGTTATGTTTTTTTATGCTATTGCCAGGTTTGGCCGGTGCACTGGTTTTTGACGAAAACACCCGTAACCTGCCGCTCGGCAAGGCCATGCTGGTGTTCGAGGATGTGCGCGGCGACGCCAGCATTGAAGACGTCAGCTCGCGGGCGCTACAGGCCAGTTTTCGCCAGCATGACAAAAGCGTACTGAACGCCGGTTACTCGCGGTCGGTGTTCTGGTTACGTTTGGATCTGGAGTACCGCCCGCAGCAGGCGACCGGCCCACGCCCTTGGTTGCTGGAACTGGCCTACCCGCCGCTGGATGATCTGCAACTGTTCGTGGCTGATGCACAGGGGCGCTATCACTTACGCCAGCACACGGGCGATGCCTTGCCCTTCGCCAGCCGTGAGATCAAACAGCACAACTACCTGTTTGAACTGCACCTTACGCCGGGGCAACAGCAGAGCGTTTACCTGCGTCTGGAAAGCCAGGGTTCGATCCAGGCACCGCTCACCCTGTGGGCACCAAATGCTTATATAGAAGAACAACCCGCACGGATTTATGCCTTGGGCATGATTTACGGCGTGCTGTTGGTCATGCTGATTTACAACCTGTTTATCTACCTCAGTGTGCGTGATACCAGCTACCTGTATTACATCCTCTACATCGCAGCGTTTGGTTGTTATCAGCTCTCGGTCAACGGCGCGGCCATCGAGTATTTCTGGCCCAACAACCCGTGGTGGGCTAACGCCGCCACACCTTTTATGATCGGCGCAGCGGCGCTATTTGGTTGTCAGTTTGCCCGCAGCTTCCTGCATACCGGCGCGCACAGCCCCTGGGTGGATCGAGCCTTGCTGTTGCTGATGGGCTGCGGTGTGGTGGTCATGACCCTGGCGTTGGCGGCCAGTTATGGCTTGGCGCTGCGCCTGGCTACCTATCTAGCGCTGCTGTTTACCGTGGTGATTTTCATCGCGGGGGTATTGGCTTGGCTGCGCGGTATGCGCGTGGCGCGCTATTTCATCATCGCCTGGAGTGCCTTTCTGGCGGGCGGGGTGATCAATACGATGATGGTGCTCGGCTATCTGCCGAATATGTTTCTGACCATGTACGCCAGCCAGATTGGCTCGGCGCTCGAAGTAGCTCTGTTGTCGCTGGCCCTGGCTGATCGTATCAACGCCATGAAAGAAGAGCGCGCGCGCATCCTTCAGGAAGCCAGCGTCAAACTGGAAGCCTTCAACCAAGAACTGGCCAACAGCAACCGTTTAAAGGATGAGTTCCTCGCCACCGTCACCCATGAACTGCGCACTCCGATGAATGGCGTGATCGGTTCGCTGGAATTGATGCAGATGTTTAATCTCGACGGTGAGCTGGCGCATTACCAGCGAACCGCCGCCGGTTCGGCCCGCGACATGATGCGCATGGTCAACGACATCCTCACCCTCACCGAACTGCAAGCCGGGCGACTGTACCCACGCCGTGAGCTGTTTAGTCTGCGCGGTTTGTTCGATGGTCTGCGGGCGCAGTACGCGCCGCGTGCGGCTGAAAAAGGTTTGCGTTTTACCTTGGAACTGGACGAAAGCCTGCCCGATACCCTCGAAGGCGATGCCGCTAAGCTGACGCAAAGCCTGCACTGCCTGCTGGATAACGCCTTTAAATTCACCCTGCACGGTGAGGTGCGGGTGCGGGTGAGCCGCGCGGGTAGCGCTGGCGAGACTCTACCGCTGCGCATCGAGGTGATCGACACTGGGGTGGGGTTCACCACGCCGACCGACGGCACGCTGTATCAGCGCTTCCATCAGCTCGATGGGTCGATGACCCGCGAATACGGCGGGCTGGGGATTGGTCTGGCGATCTGCCGGCAACTGGTTGATTTGCTGGGTGGCGATTTGAGTCACGAATCCCAGCCGGGGCAGGGCAGCTGTTTCTGTCTGGAGCTGCCGCTGGCCATGCCTGTGCAGCGCGCCGTCACCTCGCCGGTGCCGCCTCGCGTCAGCGGTCCTGCTTTGCGCGAGCCCGAACAGTGCTGCGTATTAATTGTGGAAGACAACGCCATCAACCAACTGGTGACGCGCGGCATGCTGCTGAAGATGGGGTATCAGGTGCGCACGGCGGATAACGGCGCGCAGGCGCTGGACGTGCTGCGCACTGAAAAAATCGATGCCGTGCTGCTGGATTGCCAGATGCCGGTGATGGATGGTTTCGCCACCTGCCGTGCGCTGCGTAACCTGCCGGGCTGCCAAACCCTGCCGGTACTGGCGATCACCGCTCACAGCCACAGCGGCGACCGCGAGCGCTGTCTGGCAGCCGGCATGAGTGACTACTTGGCCAAACCGGTGAAGTTCGAGCAACTCAAGCACCTGCTGCAGGACTGGGTGCTCTGCCGCGAGGGTTGAGCCGCGCGTTACGTGGCCCTTGCATGCAAGACCTGCCCGCTGAGTACAAGAGCGAATCCTCGCGCTTGACTGAAATACCCGCCTAAGTGCCCGGAATAGCGCTTTTTACATGGTCTGAATCCTGATTCACTCAAGCAATAGTGAATCGGGATTCAAACCATGGCCTACCGCACCACCGCCCAACGTATCGATCAGGATCAGGCCCTGCGTGAACGCATTATCAATGTGGCGCTGGCGCGGGTGGCCGAGGGCGGCTTTGTCGCCCTGACCATGCAGGCCCTGGCCGATGATGTTGGCATTGCCACCGGCAGCCTCTACCGGCATGTGCGCAACAAGGGCGAACTGGCCGCCGAGGTGTTTGCTCTGGCCAGCCAGCGTGAAGTCGATGCCCTGGCGCAGACCCTATCCGGGCCCGGCAGCCCTGCGCAGCGTTTGGCCGACGGAGTTGAGCGCTTCGCTGCGCGGGCCTGGGGCAGTCGTCGCCTGGCGTTTGCACTGATCGCCGAGCCGGTTGAACCGCAAGTCGACGAGCAACGCCTGCTCTACCGTGAAGCCTACGCCGAACTGTTTTGCGACGTGCTGCAGGAGGGCGTGGCCGTCGGCCAGTTCCACGTGCAGCAGGTCAATCTGGTCGCCGCCTGCCTGGTCGGGGCCATCGCCGAGGCCTTGGTTGGGCCGCTGTCGCCGCCTGCCCGCGCTGCCCGTGAAGCCGGTTATCCCGCCCCCAGCCTGGCGCACGTCAGCCACGCGCTGGTCACTTTTTGTTTGCGCGCCGTGGGCGCCCCATTGCCCGAAGAGGAATGTCTGCCATGAATGCCAGCCAGCACGCCGAAACCCATGAAGTCTTCAATCAGGTGCCGCCGTTGGACGGTGCCAACCTCTATCGCATTGACCTGCCGTTGCAGGAGTGGACCAAGCGCTTCGGCGGCAACTGGGCCGAGCAGCGCCTGGATGCTTATGGTGCCCTGGCGGGTGGCGAGTTAATGACGGCGGGCTTTCTCGCCAACGAAAACAAGCCGGTATTCAAAAGCCACGACCGCTATGGCCAGCGCATTGATCTGGTGGAGTTCCACCCGGCCTATCACCAGTTGATGAGCGCTGCCATTGAGCATGGCCTGCCCTCCATGCCCTGGACCGACCCGCGCGCCGGTGCTCAGGTGGCTAGGGCGGCTTTGAGTTACCTGCACAGCCAGGCCGAAGCTGGCAGTGGTTGCCCGTTGACCATGACCTTCGCCAGCGTGCCCGCCCTCAAATTGCAGGCCGATGTGGCCGAGCGTTGGTTGCCGAAAATCCTCGCCACGCAATACGACCCGCGCAACCTGCCGATCGAGCAGAAAACCGGCGCCACCATCGGCATGGCCATGACCGAAAAACAGGGCGGCACTGATGTGCGTGCCAACACCACCCGCGCCTATCCGATTGGCTTGGGCGGCCCGGGGCAAGCCTATGAACTGGTTGGCCATAAATGGTTTTGCTCAGCGCCGATGTGCGATGCCTTCCTCACCTTGGCTTACACCAGCAAGGGCTTGACCTGCTTTCTGCTGCCGCGCCACCGCCCCGACGGCACGCGCAATGAGTTCTACGTGCAGCGCCTGAAGAACAAGCTGGGCAACTGGTCCAACGCCTCCAGCGAAGTGGAGTTCCGTGGCGCGCTGGCCTGGATGATTGGCGAAGAAGGCCGGGGCGTGCCGACCATTATTGAAATGGTCGCACTGACCCGCTTCGACTGCATGATCGGCTCCAGTGCTTTGATGCGACAGGCCCTTACCCAGGCCACGCACCACTGCGCGCACCGTCAGGTCGGCGGCCGCGCGTTAAGCGAACAACCGCTGATGCAAAACGTGCTGGCCGACCTGGCGCTGGAAAGCGAAGCGGCGCTGGCGCTGACGATGCGCATGGGCAAGGCGCTGGATAGCCCGCATGACGAGCAGGAAGACAAATTCGCCCGCTTGGTGACGGCAGTGGGCAAATACTGGATCTGCAAACGCGCCCCCGCGATGATCAACGAAGCCGCCGAATGCATGGGCGGTGCCGGGTATGTTGAAGACACCATCCTGCCGCGCCTGTACCGCGAAGCCCCGGTCAATTCCACCTGGGAAGGCTCAGGCAACGTGCAATGCCTGGACGTGCTGCGCGCCTTGTCCAAAGAACCGGGCGTGCTCGACGCGCTGTTTGCCGAGTTGGGCAATGGCCATGGCGATGCCCGCCTTAAAGCCCATATCGAAAAACTCCAGGCGGACTTCCGCGACACCGACGACATCCAATACCGCGCCCGACAACTGACCGAAGACGTGGCCCTGGCCCTGCAAGCCAAGCTGCTGCTGGAAGCCGGCAATGCCGTGGTGAGCGATGCCTTTATCGCCAGTCGCCTGGGCGGGCAGGGTGGGCGCGTTTACGGCACCCTGGCCCGAGGCATTGATGCGGTCGCGTTGATCGCGCGCAGCGCGCCGCACCTTATCTGAGGTGGGGCAGCGCTCGCCGCATCAGTGGCAATGCTTGATTTGGTGATCCGTTTCAGGCTAGGGCCGGCGTTGCCAGAGCCTCTTGCCGGTTGAGCTTTCGGTCACCAGATAGCCGTCACTGAAGTGGTAGCGCGCCGTCGGCTGATAGGTGTTCTGGTCTTGCAGTTGCACTTCTAGAAAGCCGTTGCTGGCCAGCCAGCGGCCTGTGTAGTGCAGTTCGCCGGGCGCATCGGGATGCCAGTCGCCGTTGTCTGCAGCGCTGCGGGACCATTGGCTAATGCGCCCAGAAACCGCCAATTGCAGGATCAGCAGGGTGTTCTCTGACGCTGTGCTGGCGTGTTCGCCTTGTGTGATGGACTCATGCACCCAGGTGCCAATCAGCTCCGGGTCGCGGAATTGTCGGTTGGCTTGGCTGGTGATGGCCGCGTCGCTGAAACGCTGCCGATTAAATACGGCGCGGCGCTCCAGGATTTCGCCTGTCACCGGGCTGCGTGCGCTGATATGGCTGGTGAGGACGCCGTTGGTGTAGGTGGCCGTCAGGTGAGCAATCGGCTGGTCGGATTGCGCGTCGCTGATTTGGGCATTGAGCAACTGGCCGTCGAAGTGGCCGCTGATCCTTAAGCGCAGTCGGCGACCTTCAATGTATTCACCGCCGACCTGCTGATCCTGGCTGCGCAGGTGCATTTCGGCCGGTTGCCCATCCAGCGTGGCCAGGTAGTATCCGTCTAGGTTATTGGCCAGCAGCGCGCAGGGCAGTAGACACAGCATCAGGGTGAGCAGCGTGCGCGGCATGCATAATCTCCAAAACGTCCTTGTGGGTGCTTGACCAATGTGCCGCCCTGCAGTTGCACACTGGCGACGCCAATTACTATAGGAGTGTTGCCATGAACCGTGAACAGGCTTTCTGGCAGGAATACCAATTCTCCCGCGATCAGCGCGGCCTTGACCCGGCTGCCGAACTGCGCCATCTGGAGCGGGCGCATATTCTGGGGCAGCGTTATTTTCGCGAACACCTGCGCAGCCATGTATGGATGCTGGCCTGGGCGTGGCGTCAGCGTGACTGGGCTGAGGGTTTGGCGCAGGTGCTGCGCATCCCCGGTAGTCTGGGTTCTTTAGTCGGGCTCTTCCCCTTGGGCAATCCGGGTACGCGGCGTGTCGGACCGCTGACCCCGCAGGCTGTGCCTGAGGATTTGCAAGCGCTGCTCAAGTAGCCCGCACCGGCATCGTCGCGCTATCGCTCGCGCGACGGATCAGGGCAAGATAGAGCCTGTCAGATTAGCCAGGAAGATGACTTGTGAGCCTTTTTTCCGATGACTTTATTGTCGCCAATACCCCTGAAGAGGCGGTGGATCGTCTGGCAGCATTGCACCTGCAGGCGACCACGGGCTTGAGTCAGGCGCTTAAGCGCTATCTCAAGGAGCGTATTAAACCGGATGCCGAGGAGCAGTCGCGTTTCCGCTACCCGGAGCTGCGCCTGATTTATCTCTGTCAGGGCGAGGTGCCGACCACCGTGCGCGCCTATGCCAAGGTGCAGGTGCCCGGCACCTACAGCGTTACCGTGACGCACCCGGCGGCTTTTCGTAAGTACCTGCTGGAGCAGTTAGGCCCCCTGATGAACGACTTCACCGTGCGCGTGGAAGTGGGCATCAGCCAGCAGAACATTCCCTATCCCTATGTCGTTGAGCAGGGCGACGAGTTGGCCGGCAGTGGCGTCACGGCAGGCGAGTTGGCGCGGGTGTTCCCCAGCACCGATTTGTCCGCTGCCACCGATGGCACCGCCGACGGCCTGTACGACTGGGAAAACACCGACCCGCTGCCGCTGGCGTTGTTCGATGCGGCGCGGGTGGATTTCTCTCTGCGGCGTCTGGTGCATTACACCGGCAGCGACTGGCGGCATGTGCAACCGTGGATTCTGCTGACCAACTACCACCGCTACGTCGACCAGTTCATCCGCCATGGCCTGGACATGCTGGTGGGCGAATCGCGCTTCACGCGCATGGTGCTGCCAGGCAATGTGGTGATCGAACGCGGCATGGCCGAAGGCGAAATGCAGGCCATCATCGAGAACGTCATCTGGCACCGCTATCAGATGCCGGCTTACCACCTGCAAACGGCCGACGGCCACGGCATCACCTTGGTCAACATTGGCGTCGGCCCGTCCAACGCGAAGAACATCACCGACCATTTGGCCGTGCTGCGCCCGCATTGCTGGCTGATGATTGGCCACTGTGGCGGCCTGCGTCAGTCGCAGACCATCGGTGACTACGTGCTGGCTCACGCCTACATGCGCCGCGACGGCATTCTCGATCGTGTGCTGCCGCCGCATATCCCTTTGCCGGCGCTGGCTGAAGTGCAACAGGCGCTGCAGGAAGCGGCCAAGCAAGTGACGGGCGAGCAGGGCGATGAGCTGAAAAAACGCCTGCGCACCGGCACCGTATTGACCTACGACGACCGCAACTGGGAACTGCGCTGGGCGCAGGAACGACCGTTGATCAACCTGTCGCGCGCCGTGGCGGTGGACATGGAAAGCGGCACTATCGCCGCGCAAGGTTACCGCCTGCGGGTGCCTTACGGCACGCTGCTGTGTGTATCGGACAAACCGCTGCACAGCGAGATCAAACTGCCGGGTGCGGCCGGCGCATTCTACGAGCGCGCAGTGACGCAGCACTTGCACATCGGCATTGCGGCGCTGGAGTTGATGCGCAACCAGCTCAACTCACTGCACTCACGCAAGCTGCGCAGCTTTGATGAGCCGCCGTTCCGCTAAGGTGCGGCGCGTAATCTATTGTGCGCCGACTGCACGTCATGGAAACGAAGCCGGAAACACTTTTGAAATGCTCATTTACTCTTTGTAAATTTCGATTGCTCAAGTTTTTTGCTCTGTTCAATTCTGGTTTGCGAGGTCGTGAGCTGGCTTTAGTTGTGGCAACCATTACAACTACCGCCACCGCCACCGCCACCGCCACCGCCACCGCCACCGCCATTCCCTCCTGACACAATTTGAATAGGGCCGGCATCCACCCGGCCTATGGGCAGAGAACCACCGCCGATGCTGGGGAAAGTCGGCAGGCTCAGACCGCCACTACCACGCCCAAGGCCGCCGCCACCTCCGGTGGGTGATGGGACATCTTCGGTATTTCTGAGCTCGCCCGGGCCCTCGCCATCACCGAAGTTGATCGGAATCCAGAGCTGGGTAGGAGAACCGCTGTAACGGAATGTCGTCCATTTTTCCCCGTTGGTAATGGTGACGGTATCGCCAGGCCGCCACTGGTTGACGACCGTATTGACTGTCGAGCGTATAAATGTGATCGGCCCGCTTATTTCATCTAGCGTTCCCATGTCCATGGAGCAGTATGAGCAGAACCAACGATCGTAAGATGCGGCGATCGCTAATGTGACAAGAGTTAGTAAGGTGATTGTGAGAAGTCCTTTTCGCTTGATCATCGAGTACAGGTCTTGTGGTAATTGATAAGGGCTTGAGTTTCTGCTTCCAGAATCTGGTGCTGGTGCAGTTTTATCCGTTCCTGCTCCAGTAGTTTTTCGAGAGAGGGAGCTCCCTCGAAGCGATGCCGATAGATGAGCTCGGCCGTATAAAAGTCGGTGTAGGCCTCTTGATTCTGCAGCTGTGGATTGTCGGGGTCGAACCTGTAGTTGGCGCGGATGATGTAGGCCCCCGGATGGCATTGGGCTGTGGCTCGGTCGATATAGTCGCGCTGCATTTCCAGCCAGGGGTTCGGTGCGCTGGGGGAGAGTAATGGGTTGGGGTTCTCTGCAAACGCCATTGCGACCTGGGCTGCGGCCAGGCCGGCATCTGCTGCTGATTTCATACGCTCTACCCAACTCACTTGGGACAGTGTTCCCAGTTCCAGGCATTCGTCCCTCGGTGGGTAACCTTCCAATGCACTATCCATGGGTGGGTTTTGTTGTCGGAGGTAGCACATGTGTAACAGGCTGGCCGCCATGTAATCGCTCTGTGGTGAGGGATTGGCATCGAGCTTGGCAAGGGTTTCCAGTACGGGGCCCTGAGTGAGCTTCAAGGCGGATTGCCAGCTGGCGTAGTCCAGCTTTTTCTGCTGCATGGTTGTTTTCGGCTGTTCAGGTGGCTGTGTGTTTTCAGGCTGATCTTTAGCCGAGTCTGGGGTGGTTGGGGGAGACTGTTCGCTTGCTGTTCTCTGTGTAGGGGACGCGGAGTTGCTCGGCGAAGACTCTTGCCTTGTTGGTGAAAGCAGTACATTGAGCACAATAGTGAGGCCCGCAAGCCCCACGAGTGGAACAATCAATAGTGGTTTCTTGAGCATGACTATTTAGTCTTGTGGGGAAGTGATGATGGGTAAACGACGAGCATGAAGTATACCTTTAGTAGCTGATGTCGCAAATGATATACATTATCATTTTATATATCTAAAGTATTAAGATTTAGCATTATTGAGTCATGGTAAAGCGCCCATCACCATTGATATTCGCTGGGCATTAGTGGGCGTGATACATGGCGCTGTTGCATCTGCGCCTTCTACGAGCGCGCAGCACCTGCACATCGGTATCGCGTCGCTGGAGTTGATGCATAACCAGCTCAACTCACTGCACTCACGCAAGCTGCGCAGCTTTGATGAGCCGCCGTTCCGGTAGGTTGGGTTGAGCCTGCGAAGCCGAACAGGGAGCGCGCAGCGCTCCTCTCGGGGGGCTACTGGTTCGCGATTGGGTGTTGGGTGCAACTCGCGTGGGCGGTTCCAGCTTACGCGCTGGCGTCCAGCACCACCCGGTAACGCGCTTTACCACTGCGCAAGTGGTCCATCGCCTCGTTGACCTTGCTCATGGGGAAGTGCTCAACCTGCGGCACAATCTGATGCCGCGCGCAGAATTCCAGCATGGTCGCCATGTTGCTCGGCGAGCCAACCGGTGAGCCGGACAGGCTCTTTTGTTGCGGGATCAGGTTGAACACGTGCACCGGGATGGCACTGGGCACAATGCCGACAAAGTGCAGGCGGCCTTTGCCGCTGAGGGTGCCGAGCAGGGCGTTCCAGTCCAGGTCGGCGCTGGCCGTCACCAGCAGAAAATCCAGGCTGCCGGCGATGGCTTTGAGCGCGTTGCTGTCGGTGGAGGCCACCACCTTGTGCGCGCCCAGGCGTTTGGCTTCGTCCTGTTTGCTCAACGACGAGGTGAAGGCCGTGACCTCACAGCCCCAGGCATTGAGAAAGCTCAGCGCCAGGTGGCCAAGGCCGCCGATGCCGACCACGCCGACTTTGTCCGTGGGCTTAACGTTGAAGTCCAGCAGCGGGCTGAACACCGTGGAGCCGGCGCAAAACAGCGGGCCGACCACGGCCGGGTCCAGCCCGTCTGGCAGGGCAATGGCCCAGGCCCAATGGCTGCGCAAGCGATCAGCAAAGCCACCGTTGCTGCCAACAATGGTCGGTTTAACGGTGCCGCACAGCTGATGGGCGCCTTCCAGGCACGAGCCGCAGTGCATGCAGCTGCCTTTGTACCAGCCGATGCCGACGCGCTGGCCGAGCTTCAGGCCGCGTGCTTGCGGGCCGAGACGTACCACGGTGCCGACCACTTCATGACCGGGGATAAAGGGGTAGCGTGCATTGCCCCATTCGTTGTCGATCATCGACTGGTCAGAGTGGCAGATGCCGCAGTACTCCACGGCCACTTCAACGTCTTCGGCACAGCGGACCGGGGTCATAACTGTGCTGTTCGAGGGGCGCGCCGGGGGCTTTGGCGGCCCAGCCGGTGAAGGTGTCGAGAATGGATTCGGACGAACTCATAACAATGGCCTCGGGACGGGAAACACAACCTCGCCAGCATAGCCCTCCACACCAACCAAGGCAGCGCGGATCACTCAGGTTGATAGTCCAACCTTGGCCTCGGTTACACTGGCCGCCTCGTCACCGCTTGCTGGATCTTTTATGTCACGCCCACCTCGTCCTGCGTCCACTCGCCCACACAGCGGCAAATCGCCTGTGCGCCGTGTGGCCAAGGCACCGCCTGCCGAGCCGCGCTTGCTGGTGCTGAACAAACCCTTTGATGTGCTGACCCAGTTCAATGACGAGCAAGGCCGCGCCACCCTCAAGGATTTTGTTGATGTGCCCGGCGTCTACCCTGCCGGTCGGCTGGACCGCGACAGCGAAGGGTTATTGCTGCTGACCAACGACGGCGGCCTGCAGGCGCGCATCGCCGACCCCAAACACAAACTGGCGAAAACCTATTGGGTGCAGGTGGAAGGTGAGCCGAGCGACGCGCAATTGCAGCAACTGCGCGACGGTGTGCAGTTAAACGATGGGCCAACCCTGCCTGCCGACGCCCGCCTGCTGGATGAGCCGCAGCTATGGGATCGTCACCCACCGGTGCGCTTTCGCAAAAGCATTCCCATAGCCTGGCTGGAGCTGGTGATTCGCGAGGGGCGCAACCGTCAGGTGCGACGCATGACGGCGGCCGTTGGC
>CAMCJM010000026.1 GCA_945874835.1 Pseudomonas synxantha | reverse complement strand
AGGGCAGTGACTTCAGTGCGCTGACGGTGGAAAGCGTGAATCGGGTCGTTGCGAAGATCAATTTACGACCACGCAAACGCTTGGGCTGGAAGACACCGTACGAAGTGTATGCAGGGGTGAGCGTTGCACTTATGAGTTGAATTCAGGCTCTCATAATAGCTTTCTTCTTTGTAGGTCTTAGTGCTTGGTATATATGGGGGGAGATAACCCGCGTTATAAAAAATATCTAATCCAAGTCGGCGCCGGCCTTGCCTTAGCTTTGATAGCATCGCTGTTCACTTTTCAAAGTACCTCTACTGGTACGAACATGTTCTGGCTCTGCGCCGGCATGGCCTTTAGCGTCTTTATGGGCCTGATCGGCTGGGATTACTTACAAGGCCTCTATTTACGCGTATTCGCTCACGATGGCAGTGGCTTTAACCGCCATACCGGTATGCTCACCATCGGCCGGCGCTTTCAAAGGCCCTTTAGCGCCCCCCTCTACGAGTTCGACGCCACCCTGGAGTTTCGTCCAGGCCCACACGGCAACAGTGGTTTTGCCATCTGGCTGCATCATCGTTACACCTCGGTCGAGGTGTTTCTCGGCGCTAAAATCCAATCCTTGGGCATGAACCTCGAAGAAGCCCTAGCTTTCTGGGATACCTTGCAGCGCTATATGGATGTAACCCAGCCATTGCCCGAGCTGCCTATCCTTGAGCAGTTCCGCCACCTTGACGCCACCACCGCAGTCCATGACCAAGAGCAAAAGCGCGACCCGCGCCGCTGGCGTGATATGCCATACAAAGTTTGGGAGCGTCGCGGGCGCTCAGAAATGATGAAACGTAACCGCGATTACAACTGGCAAGAGCAGCCCTGCATCATCCAATCCAAGATCGACCCGAATCTCAGCATCGAAACTTATTACCGTCAGCAAGAGGCTAAAGGTATTCAATCCACGCCTAAAGGCGATGATTTCGATAACGTCCATCGTCGCCGTTAAATGTTATGGCTGTTCCCTCTGCAGCTTGCTCTGCAACATTTCCAACTGCTCCAGCGCGGCGCGGGCTTCGCTGAGTTCATCGGGGCTGCGTTCGCCGGATTGGGCGGCTTGTTCGATGCGGTCACGGATGGCGGGGATCTGTTGGACGCCGCTGGCGTAGGCCATGATCTGGTCGCGGTTGTGCTGGTCTTCGAAGGCGCGGTATTGCGCCGGGTCGGCCAGTTGGGCGGGGCTGGCGGGTTGGCGTGGTTTGAGCTCGCCGAGGGCCGGGCTGCGTGGGTCACCGTGCTCGGCCATGAGCTGAATCAGCATTTGCGCTTCCTGCACATTCAGGGTGGGTGCGCTGGGCGGTTCGTCCAATGGCGGTGATGCAGGGGCTGGCACAGGTGCAGGTGTTGCCGTGGGGCGTGCAGCCGGTGGAGCGGGTAGGTGTGTTGCGCTGCGGGTTTCGTTTGCGCTGACGGGCGCGACGGCGGCGGTTGGGTCAGCCTCGGGTGCACTGAGCACGGCGAGGGTGATGGCGGCGCTGACGCCGAGCAGGCCGACCGCCAGCCAACCTGTCACAGCCCTTGCACCTTGGCGCTGGTCAGCAGGTCGCTGATCTGACCTTGAAGGTCCTTCGCCAGTTGTTCTTTGGCCACGGCCTGGTTGACCTCATAACGCACGCTGGGGTCGCTGAGTGGCAGCTGACGGTCTTCGCGGCTGCGCACCTGGACGATCTCAAACGCACCGTTGATCAGCATGGGTTGCGAGGTGCTGCCGGCTTTTTGCAGCAGGGCGGTTTGCCGCAGAAAATCCAGCGCGCGGATCAGGCCGAGGTCGCCGGGTGGGGTGTGTTGTTTGCTGGCGGCTGTCGAATAGCGCTGCACCGCATCGCCAAAATTCAGGCATTGTTGCAACTGCGTAAAGACCCGGTCGGCGGTGGCTTGATCGTTCAGGCGCAGGTGGCTGGCTTGAACCTGCGCCACGTTGCGAAACAGTGGCAGGTTGCGTTGGTAGTAGGCGTCGGCGTCGGCATCACTGACCTGGCGGGCGCGCTCGCGCAGGCTGGGCGTTTCATGGTGAAAGTCGCTGTGCAGGCCGAGCTGGTGCAGGTACTGGTGGCGCACCACTTTGTCGCGCACCAACTGGCGAATGCCGGCTTGTTCTTCGGCGCTGTAGCCCTGTTTTTCCAGTTGGTACCAGAGGTAGTCGCGCTGAGCCCGTTGCCGCACCTGCTCGGCCAGGTACACCAGGTTGCCCTGCTGCAGTTCCACCTGGCCTTGCACGTTGTCGCGCTGATACAGCTCAAGCAGGTTCAGGCGTTTTTCGCGGTGCCCGGGGAATTGCCAGCGGATCAGTTCGACCTTAGCGGCCTCGGTCTGTTGTTGCGCACTCAGTTGCAAGCTATCGAGGGCGACGCCTTGGGCCTGCGCCGTGAGCACCTGACGCAGGCGCGCGCTGCTTAGCGCTTGCGGTTGGCGCAGAAACGGCCGCACATCCAGCTCGAATCGGCGGCCGTAAACCTGCTGGATCAGGTTGGCGGCTTCGTCTTCCACCAAGGCGTCCAGGTCGCTGCGGTAGGGGCTGCTCAGCTCGTCTTCCACGGCCCGCGCGAGCAGGTGATTTTCCACCACCCCTCGGCGCAGCAGGCGGCGGTCCGTATTGAACTTGACCTGAGTCATGGCCCGTTCCAGCAGGGCAACACTTTTGCCGGGCAGGCGCTCGCCGTTGATGGTGATGTCCTGGCTGGCCAGGGCCGACAGGCTGCTGCCCGCCAACCCGAGCAGCAGCACCATGCACGAAAACCGTGCGCGCACCTTACAGCCCGCCTTGGCCGTGGAAGGTGTTGGCGCCTTTGGTCAGCACGCTGACGGTCAGGGCGATGGACTCTGGGATCAGCTCTTTGGCCACGCGCAGGCGGGTGTTGTAGCTGGTGTCGTAGAGCGGCTCTGGGCGCTGGTAGGCGATTTGCGCGGTTTGCGTGAGCAGGTCGCGGATGGAGTGCTGCGGGTTGTAGCGGCCGACGCGGTTGGCCACCTCGACCGGGTTGTTCAAGCCTTCGCGGGCGTAATGATCGTCCACCCAACCTTCCCAGCCGGCGTGCCCGTTGCCGGATGTCACCCAGGCATGGTGCGGCTGCGCCACATCGCCGGTGGCATGCAGGGCATAGCCGATGGTTTGCAGCGACGGGGCGTTCTTGAACTGGTCGAACCAGTACTTGGCCAGGTTATCGATGGGCTGGAAGGCGGCCTTTTGGAAGTCGCCATAGTGTTCCTGCCAATTGGAGTAGCTGCCCTGACGGTAGTGCGCTTCGGTGGTGTCGAAATCGCTCTTTTTCAGCTCGCGGTTGTACAGGTAAACCATGGCGTACCAGTCAACGTCGCCGCTCCAGCTGCCATCCACCTTGCGGTAGCGGTAGTCATAGCCGCCATGGTCATTGCCGTGGGCGTCGCCCTGGCGGGACATGTTGATGAAGTGCCAGTAGGAGGTGTAATTGACGAGGGACGCCGCTGCTCCTGCCACCGGGGCGTGTTCATAGCCGCCCCACCAGCCACCCAGGCGGGTGTCTTTGAAGTCATCGACGTCATAGGCCGCCTGACGGAGGATTTCCCCTGCGCGGACCTCGCTCCCCGCCGCGCCGACGTAAAACTGATAGGCACGCTTCATCTCCGCTGTGGCGTAGCTGGAGTTCATAAACGCCAGGGCGTCTTTGACGATATTTTTGTGGGTGGGTTGCGACCAGGCGCTGGCTTGGGTGGCGGCCAGAAGCAGGCCTAGACCAGCGGTCAGATGGATCAGACTTTTCATAGGTTGGGCGCTCTATTGTTGTTTGATTTGAGCTTTTGTAGCGGTCATTGATGGCAAACATGTTGCAATCCCGCATAACAACTTAAAGCTGAAGCCTCTGCAGACCTCAACCCAACCAAAGTTGTGTGGTGTAGACCAGATGCTAAGGCAGCACGGCAAGCAACAGCGGCAAGCTGACCGCCGCAAGCAGGGTTTGCAGGGTGATGATGCCGGCCATCAACCGGCTGTCGCCGCCCAGTTGGCGCGTCAGCACGTAAGCAGTGGGGGCGGTGGGCAGGGCGAAGAACAGCACCAGAACACTGGTTTCCATCGCCGGGAGTTGCAGGGCGTAGGCCACCGCCCAGGCCAGCAACGGCATGGCACACAGGCGCAAGAGACTGTTGCTGGCCAGTGCCGGGGCTTCGCCGCTCAGTTGCTCAGGTTTGAGCGCTGCGCCCACGCACAAAAGGCCCAGCGGCAGGCTGGCGGCGGCCAGTAAGCTGAGTAAGCGTTCACTGCCGCCCGGCAGGCCAAGCCCGCTGAGGTTAACCAGCGCACCGCCGAGGCAGGCGAGAATCAGTGGGTTTTTCGCAATCGGCAGCAACAGGCTGCGCACGCTCAGGCCGCGCTCGGCCGTCAGCGACCACACCGAGAGCACATTCACGGTGGGCACCATCAACGCCAGCATCAACGCGGCCAAGGTCAGCCCTGCTTGGCCAAACAGGCTACCAACCGCCGCCAAGCCCAGGTAGGTGTTAAAGCGCAGCGCGCCCTGCGTGAACGCACCAAAGCGCCCGGCCGGCCAGCCGCGCAGTCTTCGCAGCAGGAGCAGCGCCAGCCAGGCCAAGCCCAATGCCAGCAGCACAGCCAAGGCCAAACGTGGCAGGGCCGGATTGTCCAGTGGCGCGCTGGCCAGGCTGCTGAACAACAGCGCTGGGAACAGGATGAAGTAGTTCAGGCGTTCGGCACCGGGCCAGAATGCGTCATTGGGGAATGCCCAGCGGCGCAGGTAAAACCCGCCCACGATCAGGGCAAACAGTGGCTACAAGGCCAACAGCAACTCAAGCACAGCCCACTCCCTTTCCTGTAAGCCGTCATCTTGAGCAGCCAGGCAGAGCGATGCAAGGCGGCTGTCGGGATTGCGCACGTTGGGGCCGGAAGGAATGAAGCTAAACCAGCCCGTAGCCTTGACGAACGCCGCTCTGCGCTAGCGCGGGTTAAGGCAGTTGCAAGCCGCCACTGGCCTTGTGCAGGGAGCGCACATGCTCGCCCAGTTGCTTGAGGTTGGCTTCGCTGGCGTTCAATTCGGCCAAGCGCGACGGAGCCAGCAAGGTGCGCATTTCCTTGTCCAGAGCGTCGCTGAGTTGAAGCCGTTGCTGTTGGTGCGCCTGGCTCTGGTGCTCCAGCTTTAGCAGCAGGTGCTTGTTAGCGGGCGACCACAGTTTGGCGCGGTTATACAGGTAGGTGATTTCGTGCAGCAGCGTCAGCTACAGCCAGCAGCAGGTCGGAGGCGTTGTGCGCTTCGGGCAGGTGATGACGCAGGGTGTCGATGGCCGCTTCCAGTTGCACGCGACGGATCTGCCCTTGGCTGGCGACAAACGCCGCCGCATCATCACGGGCATTCAGCACCACTGTGTTATCGCGCAGGGACGAGGTGGCGTCAGATGAGCTTTGCGCGACCTCACTCAGTGCGCCGACCAGGGTGTCCGTGGTGGCGACCAGGCTGCTGGCCGAGGCAGCTGAACATCAGCAAGCCAGTCAGGCTAAGCAGGCGGAAGATTGGCATGGATGAACTCCTGGGTCTAAGGGGTTCAGGCTGAATAGACCCGCACAGTCGCCAATGGTTGCCGAGCTGGGGCTAACGCCAAAAGGGTTTTTCCAGTTCGGCCTGCCGCTGTGCTGCGCTGATGCCGGCATCAGCCAGTTGGCGACTGTCCAGCCGCGCCAATTGCTGGCGCGTGTGCCAGTTACGCCGCCAGTTGCACAGCGTGGCGTAAGCGCGCAGGTACAGTGGGCATTCCAGCGGGGTCGATGAGGTGGGCTGAGGTTTAAGCGTACGGTCCATGGCGCATTCCTTGTCAGAGACGGGAGAAGGCAGTCCATGGTGCGCGGTGTCAGCCTGGCTTGGCAGAGACAGCATCCGACTATTGTTATGGCGCAGTTGCAGGTTTTTCATAACTGTACCGCTTCTGCGCACGCCTCACTGTGCAGGCTTACGGTGGCTGAGCGGCAAACTTCAGACAAAAAGAAGGCCCCAGCACGCGGGGTGCTGGAGCCTTTAAGAATCCCAATAAAGGGGGAGCAGAAATCGGTGTGGTGCTGGCGTTAACGCCAGAAAGGCTTGCTCAGTTCAGCCTGACGCTGAGCTTCGCTGATGCCAGCATCAGCTAACAGGCGGGCGTCGAGGCGGGCAAGCTGGCCGCGGCTGACGATGCGGCGCTGCCAAAGCATAAGTGTGGAGAACACGCGCAGCGGCAGAGCGCTGGAGCCGGTGGTTTGGCTGTGGTCAAAAAACAGATCGGAACTGAGGGTACGTTCCATGATGAGCATCCTTCCGCTTGTGGCGGGTCAGTGGTGTGTTGCGATGGGAGAATTATGCGGCGCGCATCCATGGCGCTGTAGTCACAGCTGAATTGAATTGCAGGGCTAATAGATAGGTTGCTTTGTAACTGTACTGTATTTAATTGAGCTAACTGTAATGTTGTTAAGTGCTTCAGTCTGAAAATATTAAATTAAAAGGGTAATTAACTGGTATGGAGACGAATTGCAGTGATTTGCAGCCAGTACAGTTACGTATTGCACTGCTGTGGCAGCTGACCTGTTTTTCAGATTCTGCGCGGGGTTACGACGCTTTCTGATCGATCAGACAATTAAATGCCTGGGCGCTGTTGTTTGTGTGAACCGGCCCAGTGACGGGATTTGCGCCCACAAAAAAGCCCGGCGCGAAGGCCGGGCTCTTTCAGCAACGCTGCGGTGCGTGTTACTCCACCGCTTTAACCATGTCTTCGATGACTTTCTTGGCGTCGCCGAAGACCATCATGGTCTTGTCCATGTAGAACAGTTCGTTGTCCAGACCGGCGTAGCCGCTGGCCATCGAGCGCTTGTTGACGATCACGGTTTTGGCCTTGTAGGCGTCCAGGATCGGCATGCCAGCGATCGGCGACTTCGGATCGGTCTTCGCGGCCGGGTTAACCACGTCGTTCGCGCCCAGCACCAGCACCACGTCGGCTTGGCCGAACTCGGAGTTGATGTCGTCCATCTCGAACACTTGCTCGTAAGGCACTTCGGCCTCGGCCAGCAATACGTTCATGTGGCCTGGCATACGCCCGGCAACCGGGTGGATCGCGTACTTCACGGTCACGCCACGGTGGGTCAGCTTCTCAGCCAGTTCCATCAGTGCGTGCTGGGCACGGGCCACCGCCAGGCCGTAACCCGGAACGATGATCACGGTGTCGGCGTTGGTCAGCAGGAAGGCTGCGTCGTCGCTCGAACCGGATTTCACCGGGCGGGCTTCTTGAGCACCGGCCGGGCCAGCAGCTTCAGTCGCGCCACCGAAACCACCGAGGATCACGTTGAAAAACGAACGGTTCATCGCCTTGCACATGATGTACGAGAGGATCGCACCGCTCGAACCCACCAGCGAACCGGCGATGATCAGCATTGAGTTGTTCAGCGAGAAACCGATACCGGCCGCCGCCCAGCCCGAGTAGCTGTTGAGCATCGACACCACCACCGGCATGTCAGCACCACCAATCGGGATGATGATCAGCACGCCGATGATGAAGGCCAGCACGGTCAGCGCGGCGAAGGCACGCACATCACCGGTGAAGCTGTAGTAGATGCCCAGGCCGAGAATGGCCAGACCAAACACCAGGTTCAGCATGTGCTGACCTTTGAACTGCACAGGTGCGCCCTGGAACAGGCGGAACTTGTACTTGCCCGACAGCTTGCCGAAGGCGATCACCGAACCGGAGAAGGTAATGGCACCGATGGCCGAACCGAGAAACAGTTCAACACGGTTGGCCACCGGAATGGCGTCACCCAGTGCAGCGACAATGCCCAGCGATTGCGGCTCAACCACCGCTGCAATGGCGATAAACACCGCAGCCAGGCCGATCATGCTGTGCATGAAGGCGACCAGTTCTGGCATTTTGGTCATTTCAACGCGCTTGGCCATCACGGTGCCGACAGTGCCGCCGACCAGCAGGCCGACAATCACGTAATCGATACCGGCGGTGGCACTGCCTTGTGCTAAAGAGAGCGCGCCGAGCTTGTAGATCAGGCCAACGGTGGTGAGGACGGCAAGGCCCATACCAATCATGCCGAACAGGTTACCGCGACGCGACGTAGTCGGGTGCGACAAGCCTTTAAGCGCCTGGATAAAGCAGATCGAGGCGACAAGGTAGAGAACAGTGATCAGGTTCATGCTCATCTCAGTGCTTCTCCACTGCAGCGGCTTTCGGCGCTTTCTTCTTGAACATTTCCAGCATGCGTCGGGTGACCAGGAAGCCACCGAAGACGTTTACTGCGGCCAGGGCCACGGCCAGGGTGCCCATGGTTTTACCCAGCGGGGTCACTGTCAGCGCGGCGGCCAGCATGGCGCCGACGATGACAATGGCGGAAATGGCGTTGGTCACGGCCATCAGTGGGGTGTGCAGGGCGGGTGTCACGTTCCACACCACGTGGTAGCCCACGTAAATGGCCAGCACGAAGATGATCAGGTTGTAGATACCGTCAGAAATCATATCCATCTGTAGTGCTCCCCTTAGCCGTTAGTGCGCACGACGTTGCCATCGCGGCACATCAGGCACGCGCTAACGATGTCGTCTTCAAGGTTGAGGTGGAACTTGCCTTCGCCGTCGATAACCAGCTTGAGGAAGTCCAGCAGATTGCGTGCGTACAGCGCCGAAGCATCGGCTGGCACCATGGCCGCCAGGTTGCTGTGGCCAACGATGGTCACTCCGTGCTTGATCACCACCTGTTCGGCTTCGGTCAGCGGGCAGTTGCCGCCTTGGGCTGCAGCGAGGTCGATGATCACCGAGCCTGGCTTCATTTCCGCCACGGTGGCGGCATGCAGCAGGGTCGGCGCCTTGCGGCCTGGAATCAGCGCGGTGGTGATGACGATGTCAGCCAGCTTGGCTTTTTCGTGCACCGCCTTGGCCTGACGCTCCATCCACGAAGCCGGCATCGGCCGGGCGTAACCGCCCACACCTTGCGCGCACTCGCGCTCTTCGTCGGTCTCAAACGGCACGTCGACAAACTTGGCACCGAGCGATTCGATCTGCTCTTTAACCGCCGGGCGCACATCGGACGCTTCGATCACCGCACCCAGGCGCTTGGCCGTGGCGATGGCCTGCAGGCCGGCCACACCGGCACCGAGAATCAGCACGCGTGCCGCTTTTACCGTACCGGCAGCGGTCATCAGCATCGGCATAAAGCGCGGATAGTGATTGGCCGCGAGCATCACGGCTTTGTAGCCGGCGATGTTGGCTTGCGAGCTGAGCACGTCCAGGCTCTGCGCGCGGGAGGTACGCGGGGCGGCCTCCAGAGCGAAAGCAGTGACGCCGCGAGCGTTGATCCGCGCGATGGTCTCGTTGCTGAACGGGTTGAGCATGCCAACCAGCACCGCGCCGGTTTTCATGTGGGCCAGTTCGGCTTCGGTCGGGGCGACCACTTTGAGCACCAGATCGGCAGCAAAAGCGGCGGCATCATTACCGATGGTGGCGCCAACGGCTTCATAGGCGCTGTCCGGAATGCTGGCGCTGACGCCGGCACCGGTTTGCACAGTCACCTGATGGCCCTGGCCGATCAGCTTCTTGATGGTTTCGGGAGTCGCGGCAACGCGCGTCTCACCAGCATGGGTTTCGAGAGGAACACCGATGTGCACTTCAATTCTCCTGCGTGATCTTTTTAGTGAACCGGCGCACTGCGGATGGCACGCGGGCAAGGGGGAGGATCAGCACAAACCCGCTCCGAAGAGGCGGGCGCGGCATTTTGCAGGCGAACGCCAGCCCATTCAAGAAGTTATGGAGTTAGAAAATTGCATTACTACAAGTTATAGGCCTATGACTACTTTTCATACCGCGCGCAGGCCCCGTGGTTTCTGGCTTAAACCACCAATGACGGCGCTTTGAGGGGGTAAATGTCATACGCGAGCTGGATGACCGTTGATCGAATCCTTTGATGTGTGGAATGTAACGCACAGTCCGTAAAAAATAGCCTTCAGGCCAGTGTTTACAAGGCTTTGAGGGGCTTTTACGCCGGCTAAACGTGTAGTTGCACTTTGTCGTCACTACCTAAGCGCTTTTCACCCGTATGGCTGGTCGGGCAGGGCTTAGGCCGGTTGTTGGCGGTACTGCGCGGCCTCAGTCACTAACCAATCGCGGAAGGCATTCAGCGCTGCCGACTCGGATTTACGCTCCGGCACAATCAGGTAATAGGCCCGGTCGTCATCCGTCAGTGCCTGATCGAGCGCCACCACCAGCCGGCCTTCGGCCAGTTCTCGGCGGATTAGAAATGGTGGAATCAACGCCACGCCCATCTCATGGATCGCCGCTTGGGCCAACATAGAAAAAAGCTCGTAGCGCGGGCCTGCCATGTCGCGCGGGGTGTTCAGCCCTTGCGCGCTGAACCACTGCCGCCAGGCGTAGGGGCGTGTGGTTTGCTGCAACAACGGCAGTTGAGCGATTTGCTCAGCGCTTAATTGCGCTTGGCCGTTCAGCAAGGCCGGGCTGCACACCGGCATGGGGTTTTCGCCCATCAGCAGGTGTGCGCGGGTGCCGGACCAATCGCCATCACCGAAGTACACCGCCGCATCGAAGGCGGTGTCGGCAAACAGAAAGGGCCGCGTGCGGTTGGTCAGATTGACGGTGATTTCCGGGTGCAGGCGCTGAAAATCCTTTAAACGCGGCAGCAGCCACTGCGTACCAAAGGTCGGCACCACCGCCAGTTCGATGCTCATCGCGCCCTGCTGGCCCATTACCGCCAGGGTGTCACGCTCCACCGCATCGAGCTGCCCGGCCACCCGCCTCGCATACGACTGCCCGGCTTCGGTGAGCAGCACGCCACGGCGTGAGCGGCGAAACAGTTCGACATTAAGGAAGGCCTCCAGCGCGGCGATCTGCCGGCACACCGCGCCCTGGGTCAGGCTCAGTTCCTGCGCGGCCTTGGTAAAACTCTGGTGACGGGCGGCGGACTCGAAGGCGATCAAGGCAGCGGTGCTGGGGATTTTGCGGCGCATCTGTGCGTAACCCTCACATTTTTAAAGGAAATAGGCCGACTAAACCTATCTTGAAGTGAGCTTATTGCACAACGGCTTGCGTATTACTCGTTTGCCGACCCGACATAAGCCGCCTAGGATCACTCCCATGGTTTCTTGTGTAGGAGCGAGCTTGCTCGCGATGCCTTTGATCGCCAATAACGATTAGGCGTCCCTTGGCTCCTACAAATCTCCCCCGCATTTCGACCGAGGATTGTGCATATGGCTGGCAAGGCAAGCTTCAACTGGATCGACCCGCTGTTGCTGGATCAGCAACTGACCGAAGAAGAGCGCATGGTGCGTGACAGCGCCCAGCAGTTCGCTGCCGACAAGCTGGCCCCGCGTGTGCTCGAAGCCTTCCGCCATGAACAGACGGATCCAAAAATCTTTCGCGAGATGGGCGACACCGGCCTGCTCGGCGCGACCATTCCTGCCGAATACGGCGGCAGCGGCCTGAACTACGTGTGTTACGGCCTGATCGCCCGTGAAGTTGAGCGCATCGACTCCGGCTACCGCTCGATGATGAGCGTGCAGTCGTCGCTGGTGATGGTACCTATCTATGAATTCGGCAACGAAGCGACCAAGCAGAAGTACCTGCCCAAACTGGCCAGCGGCGAATACATCGGCTGCTTCGGCCTGACCGAGCCTGATCACGGCTCCGACCCTGGTTCGATGATCACCCGCGCGAAAAAGGTCGACGGCGGCTACCGCCTTACCGGCGCGAAGATGTGGATCACCAACAGCCCGATCGCCGATGTGTTTGTGGTCTGGGCCAAAGACGATGCCGGCGAGATTCGCGGCTTTGTGCTGGAAAAAGGCTGGCAAGGCCTGAGCACCCCGGCGATTCACGGCAAGGTTGGCCTGCGTGCGTCGATCACCGGCGAGATCGTCATGGACAACGTGTTCTGCCCGGAAGAAAACGCCTTCCCCGATGTGCGCGGTCTGAAAGGCCCGTTCACCTGCCTTAACTCCGCACGCTACGGCATCAGCTGGGGCGCGCTGGGTGCGGCCGAGTTCTGCTGGCACACCGCGCGTCAGTACACCCTCGACCGCAAACAGTTCGGCCGCCCGCTGGCGCAAACCCAGCTGATCCAGAAGAAACTCGCCGACATGCAGACCGAAATCACCATGGCTCTGCAAGGCTGTCTGCGCCTTGGCCGCATGAAGGACGAAGGCACCGCGGCGGTGGAAATCACCTCAATGATGAAGCGCAACAGCTGCGGCAAGTCCCTGGACATCGCGCGCATGGCCCGCGACATGCTCGGCGGCAACGGCATCAGCGACGAGTACGGCGTCGCTCGCCACCTGGTCAACCTGGAAGTGGTCAACACCTACGAAGGCACCCACGACGTCCACGCGCTGATCCTTGGCCGCGCGCAGACTGGCCTGCAGGCATTTTTCTAAACAGCAGCGCCAAACTGCAAGACCGTAGGATGGGTTGAGCGCAGCGATACCCATCAAATCGCCCGACGGGTTACGCCGCTTCGCGGCTAACCCATCCTACGTCCTACGTTTCTCTCCCACGAGGTTCCCCATGCCCGGCGCCCTATCCCATATCCGCGTACTCGACCTGTCCCGCGTACTCGCCGGGCCCTGGGCCGGGCAGATTCTCGGTGACCTCGGTGCCGAGGTGATCAAGGTCGAGCGCCCCGGTTCAGGTGACGACACCCGCCACTGGGGCCCGCCCTATGTGAAAGATGCCAACGGCCATGACTCGCGCGAAGCGGCGTATTTCCAAAGCGCCAATCGCAACAAACAATCAGTGACGCTGGATTTCACCCAGCCTGAAGGCCAGCGTTTGGTGCGCGAGTTGGTGCAGAACTGCGATGTGCTGCTGGAGAACTTCAAGGTCGGCGGCCTGGCGGCTTACGGCCTCGACTACGCATCGTTGAAAGCGATTAATCCACGGCTGATTTATTGCTCGATCACCGGCTTTGGCCAGGACGGTCCTTACGCCAAACGCGCCGGTTACGACTTTATGATTCAGGGCCTCGGCGGGCTGATGAGCCTGACCGGCAAGCCGGATGGCGAAGACGGGGCTGGGCCGATGAAAGTCGGCGTCGCCCTCACCGATATTCTCACCGGCCTGTACGCCACGGTCGGCGTTTTGGCGGCGCTCAATCAGCGCGAACAATCCGGCCTCGGCCAGCATATCGACGTGGCCTTGCTCGACGTGCAAGTGGCTTGCCTGGCCAATCAGGCGATGAATTACCTCAACACCGGAGTCTCGCCCAAGCGCTTGGGCAACGCTCATCCGAACATCGTGCCCTATCAGGATTTCCCCTCGGCCGATGGCAACTTCATCATCGCCGTGGGCAACGATGGGCAGTTCCGCAAGCTGTGCGAGGTCGCTGGCCTGACGGCATTGGCCGATGATCCGCGCTTTGCCAGCAACAAGGCTCGCGTGGCGCATCGCAGCGAGCTGATACCGCTGCTGCGCCAGGCCACAGTGTTTAAAACCACCGCCGAATGGGTGACGCTGCTGGAAACTGCCGGCGTGCCCTGCGGGCCGATCAACGACCTGGCTCAGGTGTTTGCCGACCCCCACGTGCAAGCGCGCGGTTTACGCCTCGACCTGCCCAACAGCCTGGGCAGCACCACGCCTCAAGTCGCCAGCCCGCTGCGCCTGTCCGAGACGCCGGTGACCTACCGCAATGCCCCCCCGCTGCTCGGCGAACACACCGAGCAGGTGTTGAGCCGCTACCTCAACCTGAGTGCCGAGCAGATCGCTGCGCTGCGTGAGGCTGGCGTGCTCTAAGCCGCGGCGCCGCACGCCAACTGCGCCCGCTGCTGCAGTTGCGCGGCCAGGCGCAGCACGTAACCCAGCTTGAGCAGGCTTGGCCCAATCAGAGTTAGCGCATGGGCGAGCACCAGGCTGCGGATGCTCAAGTGAGCCTCCAGGCCATACGCGCCGATTAAGCCGATCAGTAACAGCAACACACCGCCCAGCAGCATGCGGTTAGCCAGTTGCAGTGCCCGCGATGGGCAGGTGAGTGATGCCAACATCACGACCTCCGAGAGCGGGTGATTAACTGTCCAGAGCGCTGGCCGGGCCAAAGAACTCGTAATGGCTCTGCGTCGCCGGCACGCCGAGTTGCTGCAGGTGCCGTTTGACCTGCGCCATAAACGGCTTCGGCCCCAGAAAGTAAGCGTCCAGATCACGTTGCTCCGGCAGCCATTGCGCCAGTTGTTCGAGGCTGAGCAAACCTTCAGCGTCAGCTTGATCGCCTGCGCGCGGCTCGCTGTAGCACACGTAATGGCGCACCTGCGGGTGTGCGGCGCGTTGTGCTTCGACCCAGTCGCGGAAGGCGTGCACCCCGGCGTGGCGCGCACAGTGGATAAAGTGAATATCGCGACCGGTGTTGCGCGCTGCTTCCAGCATGCTCAGCGCCGGGGTGATGCCCACGCCAGCGCTGATCAACACCAGCGGTTTGGCCGACTCGCGCAGTACGAAATTTCCCGCCGGGGCAAACAGCTCCAGGCTGTCGCCGATCTGCAACTGATCATGCAGGTAATTGGAAACCTGGCCGCCGGCCTCACGCTTGACGCTGATGCGGTATTCACGGCCATTGCCGAGGGCTGAAAGCGAGTAGTTGCGCCGTTGCTCTGTGCCCTCAACCAGCAGGCGCAAGCCGATGTATTGCCCCGGTTGAAACGCCACCAGCGCACCGCCATCGGCCGGAGTCAGGTACAGCGAAACAATCTCTTCGCTTTCCTGCACCTTGCGGCTCACGTTAAAACTGCGTGCACCACGCCAGCCACCTTCGGCCGTGGCGTTTGCTGCATAAGCGGCCTCTTCAGCGCCAATCAGAATGTCCGCCAGTTGCCCATAGGCCGCTGCCCAGGCTTCGATGACTGAATCGGTGGCAACCTCCGCGCCCAGCACTTCACGAATCGCCCGCAGCAGGCAGCTGCCAACAATCGGGTAATGCTCGGGCAGGATTTGCAGCGACACATGCTTGTTGACGATCTGGCCGACCAGCGGCCCCAGCGCCTCCAGTTTGTCGATATGCCGGGCATACATCAGCACGGCATTGGCCAGGGCGCGTTGCTGGCCACCGCTGGCCTGATGCGCCTGATTGAACAGCGCGCGCACCTCGGGGTATTCGCTGAGCATCAGTTGGTAGAAATGCCGGGTCAGGGCTTCGCCGCCTTGCTCCAGCAGGGGCACGGTGGCTTTGATCAGGGCGGTGTGGGGAGCGGTCAACATGCAGGCTTCCTCGTCAGACTGACGCGCTGCACTTGCGCAGCGCCTAGGTTGGTATCACTCTGATAAGTACAGAAAGCGTGCCAATAAAATTATCTATATAAATCAATTATTTAATAAGTTACGTGTCTTTAAGACAGCGTGTTAGGCGAGTCTTAATGACTGCTGGTGTGTCGATATGACTGCAAATCCATTGCTCACGGCGCTGATCCCGCTGGTGGCTGATCTGTCCCGCGAGTTGCCGCAGACCGAGCGTTATCGGCGTTTATTGCAAGCATTGCGGCAACTGCTGCCGTGCGATGCGGTGGCGTTATTGCGGCTGGAGGGCGAGGTGCTGGTGCCGTTGGCCGCCCTGGGCTTGAGCGCTGACACCCTCGGCCGACGCTTCAAGCTGAGCGAGCACCCGCGCTTGCAGGCCCTGCTTGCGCAGCGCGGGCCGACGCGCTTTGCCACCGACTGCGAAATGCCCGATCCCTATGACGGTCTTGTCGACGGTCATCGCGGTCACCTGCCCGTGCACGACTGCCTTGGTTGCCCGCTGTATGTGCAGGACCAACCCTGGGGTTTGCTGACCCTCGACTCGCTCGACCCGGCAAGCTTCGGTCGCGTCGACTTGGACAATCTGCAAGCGTTTGCCAGCCTGGCCGCTGCCACTGTAATGGCCAGCGAAAGGATCAACAGTTTGCAGCAGCGTGCCGAGGACGAGCACCAATTGGCCGAGGTGTACAAGCAGGTCGCTGGGCAGCAGCGCACACGGGAGTTGATCGGGCAAAGTGCCGCACACAAAGCCTTGTTGGCGGAGATCGCCCTGGTCGGCAACAGCGAGCTGAACGTGCTGATCAGCGGCGAAACCGGGGTGGGTAAAGAGCTGGTGGCTGAAGCCCTGCATGCCGCTTCGCCGCGTTCGATGCGGCCGTTGATCAGCCTCAACTGTGCGGCGCTGCCCGATAACCTGGTGGAAAGCGAATTGTTCGGCCATGTGCGCGGCGCGTTTACGGGCGCGCACAACGAGCGGCGCGGCAAGTTTGAACTGGCCGATGGCGGCAGCCTGTTTCTGGATGAAATTGGCGAGTTGCCACTGGCAGCGCAAGCCAAGCTGCTGCGCGTGCTGCAAAGCGGCCAGTTACAGCGCGTCGGTGCCGACCGCGAACAGCGGGTGAATGTGCGCGTGCTGGCGGCAACCAACCGTGATTTGGTCGAGGAGGTGCGCGCTGGGCGTTTTCGTGCCGACCTGTACCATCGCCTCAGTGTGTACCCGCTGAAAGTGCCAGCGTTGCGTGAGCGTGGCCGCGATACTTTGCTCTTGGCGGGGTTCTTTCTTGAACAAAACCGTGCGCGTTTGGGCTTGCGCAATGTGCGTCTGACCAGTGCCGCACAAAGCAGCCTGCTGGCCTATGACTGGCCAGGCAACGTGCGTGAACTGGAACATTTAATTGGCCGCGCCGCGCTCAAGGCCTTGGCCGGTAGCAGTGAGCGGCCGCGTATTTTGAGCATCGACAGCGCTCATCTGGATCTGCCGGTCGTCTTGTCCGTGCCTGTGCAAGTCGCCCGCGTCGCCGCAGCGGATGCAGTAAACCCCGTCCCGCTGCGCGATGCCGTGGATGCCTATCAAAAGCAGCTGATCAGCCAGTGCCTCAATCGTCATCATTTCGCTTGGGCAGCGGCGGCGCGTGAGCTGGGCATTGATCGCGCCAATCTGATGCGTCTGGCCAAGCGTTTGGGTGTGTGCAAACCGGGCTAAACGGCGGGTGCGTGCTGCGTCGATCTTGATCTGCAGCGTGGCGCGCGGCTGGCTATGCTCAGAATGTTAAGCCGCGCTGCAACTGCGATGGCGGCGGCAGTGCCGCGATAGGCAAAAGCAATTTGCTGATCACGGCGCGGTAATGGCTAATGGCCGCCCTTTGACCGCTCCCTGCGGAGAGCCTGCATGGCCGACAACACCCCCACTGACCGTATCAAAGTCGAAGCTGCGCAGCTCAGCATCGGCATGTATGTGGTGGAACTGGATCGCCCATGGACGGACACCAGCTTTCTCTTTCAAGGTTTTCGTATTCGTCAGCAGCAGGAAATCCGCCTGTTGCAAGAGGTGTGCAACTACGTCTGGGTTGATGCCAGGCGCTCGGTGGGCGTAGCCCAGCAGGCCAAGGAAAATCTCGCGCAACCTGCCAGGCTGGAAGCTGAGATTGCCAAGGTCGATTTCAGCCAGGAAATCAATCAGGCATCACCTGTATGGCATGCCGCGCGTGAGGAGTCATTGCGCATTTTGCAGGCCGTGAAAATGGGCCAGGAGTTGGATGTCGCGGCGGTCAAGGCCGTGGTCAAGGAGTGCGTCGAGAGTATTTTGCGCAACCCGGTGGCCATGCTCTGGCTGGCGCGCATCAAGAACAGCGATGACTACACCGCCGAGCATTCGCTGCGTGTGTCTATTCTTTCCATTGCCTTGGGTAAAGAGTTGGGCCTGCCGGAGTATCAGCTTGAGCATGTTGGCGTGTGCGGCATGTTGCATGACGTGGGCAAGATCAAAGTGCCCAGCGAAATCCTCAACAAGCCCGGCGCGCTGACACCTGATGAGTACCGCATCATGCAGAGCCACGCTGCCGAAGGGCGCAAGTTGCTGATGAGCAACCAGCAGATCACCGCCGCCACGGTGGACGTGGCCTATTCGCACCATGAACGGCTGGACGGCAAGGGTTATCCGCGCGGGCTGGTGGCCAGCAAGATTCCTTACTTTGCCAAGATCATCGCCGTGGCCGACAGCTACGACGCCATCAACAGTGACCGAATTTACAGCAAGGGCAAGTCCAGCCTGGAGTCGTTACGCGTGTTGTTTGATGCAGCCAGCACGCAGTTTGATGAAGAAATTGTCGGCTGTTTTATTCGCATGATCGGCATTTACCCGCCGGGGGAAATTGTCGAGCTGAGCAATGGTGAGGTTGGCATCATCATCGGCTGTGCGCCGGGCAGCAAACTCAAGCCCAAAGTGCTCTGCGTGTTGAATGCCGATAAGCAGCCGTGCAAGGAACGCATCATCGACCTGGCCAATGGCGCGCGGGATGAGAAAGGCAGCCTCTACCGTATCCGTGAGGTGCACAACAGCGGGGCTTTCGGTGTTGATATTGAAGCCTATCGACAAAAAGGCCTGATTATCCCGGCCAATCTTTAAGGCCTTCCCGCCCTAATCGCCACTGCCTGACGGGCCGGTTGGCGTTGAGTGCAGCGCAGCCGAGCAGGTGGCTTGGCCAACATCAGGGGCACATGCCCACTGTCATCAACTCATCCAAGGGCACCCCGCCGGCCATCATCTGCTGGCAGTTCGCCGAGGGCGCGAATGTGGTTTTGCTCTCTTGTGCAGGCTGAGCGGCAGCACTCTGTTGCACGCCGCCACTCAGGCGCAAAAACGCCCGCTGCTGGCCGCGCTGTAGCCAGATGCCATCGTTCTCGATGCTTGCCAGACGAATGCCATCGCGCAGCAGCGCCCCACGCTCGACGCGCTGGTTCTGGCTAGGCGGGATGTTCAGCAGGGCCCAACCGCTGCCGCCGGGTTGGCGAAACAGACCGTGTAAGCGCCAGTCGTCCAAGCCTTTTAAGGGCTGGGCGGCTGGCAGAGTCAGCGGCGTGCCGGCGGCCAAGGCGCTAAGCGGTAATTGCACTGCAGCTGTCGGCAATGCACTGCACAACCCGAGCAGTGCAATCAGCAGGCGACCCTGTGCCGTGATCATTCACCGGCCTTGTCGCGCTCTTGCGCGAACTGCACAAAGTTCACCACGTTGCGCGCCTTGAGCAGTGGCAGCAGGGCGTTATCTGAAAGGCTCAGACCTAACCACTGCTGGTTTCCTCCGCCGTGGCAGCCATACATGATCAGCTTGCCAGTGGTAGAGCCGCCTGCCAGGTCGATGCAACGGTTGCCGTTTTTCAGCAGCGGCAGGGCATCCAAGTTCCAGATTTGCGCATCGCGGGTGGCGTCACACTCGCTCAGGCTGACGTCGTTGCTCGCCGTCAGGCACAGGTTGGGCTGTGCCAGGCTGCGGATGCGCCCGCTGGCATCGGTCAGCCAGTAGTCCTCGGCGCTGTCCGTGCACTGCGCCTTGGCCGCCACGTAAGCGCTCCAGCGGCCTTCGGTGAGTGCCGTGCGTACGCAGTCGCCGTTGTTGCGGGTGAAGCGCTGAGCCGCCGGCAGTAGCGGGCGCTGAGTGAAGTGCAGGGTGGTCAGCAGGTTGTCGAGGGCGCTGGCTGCGGCGCTGTTGCTGGCCAGACGTGAGCCATAGGCATCGAGCCAGCGGTTCAGGCGTAGGGCGCTTTCTTCCTGTTTTTTGAGGCGTTGAATAACCTGTTGCGCGCTTGCCGAGAGGCCGTCAGCGTGGTCGGCGTAGCTGTCATAGAGCAGGCGCGCTTCGCCGGAGAGAGTCAGCACCGGCTGTGCAGCAATGGCCTCCAGCGCCGCTTGCAACTTAGGCCGCTCTTCACGGTAAAGCGCCTGGAAGCGTTCTTCACGGCCTACCACCACCGGTGCCGGCATGGCGGGCAGATCTTGCGCGAAGGCCAGGTTGGCCAGTTCGACTGGGCTGTCTGCGGCGCTCTCGCGGCATTGCAGGCTTGCCGTAAGTGGCCGTTCGGCCTGGGCCAGGTTGATGTGCAGTTTGTTGGCATTGCTATCCATGCGCTGCGCGGCCACGGCGATACGCTGGCGTGCGCCGCCGACAAAATCCACCTGCACCCAGCATTGCTTGCTGGCCGCGCTATCGTCTGGCGCGGGCAGGTCGTACACCTGACCCCAGTTCCCGCGCAGGGCGGGGTAGAGCACGGCCGTATTGTTCACCGGGTCATAGCCGCCGAGCAGGGTAAACACCGGCACCGCAAACAGGCGCGGCCTCAGATAATTACCGTCGGCGCTGTTGTACCAAACCTGATTTGAGGTCGGCACCCTCGGCTGCGCCACTTCCATTTTCAGGCTGGTGCTGTCCCATTGGCGGTAGCCGGTGGGTGAGTCAGCGGCCCATACCGCATGGTTGAGCCGGGGTTGAATCCAGTTTTTAGTGCTGTAGCCGGTGTAATGCGTGTAGCTGGACAGCGCGCTGGTGAAGTCGCCGCCCGACATGGCGTCGGGGGCAAAAGCATAGGCCTCGTTAAACACCGGCGTGCCGGCCATGGCCGCTGATTTATCACGCGCCCACAGCAGGTTGGCGCGCATGCGCTTGCGGTAGGCGATGTAACCCCAGCCACTGTCGTAATGGTGCACGGCCCAGAAGTAGTTGCCGTTGACCTCGCCCGGATAGTGACCGATGCCGTAGTGGTGGCCGATCTCGTGGCTGAACTCGTTGCCCACGGCGTTGTACAGCGTAAGGATGCCGTTGCCGCCGCTCAGGCCGTGGGTTTGTCGCCCGTTGCTGTACATGCCCGCGGCATGGTGAATGACCGCCGATTGCGTGAGTTGAGGTTGCTGCTGGCTGATCATGCCGGCGCTGGTGATGCCCCAGTTGGCCAGGTTGATGCCGGTGCTAAAGGTGGATTTGGTCGTGTTTTCGCGCATGTCGCCGCTGTAAACGCCGCCTTCACCCGCACTGGCGGTGTCGTAGATCACCCCGCTGCCGACCATCACTCGGTCCAGTTGCACGTCCTCGTATTGGCTAACCACCAGGCGAGAAATCGGCACTGTTTGGAAATATTCGGTGGCCGCCTGGGTCGGGCGGTTAAGCATCCAGTGCGCATCGCTGACCGGTGGTTCGGTGAGCATGCCGACGCGGATTGACTGCACCACCAACTCGGCTGGTGCGGCAAAGTCGAAGCCTGTGGCCGCACGTTCGCCACGCCTTCCGCGCTCATCGATCACCTGCAGGCGCATGCCCGGCTTGACCCAGTCCCACGGCAATACCGCCGACCAGGCTCGGCGCGAATAGACCACATCCGGGCGTGCATCCGCGCCGGTACGGTCGGCGCGCGGCAGATCATCGGGCGGGCTGAGCAGCAACTCGCCTTTGAGCTCTGCGCCCAGCGTCACTTGCACGCGCAATTGCTGCGGCATGGGCGTGGTGGGCACGGGTGTCACCAGCAGCAGCGCTTCGCGCTCACTGGTCAGGCGCGGCATGTTGTTCGCTTCGTTGCCCTGCGGGTTGACCGAATGGCTCTGCACAAACTGCAGCATGGCAGCCAGATCGCCGCTCAGGTCATTGCGCACCGGGCGTGGTTCGCCCGTAGCGGTGACATCAAAAAAGCCCAGCGCATTGACTTCATCGAGCACGGCGGCCGTCGGCTCGGGAAAGCTGTCGTTCTCCGTGGGCGGCGTCACGGGTGGCACGACCGGCACCGTGGGCGGCACAACGACGGGCGGCTCAGGCTCTGGCTCGCTGGGCGGTTGCACGGGCGGTGCGACTGGCGGCGTTACTACGGGTGGTTCGGTAACTGGTGGGCGCGGCTCTGGGCTGGCACCGCCACCGCTGCTGCCGCCGCCCCCTCCACCCAAATCCAGACAGCCGCTCAACATCAGGAGCGAGAGCCACAACAGGCTTACACGGAGCATGTTCTTTTACCTTTTTTTATTGGTTGGGTAACCCAGAGCGGCAGTGGTGCGGGCGTGCAGTCGTGCGCCGCAAACGAAGCGGTAAAGCGACGTGTTGCGCCATGAGTTGGCGAGGCAAGGCGGGCTGCGCGAAGGTGGCGTGCGGCTGGCAATAGGGCCTGCGGCATCGCAATGAGTGGCGACAGGCAACAAGCTCGCCACGCCGCGAAATGCATCTGAACTAGGCGAACCATACGCGTCACTCACAATCGGAATCGCGCGTCCGTGCTCAGCATTTGCATCCACTGCGGGGTAGGTCCTGAATAGGAACCGACCCAAGAAAGTCGGCGAGCATAGTGAAAGATGCAAAAACAGTCAGTGCTGTTATTCAGGGCTGTGATAACACGCACAGATTTAAGACAAAGGCTGCACGGCGGGTTAAGGCCCGAGCAATGCCGTTGCGGATCAACGTGGCATGCTTACCGGGGCTGCTAGGCAAGGCACTCGTCATCCAGCCAATAGCGCCCGACCTTGCCCACCGGCCCTTGCATCTGCACCTGGTAATCGCTGTCCAACTCGATGGCGATCACGCCGCCCGGCATCTGCACTTCAACCTGTGCATCCACCAGCCCCAGCTGGTGCGCAACCGCTGCGGCGGCGCAGCTGCTGGTGCCCGACGACAGCGTATAACCCACGCCCCGTTCCCAGATTTGCACCTCAATTTGCTGGCGGTTGAGCACCCGCACAAACTGCACATTGGTGCGTTCAGGGAACGCCGAGAGCCTTTCGATAAGCGGCCCAAGCCGCCTGGCCAATGCCTGCGTCGGCTGAGCGACAAGCACCACGCAATGCGGGTTGCCCATCGAAACGGCATGCAACTCCAGCGCCTCGCCCTCGATAACGACCTTGGGTTCAGCCAGCGTCAGAAAGCGCGCGCGGCCCATGGCAATGGACACTCGCGTGCCTTGATCGAGTACTTGGCAGTCGACCACGCCCCCTTTAGTGGTTACCCGAAAAGGCGCCTGCGTGACCACGCCCTGATCCCACAGATACCGACAAAGGATGCGCAGGCCATTACCGCTCTTCTCGGCCTGTGAGCCATCGGTGTTATAGATCGCGACTGACAGGGTTTTATCGGCACCGATCAAGGGCACCAAGATGCCATCGCTGCCCAGGCCGCGATGGCGATCGCAGATCCTGACAATGTCTTGTGGGCTAAACGCAAAAGGCTCAGCGGCTTGGTAAACGAGGTAGTCGTTGCCAGCGGCCTGGTATTTGACGAACTGCATAAGGCGATCTCCACGCGCATGTATGACGCCAACTCTAGCCTGCATTGGCGTCACTCATGCTTGCGTTTAGATAAAGATTTTCTTTGTGTTTTGAACGCATTATCTCGTTTGTTGGTTACTCCGAATAAACCCATAATTTCCACCAAGTCGAAGGCTGCAGCGATCTTAAAGGTCTCAGCGAAGCTCGAATGCCTAATTCAGTAAATAGGTTTTCTTGTGCGCTTTGCCCGCTTCGACTCAAGGGACAAACAGGTCTACTACCCTCAACGTCGTTCTCAACTCGATAGGAGATTCACCATGAGCTACATCAACCAACAGAAGCGCATCCTCCTCGTTATGTCCTCGCTGGATGAGATGGGTACCAGCGGCAAGCAGACCGGCACCTGGTTCCATGAACTGGCCGCGCCTTACTACATCCTGACCGAGGCCGGTTACGAAGTGGTCTTCGCCTCGCCAACCGGCGGCGAAGCGCCCATCGACCTGCTGAGCATGAAAGCGCCGTTCACCACCGAATACACCGAGCGCTTCCTCGCTGACCCGGTCGCATTGTTCGCTGCCAAGCACACCCGCAAGCTGCGCAACATCGACTACAGCGGTTTTGATGCGGTGTTCTTCCCAGGTGGTTACGGCCTGCTGTGGGACCTGGCGTCCGACTCCCACGTGATCAAACTGATCCGTGATTTCTACGAGTCGAACCGCCCGATCGCCATGGTCTGCCATGCACCGGCCATCCTGCGTGACGTGAAGAAGAGCGACGGCGAGTACCTGGTCAAGGGTCTCAAAGTCACTGGTTTCAAGAACGACGAAGACACTGAAGTCGAGTTGCTGCACCACCTGCTGTTCTCCCTCGAAGACGAGTTGAAGGGCCGTGGCGCCAACTACAGCAGCATCGCCAACTGGCAGCCGCATGTTGTTATCGATGGTGCGCTGATGTCTGGCCAGAGCCCGGCTTCTGCCGTGCCACTGGCTGAAGCGTTGAGTGTGCGTTTGAAGGGCTAATAACCCAGCCGATGCGCCGCGCAGGGTTTGTATCTGCGCGGCGCTTAGGACGTGCGCCCCCCTTACTAACTTCTATTAAGGAGTCACCATGGTTACTCACAGTTGCAACATCGTGCGCGCTGGCTTGGTCACTTTCGCCCTTTTGGCCAGTGGATTTACCCTTGCCGCAGGCCCTGAAATGATTGTCACGCCCTTTGAGTCGCTGACATTCAGCGCCCAGAAGCCGGGCGAACCACAGATAGCACCGGTGCGCGGTAATCCTGAGCAGGAGGCCTCGTCCATCGTCATGAAAATGGGTCGTGGTGCTTTTCCCATGCATACCCACACCGCCAACTACCAACTCGTGGTGATCAAGGGTGTAATGAAGCACTGGGGCGCCAATGGCTCGCAGCAGACGGCGGCCAACATGGGGCCAGGCAGTTATTGGTATCAGCCTGCAGGTCAGCCGCATGGCGACTCATGCGAGTCTGATGAGTGCGTCTGGTTTATCAGCTTGGATGGGGTGCGTGATTTTGCCGAGGCCAAGGGTCATTAACCTTAGCGCGCTTTACCGCGTTCAATAATGATGTCCGCCCCAGCCACCGCGCGTAGGCGTGAATGGCTGGAGGCGTTTTTATTCGTCAGTGGAGGTTAGCGGGCCGCCATTTGCATTAGCCAATCGCGGAACGCCTGCAACCTTGGCAGGCTGGCGCTTTCAGGCCGGTACACCACGTAGTAGGCCAGCGTCGAGGCAAACTCAACCTGTGGGAATAGCCGCACCAGGCGACCCGCCGCCACGTCGTCGCGCGCCATCACGCTGCGGGCCAGCGCCACACCATGCCCTTCAATCGCCGCTTGCAACACCGCTGCCGAGTTGTTGATTTTCATCCCGCGCGCGCTGTTCGCTGCGGTTACCCCGGCTTTTTGTAGCCACGTCTCCCAGGTCGGAAAACCCGTATGACTGTCCATCGACAGGTCGTGAATCAGGGTCTCGCGTGCTAGGTCGCTCGGCGTCTGCAAACGCTGCTTATCGGTCAGCAAGTTGGGTGAGCAGACCGGGTAGACCTCTTCATCCAGCAGCTTTTCGGCGACCAGCCCCGGCCAGTTGCCCGGGCCATAGCGCACGCCGATGTCCACGCGCTGCGCGGCGAAATCCACCGGTTTGAGGTTGGTGTCCAGGCGCACGTCCATGTCCGGCCAGGCGGCATAAAAACTTTCAATGCGCGGCAGCAGCCACTTGCCGGCGAAGGCCGGGCTGACCGTGACGGTTAAAACACCGGTGGTCGAACCTTCGCGCAGCCGCTCCAAACCGAAGGCCAGACGGTCGAAGCCCGCGCGGATGTCCGGCAGGGCGCGTTCGGCCGTTTCCGTGGCAACGAGGCGAACCTTGCCGCTGCTGGTGCGATGAAACAGCGGCGTGCCCAGCCAGTCTTCCAGCGTGCGAACCAGTTGGCCGACAGCGGCGGGTGTGACATTCAGCTCGCTCGCTGCCGCAGAAAAACTCTGATGGCGGGCGCTGGCTTCAAAGGCGCGCAAGGCGTTGAGGTGCACGGGTAGTTTCATGGTTATAAAGATTTTCTTTTAGTTGGTGACACTTTATCTGGTTTGTCCGCGTATTGGGAATAGCCAAAAATAGACCTTACGCAGGAAAACTAAATGCTTCAGTGAGTTTAAGTCAAAAAAGCATAAATTTTTTTCTTGCCGGTTTTGCCGCATTCGCCGCCGTTGCTAGGTTCTGTTGACGTAAGCCACCGGCTAGAATCTGGCTTTTGCCATGACCGACAGAAGCCAGTTAAGCGATACCGAGTGGGCTCATATACAAAGCCTGCTGAGTGCCACAAAGGGGATACGGCTACTGAACGCACCCAGTTGTC
>CAMCJM010000025.1 GCA_945874835.1 Pseudomonas synxantha | reverse complement strand
AGCGCCACGTCGTGGAGTGCCTGTTCGGCAAACTGAAGCATTACCGGCGGATTGCTACGCGTTTTGAGAAAAAGGCCTGTCATTTCAAGTCTATGCTGGCCTTCGCTGCAACCCTGTTGTGGCTCCGCTGATACGTCAACAGAACCTAGACATCCCTCACACATATAATCAGCCGCAACCCGCACGGAGAAGCGCCCGATGTACACCCGCCTGCTGCATTCACTCAATCGCCTGCACCCGCGCGCATGGGACTTTATCCAGTTGATGCGCCTAGAGAAGCCCATCGGCATCTACCTGCTGCTGTGGCCAACCCTATGGGCGCTGTGGATTGCGGCCGAAGGCGTGCCGAGTGTGAAAAACCTGCTGATCTTCGTCTTCGGGGTGATTTTCATGCGCGCCGCCGGTTGCGTGATCAACGACTACGCCGACCGCGATTTCGACGGCCACGTCAGCCGCACCAAGGCACGACCGCTGGCCAGCGGCAAAGTGCAACCGCGTGAGGCGCTGATACTGTTTGCGCTGCTGGTGGCAATGAGCTTTGTGCTGGTGTTGTTCACCAATGCCACAACTATCTGGCTGTCATTCGGCGGCCTGGCGCTGGCGGCCTGCTACCCCTTTATGAAGCGCTACACCTTTTACCCACAAGTGGTGTTGGGTGCCGCGTTTTCCTGGGGCATGCCGATGGCCTTTACCGCCGAAACCGGCAACCTGCCGCCAGAAGCCTGGTTGCTGTATATCGCCAACCTGCTGTGGACGGTCGCCTACGACACTTACTACGCCATGGCCGACCGCGAGGACGACATGAAAATCGGGGTGAAATCCACCGCCATCCTGTTTGGCGATGCCGACCGTCTGATTATTGTCATCCTGCAGGGCCTGGCCTTGCTTTGCCTGCTGCTGGCCGCCGCACGTTTCGAGTTGGGCCTTTACTTCCACTTTGGCCTACTGGCCGCCGCCAGTTGCTTCGCCTGGCAGTACCACAAAACCCGTAACCGCAAGCCGATGGGCTGCTTTAATGCCTTTTTGCACAACCATTGGGCTGGGCTGGCGATCTTCATCGGCCTGGTACTGGACTACGCGTTGCGTGGTTAACGAACGCTTGCGCCGCGCACCTGTCATATCGCTGCAATAATTCCGTTATCTAATGCAGCACATTACAGCGAGATGACCCGAGGCTTGACCCATGGTTGGCAAGAACATCCTGATCGTCGATGACGAAGCACCGATCCGTGAAATGATCGCCGTAGCCCTGGAAATGGCCGGCTACGAGTGCCTGGAAGCGGAGAACACCCAGCAGGCACACGCCATCATCGTCGACCGCAAACCAGACCTGATTCTGCTCGACTGGATGCTGCCCGGCACCAGCGGCATTGAACTGGCACGGCGCCTCAAGCGTGATGAGCTGACCGGCGACATCCCAATCATCATGCTCACGGCCAAAGGCGAAGAGGACAACAAGATCCAAGGTCTTGAAGTCGGCGCCGACGATTACATCACCAAGCCGTTCTCCCCGCGCGAACTGGTGGCACGCTTGAAGGCTGTACTGCGTCGCGCCGGCCCCATCGACAGCGAAGGCCCGATTGAAGTGGGTGGCCTGCTGCTCGATCCGATCAGCCATCGCGTCACCATCGACGGCAAACCCGCTGAAATGGGCCCGACCGAATACCGTCTGCTGCAGTTTTTTATGACCCATCAAGAGCGCGCCTACACCCGTGGGCAACTCCTTGATCAGGTGTGGGGCGGCAACGTGTATGTTGAGGAACGCACGGTTGATGTACACATTCGCCGCCTGCGCAAAGCTTTGGGCGAGGCCTACGAAAATCTAGTACAAACGGTACGCGGTACCGGCTACCGTTTCTCCACCAAGAGCTAGCATGCACTCAGGTAGCGGCCTGCGTTAACAAGGCTGGATTTACCGAGGGATTGCCATGATGAACAGCTGTTCAAAGCTGGCAACCAAGGATTGATTGGCGGATGAGTTCGAATTGAATCAAGACTGGCGCGGCTCCCTGATACGTCGCTTTGTGTTACTGGTCGTCACTTGCCTGCTATTGGGCCTGATCACCGGCGAATATGCCTGGACTCTGGTCGTGGGCCTCACAGGTTACCTGGGCTGGCATCTGCAACAATTGCTGCGTCTGCATAAATGGCTGCGCACCCGCCAGAACGATGAAGCGCCGCCGGATGGCTATGGCCTATGGGGTGAAGTCTTCGACAGCATTTACCACCTGCAAAGGCGCGACCAAAAGGTGCGTGGCCGTTTGCAGGCGGTGATCGACCGCGTGCAGGAATCCACCGCAGCACTGCGCGACGCAGTGGTCATGCTGGACCGCGACGGCAATCTGGAGTGGTGGAACATTGCTGCCGAGAAGCTATTGGGCCTGAAAACCCCGCAAGACAGCGGGCAGCAGATCACCAATTTGGTGCGTGACCCGCGTTTTATCGAGTATCTCGAAAACCATAACTACAACGAGCCGCTGGAACTGCCGTCCCCGATCAACGATCGCTTGCGCCTGCAGTTTCATATCACCCAGTACGGCAACCGTGAGCACCTGATGCTGGTGCGCGATATCACGCGGCTGTATCAGCTGGAGCAAATGCGCAAAGACTTCGTGGCGAACGTCTCGCACGAATTGCGCACACCGCTCACCGTCATTTCAGGCTATCTGGAAACCCTGCTGGACAACGTTGAAAACGTGAACCCGCGCTGGCTGAGGGCGCTGCAACAAATGCAGCAACAAGGCGGGCGGATGCAGAATCTGCTTAATGACTTGCTGTTGCTGGCCAAGCTAGAAGCCACGGATTACCCCTCCGACAACCAACCGGTGGCCGTTGACCTGCTGCTGCTGAGTATCAAGAACGATGCTCAAGCACTGTCCGCCGAGCGCCACCATCGCATCAGCCTGGAGGCCGATCCGCACCTCAAGCTCAAAGGCAGCGAAACAGAACTGCGCAGCGCATTCTCCAACCTGGTGTTCAACGCAGTGAAATACACGCCGGACGAAGGCGAGATCCGTATCCGCTGGTGGGGCGACGAACAAGGTGCATATCTGAGCGTGCAGGACAGCGGCCTAGGCATTGAAGCCAAACACATCCCACGCCTGACAGAGCGCTTTTACCGAGTCGATTCCAGCCGCGCCAGCAACACCGGCGGCACCGGATTGGGCTTGGCCATCGTCAAGCATGTGCTGATACGGCACCGCGCGCACCTGAGCATCACCAGCGTGTTGGGCAAGGGCAGTCACTTCACCTGTCACTTCCCAAGCCTGCAGGTGGTAAAGCGCGGCCAGTGAGCCTGCTGTAATTCCCAACGCTGCTTATGGTTCAACCGCCGATTAAGCAGCACGCAGCATTGCCGAGTTAATCGCCGCCCACTGCAAAATTGGGCAAGGTGTTGACCGGCTGGGAAAAGTCGAAAGGAATCGACTCCAACGCCAGCCCAACATTGCGCTGCACCACGAAGTGCAGGTGCGGGCCGGTGCTGTTGCCGGTATTGCCCGAGCGTGCGAGAAACGTCCCAGCAGCCACACGACCGCCTTCATTGACCGCCACCGAGCCCTTCATCAGGTGCAAGTAAACGCCCATGGTTCCGTCGTCATGCAGGATGCGCACAAAGTTGCCGGACGGGTTATTACCGCGGCCCGTTTGCTGATTCTCGGTCTTGACCACCACCCCGCCGCGCGCCGCGATAATTGGCGTGCCTTCGGGCATGGCGATATCAATGGCATAACGGCCTTTAGGCGTGAAATGGCTGTATCGGCCGTTTGCGCCCTGCGTCAGACGGAACGGCCCGCCACGCCAAGGTAAGGGATAAACCTGCTGACTGGGGGCTAACCGTGGGTCACCCATGGCATAGCGCAGCTTGGGGGTGTAGCGCATGGGCAGGCTGGCATCGCGCGGGGCCAGGGTAGCCAGGCGGATATTACTGCGCGGTGGCAGCACCCAGTTAATCGGCTTGCTGGGTGCGCCGGCCACATTGTCGACAGCCTCTA
This sequence comes from Pseudomonas synxantha, assembly GCA_945874835.1. Taxonomy (GTDB): domain Bacteria; phylum Pseudomonadota; class Gammaproteobacteria; order Pseudomonadales; family Pseudomonadaceae; genus Aquipseudomonas; species Aquipseudomonas synxantha_B. The sequence goes on along the minus strand of CAMCJM010000025.1, from coordinate 22,365 downwards.
GGCGCAATTCCACCTGCACGGGCGCATATAAATCATTGCGCACCAACAGGGTTTCCCCTGCCTCGTGTTTCTTGGTTTCCAGCTTTACCCGGGTGTCGAGTCGCTCGACCATGCGATCACTGAAGACAAAAACTTGGGCGCCCGCGGTGGCCTTATCGGTGTAGGTCACCACACCGTTGGCATCGGTGTACTTATAAATTGTCAACGCTGCAGCCTGGCCGGCAAAGGTCAGCGAACTGCAGAGAAGTATCAGGCGCCCTAGCATAACGACTCGGATCTTGTGGTTTGTCTGTGCTGACCACTGAGATTAGCAGCGCAAGTGGCCTCGCGCGAGGCGCGATGGGTCAGGTTGTGAACAGGCTCACCGCCACCGGTCGAAACGCTAGGCTGCGTGCAAATACGCTCAGATATGGCGTTAAGGGGCGCAAAGCCCAGCGCCGCTGAAGAAACATCGCTAGACGCAGCGCCGCACAACCCTGATTACGCGCCGGGGCTGAAGTGTTTTTGCGCGGTGCCGCGGGCAATCAGGCGTGAGATGTAATCCAGCTTTTGCGGGTCTTTATCGACAAACTTGAAGGTCAGTTGCAGCCATTCGCTGTCCGGTTTCGGTTCGAATGCCGAGATCGCATGCAGGTATCCATTGAGCCGGGCCGTTTCAGCGTTTTCGCCCTGTTCCAGGTCGAGCACTGCGCTCTCCAACACCTGCGGCAACACGTCGATGCGTTTGACCACCAGGAGTGCTTCTTTGAGGCTCAGCGCCTTGATCACGCAGCCCATGCTGGCACCCGATGAAAGGCGCAACTGGCCTTGGCCTCGGCCACTGGGCGCACTGGACGCTGCCGTTGTCGCGGATGGTTTGGCACTGAATGCGGCGGCAGCCTGGACGGCAGGTGCGGCAGTGGCTTTGACTACGTCAGCCTTGCCGCCGGTGAGCGCAGACAAGGAATCATTGGCAAAAGAGCCACTGCTAAGCATCTTGGGCGGCGCGCTGGACATTAAGGCCTGCAGTTTACCGGCACGACTCAGGGCCTTTTTGACCTTAGTAATCAGCTGTTCATTGGAGAACGGCTTGCCAATAAAATCCGACACACCGCCCTGGATCGCCTGAACGACGTTCTCTTTGTCACCACGGCTGGTCACCATGATGAACGGCGTAATCTTGTGTGCATCTTGCGAACGGCACCAAGTCAACAACTCAAGGCCGGACATTTCTGGCATTTCCCAGTCGCACAGAATCAGATCAACGCTTTGCTTACCGAGAAACTGTTGGGCCTTGCGCCCGTTAACGGCTTCTTCGATCTGGATGCCGGAGAAATGGTCGCGCAAACCCTTCTTCACCAAATCGCGGATAAAGGTTGCGTCGTCCACGACCAGCACACTGACTTTACTCATCGACCACTCCCGTTGTAGTGGACTTAAGCATAGTCTTGGCTATGGGGCTAAGGCCAACCCAATTCACGAGATGTTGCGATGAATGGCACAAGAAACTTGCGCGGGCACAGGGTGCTCCGCGCAAAAGCCGACTCAGTTGCCCTTGCCAAGGCCTTGAACTTCTTCTTGCATACGCTTCAAGCCCATGTGCTTAACGTCTGTGCCGTGCACCAGGTAAATCACCAGTTCGGCGATGTTACGGGCGTGGTCGCCAATACGCTCCAGCGAACGCAGGGCCCAGATGATGTTCAGCACACGCGAGATTGAACGCGGGTCTTCCATCATGAAGGTCACCAATTCACGCAGAGCACTCTTGTACTCGCGGTCGATGGTTTTGTCGTACTGAGCGACAGACAACGCCAGGTCGGCATCGAAACGGGCAAAGGCATCCAGCGATTCCTGCACCATGCGGCGAACCTGATCACCGATGTGACGAACTTCCACGTAGCCACGCGGCGCTTCGCCTTCTTCGCACAACAAAATCGCACGCTTGGCGATTTTGGTGGCTTCATCACCAATGCGCTCCAGGTCGATGACCGATTTGGAGATGCTGATGATCAAACGCAGGTCAGACGCAGCAGGTTGGCGACGGGCGAGAATGCGCACGCATTCCTCGTCGATGTTGCGCTCCATTTGGTTGATCTGGTCGTCGATTTCACGCACGTGTTGCGCCAGACCGGAGTCGGCATCAATCAGCGCGGTCACAGCATCGTTGACTTGCTTCTCCACCAGGCCGCCCATGGCCAGCAGGTGGCTGCGCACCTCCTCCAGCTCGACGTTGAACTGCTGGGAGATATGCTGGCTAAGGTTTTCTTTGTTGATCATGGTTCGCTCCGCGAATGCTGCCGGCTTGGATGGCCATGGTGCGCACAGCGCACCCTACTGTTTACTAAGTGATGGGCTTTGGCAGAGGGTGCTGGGCAAGGAGGCGGAACGCAGACAGTACAAGTAGTACGGCAAGTTCCGCCGACGCAGTCCAGCGCACTCTGACATGGCCATCAGCCGTAGCGGCCGGTGATGTAGTCTTCTGTCTGCTTCTTGTCCGGGTTGGTGAACAGCGTGTCGGTATCACCAAACTCAATCAGCTTACCCATGTACATAAAGGCCGTGTAATCGGAAACCCGTGCAGCTTGCTGCATGTTGTGGGTCACGATAACAATGGTGTACTTGGATTTCAGTTCGTAGATCAGCTCTTCAACTTTCAAGGTTGAAATCGGATCGAGCGCCGAGCAGGGCTCATCGAGCAGCAGCACTTCCGGCTGCACAGCCACGGTACGGGCGATGACCAGACGCTGTTGCTGACCACCGGAGAGGCCCAGTGCCGATTCGTGCAGACGGTCTTTGACCTCATCCCACAGTGCCGCGCTCTTCAGTGCCCATTCGACGGCTTCATCGAGTACGCGCTTCTGGTTGATGCCTTGGATGCGCAGGCCATACACCACGTTCTCATAAATGCTCTTGGGGAACGGGTTGGGCTTCTGGAACACCATACCAACACGGCGGCGCAGCTCAGCTACGTCTTCGCCCTTGCGGTAGATGTTGTTGCCATCCATGTTGATTTCGCCTTCCACACGGCAGCCATCAACCAAGTCATTCATCCGGTTGAAGGTGCGCAGCAGGGTCGACTTACCACAACCGGACGGGCCGATAAAAGCGGTCACACGCTGGTTAGGAATCGTCATCTTGACGTCGAACAGCGCCTGCTTGTCACCGTAATACAGGTTCAGGCCAGGCACATCGATTGCCACGCGCTCATTGGCCATGTTCAGGCCTTGGCGATCGCGGCCCAGGGCCGCCATGTCGATACCGTGTGTATGTGTGTCGTGTTGCATGGGTTCACTCCGTTCACAGCTGCTAGCTGCAAGCAACAAGCGGCAAATCATGAGCCGGGCGCTTCCAGGGGAAGCTGGCGGCTCTAGGCTTGCAACTCAGAATTAATGATCCAGCGCCTTGTACTTCTCGCGCAGATGGTTGCGGATATACACCGCACTGAAGTTAAGAACGACGATCACCAGCACCAGCAGCAGCGCGGTGGCATACACCAACGGTCGCGCGGCTTCTACGTTGGGGCTCTGGAAGCCGACGTCGTAGATGTGGAAGCCCAAGTGCATGATCTTCTGGTCCAAGTGCAGGTAAGGATAGTTGCCATCGACCGGCAGCGAGGGCGCCAGTTTGACCACACCCACCAGCATCAGCGGAGCCACTTCACCGGCCGCACGGGCTACGGCGAGAATCAGACCGGTCATCATCGCCGGGCTGGCCATTGGCAGCACCACGCGCCAGAGGGTTTCCACCTTGGTCGCACCAAGCGCCAGAGAGCCTTCACGCACGGCTCGCGGGATACGCGCCAGACCTTCTTCTGTGGCCACGATCACCACCGGCAGGGTCAGAATCGCCAGCGTCAGCGAAGCCCAAAGCAACCCCGGCGTACCAAAAGTCGGTGCCGGTGCAGTTTCCGGGTAGAACAGACGGTCAATCGAACCACCGAGCACATAGACGAAGAAGCCCAGGCCGAATACGCCGTAAACGATGGCCGGAACACCTGCCAGGTTGTTCACCGCAATGCGGATAACGCGGGTCAGCGGACCTTGCTTGGCATACTCACGCAGGTAGATTGCAGCCACCACGCCGAACGGCGTAACGATAACGGCCATGATCAGGGTCATCATCACGGTGCCGAAAATGGCCGGAAAGATACCGCCTTCGGTATTGGCCTCGCGCGGATCGTCGCTGACAAATTCCCACAGTTTGGCGAAATAGAACGCGACCTTGTCGCCCAAGCCCATGGCGTTTGGCTGGAAGGCCCGCACTATTTTACCCAGCGTCAGCGTAACCTCACGGTCGTCGGCGCTGCGCAGTGTCACGCTGTCACGGTTGAAGGCCTGGTTGAGTGCTATTAACTTAGTTTCCAGCACCTTGTACTCGGCATCCCACTGCGCGCGCTCAGCAGCCAACTCCGCCTTAGCAACCTCGTCCAGCTTGCCTTGCAGCTCCAGCTTGCGGGTTTGCAAACGCACGCGCTCAAGGCCGGCGTTGATACGGCCGATGTCTTTCTTCTCAATCCGTACCAATTGCTTGTGCAGTTGCTCAACGCGCTCAATCCGCTCTTTAAGAACAGGCCAGCTGGCATCGCCTTCAGCGATTAGCTCGCCGTTTTCTTTAACGTTTACCAGGTAGCCATAAAAGTTACCCCACTCTCGGCGTTCGAGAACCGTGAGATTTTCCGGCGTGCTGAGATCGCTGAGCCACTCACCCACCACCCAGGTGAAATCCGCACCGAACAGGTCACGGTTACCCACCTTGAATAGCTCACGGGTCATAAACTCGCCGCCGGCATCACCCACCGGCAAACCAGAAGCAGCCAGACGAGCACGAGGCACTTCTTCCATACGGCTGATTTCGCCAGCCATCACGCGGGCTTCCTGCCCTGGGATCTGATAGGTGGCCTGGACAACATCAGCCGGCCAAAAGTGACCAAGGCCTCGTGAGGCAATCACCATCATCAGACCCAGGGTCATGATCACCGCGATCGACACCGCGCCGGCATTCATCCAGATCCACGGCGTACCGCTCTTGAACCAGGTTTTCAGGTTGTTCTGTTTCACGGACATATACCTTCCCAAGCCTTAGAGCGAGGCGTACTTGACGCGCAGACGCTGACGAACGAGCTCTGCCGCGGTGTTCATGACAAAGGTGAAGCCGAGCAGCACCAGCGCCGAGAGGAACAGCACGCGGTAGTGGGTACCACCGACTTCCGACTCGGGCATTTCCACCGCCACGTTGGCGGCCAGGGTGCGCAGGCCTTCGAAGATGTTCATGTCCATGATCGCGGTGTTGCCGGTGGCCATCAGCACGATCATGGTTTCACCAACGGCGCGACCCATACCGATCATCACCGCCGAGAAGATGCCTGGGCTGGCGGTGAGGATCACCACCCGGGTCAGGGTCTGCCAGGGCGTGGCACCCAGGGCCAGGGAGCCGAAGGTCAGGCTCTTCGGCACGCTGAACACGGCGTCTTCGGCGATCGAGTAAATCGTCGGGATAACCGCAAAGCCCATGGCCAGGCCGACTACCAGAGCGTTGCGCTGGTCGAACGGAATGCCCAGGTCGTTGCTCAGCCACATGCGCATATTGCCGTCGAACAGCAAATTCTCAAGATGGCCGCTAAGAGCCAGCGACAAGTAGCCCACCAGCAGGATCACCGGAATCAGCAGCGCCGACTCCCAGCCATCTGGCACGCTCAGGCGAATCGACTCCGGCAGGCGACTCCACAGGTAACCCGCGAGCAAAATACCGATGGGAGTAAAGATCAGCAGGCTGAAGATGCCCGGTAGATGACCTTCCACATAAGGCGCGAGGAACAGACCGGCAAAGAAGCCGAGAATCACCGTCGGTAGCGCTTCCATCAGCTCGATCACCGGTTTGACCTTGCGGCGCAGCGCCGGGGCCATAAAGTAGGCGGTGTACAGCGCGGCGGCGATGGCCAGCGGGGCGGCCAGGAGCATGGCGTAGAACGCGGCTTTCAGGGTACCGAAGGCCAGCGGCGCAAGGCTCAGCTTGGGTTCGTTGTCGGTGCTGGCCGAGGTCGACTGCCAGACGTGGCCGGGTGCGTCGTAGTTCTCGTACCAGACCTTGCCCCACAGCGAGCTCCAGGAGATTTCCGGGTGCGGGTTGTCGATGATCAAACGCTGCAGCTGACCATCGCTCTCCACCAGCACGCGGTTGGCGCGGGGCGACAGAGCAGCCAGGGCCTGACCGTCAGCAACTGGCTCAACCAGCAGGGTGCGGTGCGCGGTGCTGTGGAAAAGACCCAGATTGCCTTTCGCGTCCAAGGCAATAAAGCCCTTGCGACGCTCCTCGGGAATAATCTGAACGACTGGGCTGTCCGCCAACTGGAAGCTGCGAATCAACGTCAACGACGCCTTGCCATCTTCCTGGCGCACCATAAACCACTGGGCAATGCCGCCGCTGGAGTCGCCGATCATCAACGAGATACCGCCCAGCAGAGAGGTGGCATTGCTGACCTCCAACTTGCCATCTTCAAGCAACTTGTAGCGGCCATTGAGGCTTTTATCGCGCAGGTTAAACACATCAGCGGTGGCGCGACCGTTGACCACATACAGCCACATGTGGCGCGGGTCGATGATCAACGCTTTGATGGGTTCGGCAATTTGCGGCAGAGCGATACGCTCTTCGCTGAGCGTAATTTCGCCCGTCATGATGTTTTCTTCACGACCCAGGCCCAGTATGTGCAGCTCTGTACCGGTTGAGCCGGTGAGCATCAACGTGCCGCTGTTAAGGCTCAAACCAATATGATCCAACTCACGGCCTTGGGCATCCAGCGCAATCGGCGCTTCACCGAAGGGGTACTCGATGCTGGGCGTAATGACCTGAACATCATTGGGGTAACTGAGTGTGTACACGTGCTGGAAGACCAACACCTGGCCATTCGACAGGCCAAGACCCACACGGTTACTGCCCGGCTGATCCTGTGCCAGCGAAACAATCCGCGCATCGGCAGGTATCGGCAGCTGGAAGGATGTCAGCGCCTGCATGTTCTTCGCACCGAAGAACTGCACCTTGCCGTTTTGGTCAAGACGCATGGCAATCTGGTTTTGTTCTTCCAGCGTTAGCAGCAGGGGCGCGGCCGCTTCATTGAGCCAAGCCACTTGTACGGGCTTGCGACTTTCCAGGCTTGCGCCTTGGAACATCGGCATCACCACATAAGCCAGGTAAAAGAAGATGAGGGTGATTGCACCGAGGACGGCCATGCCGCCAACGGATACTGCCCAACGGGCAAAACGATCCTTGAACGCACGAATGCGCCGTTTACGCTTGAGAGCCGGAGTGTTGAAGTCCAGCCCTAGGGATTTAGATGTGGCGGTCATGGTTTCACTAGCCAAGTCATTCATAGGTAAGAGCGTCTCTGCGCAGCCATGAGCGCGCCATAATGAGTTCTGTCGCTATCAGCGCAGCCACTCTAGCCGCACTGTATGACAGAAAAGTTACAGCGCTTTGACACAACAACGCCCACCAGTCGTAAACGAAGGCGGGCGTATGACGTACTCGGCGTCCTTGCCGGTCAGACCAGCCTTACAGGCCCAGTTCCTTCATGGTTTTCTCAGCTACTTTGTTCGGCAGCGGAATGTAACCGTCTTTTACAACAACTTCCTGACCCTGCTTGGACATCACCAGCTTGAGGAACTCAGCATCCAGCGGGCTCAGTGGCTTGTTCGGTGCCTTGTTGACGTAAACGTAGAAGAAGCGAGCCAGCGGGAACTTGCCAGCCAGGGCGTTTTCTTCGGTGGCATCAAAGGCTTCGCCGCCTTTCTTCGACAAAGGCACAGTCTTCACGCTGGAAGTCTTGTAGCCGATGCCCGAGTAACCGATGGCGTTGAGGGTGCTGGAGATCGACTGCACCACGGAAGCCGAACCTGGCTGCTCGTTGACGTTAGCCTTGAAGTCACCTTTGCACAGGGCTTCTTCTTTGAAGTAACCGTAAGTGCCGGATACCGAGTTACGACCGAACAGCTGAATCGGCTTGGCAGCCCACTCGCCGGTCAGGCCAACGTCGCCCCAGGTTTTGATATCGGTAGCGCCACCGCACAGGCGGGTGCTGGAGAAGATGGCGTCAACCTGAGCAATGTCCAGGCTCTTGATTGGGTTATCTTTGTGCACAAATACAGCCAGGGCGTCGATCGCAACCGGCACTGCAGTCGGCTTGTAACCGTATTTTTCTTCGAATGCCTGAATCTCGGCATCTTTCATGGCACGGCTCATTGGGCCCATGCCAGCAGTGCCTTCAGTCAGCGCAGGAGGAGCGGTAGACGAACCGGCGGTCTGGATCTGAATGTTGACGTTCGGGTATTCCTTTTTGAACTCTTCAGCCCACAGAGTCATCAGGCTGGCCAGAGAGTCGGAACCCACGCTGGTCAGGTTGCCCGATACGCCGGAAGTCTTGGTGTAGCTCGGCAGAGCCGGGTCAACAGCAGCTACCGCATTGGCGGTGGCTACGCCAGCGGCGACAAATGTCATGGCCGCCATCAAACGCTTAAGTTTCATGCCTTACTCCTGATGATCTAGTGTTGGATTGAACGGGGCCAAGTATCTGCAGGCCGTGTGAAGACTGTATGTAATCAATATGACAGTTAGATGAACGCCACCCGCTTTCCTACCCCTGCAAAAAGACTGGCGACTAAAGAAGCGCTAGCCCTGTGGTCGCCCTGCGACTGCCGAGTCGCTATACTTCCCGCGCCTGCACTCCCGCAGGCTTGCCGGGCCTCTCTACAGCGCCGCTTAGCCAGACTCAACGCTGTCGCATGCCCCGCACCGCGCCAATAACAACAACCGCGCCGCGAGCCCATCTGATGCACGATTTCGAACAGGAAGACCCCATCCCACAAGGCGACCTGGCCCTGCAGATCACTGCGCTGCCGCGAGAAACCAATGGCTTTGGTGATATTTACGGCGGCTGGCTGGTGTCGCAAATGGACTTGGCCGGCACGGCGATGGCCAACAAAGTGGCCGGCGGGCGCGTCGCCACGGTGGCCATCGACCGCATGGCCTTTCTGGTGCCGGTAGCGGTTGGCGCGCAATTGTCCTTCTATACACAAACCGTGGAAGTGGGCCGCAGCTCGATTCAAATGCTGGTCGAAGTGTGGAGCGACGACCCGTTGTCCAGCGAATGGCGCAAAGTCACCGAAGCCGTCTTCGTCTTCGTCGCCATCGATGGCAGTGGCCGCACCCGCCCGGTGCCTGCTCGCCGCTAAGGCGTAAAGCAGAAACGAAAACGCCGGCTAAATGCCGGCGTTTTGCTGTGCGTTAAGTATTAACCGCGGATGTTGTAGATATCCTTCTCGCTCACCTCGGCGTATTCATACAGGCGCTGCAGATACGCCTTCTGCTGGGCCCATACTTTGCTCGCCACCGGGTCAGCCGCCGCGCTGGCATCCACCACCTCGGCGGCCACTTCTTTAAGCCGGGCCAGCACTGCATCCGGCAGGCGACGTACGTCCACGCCTTCGCCTTTAAGCTGCTCCAGGGCTTCCATGTTTTTCGCGTTGTAATCGTCGAGCACGTCGCCATTCACATCACGGGCCGCAGCACGAACAACGGCTTGCAGGTCGGCCGGCAGAGTTTCCCAAGCCTTGATGTTGATATCCAACTCAAACAGCACACTCGGCTCTTGCCAGCCCGGCGTGTAGTAGTACTTGGCGGCTTTGTGCAGGCCCAACGCTTGGTCGTTATAAGGGCCAATCCACTCGGTGGCGTCGATGGCACCGGTCTGCAGGGCGGTGAAAATTTCACCTGCGGGGAGGTTTACTACGGTGCCGCCCATTTTGGTCAGCACTTCGCCACCCAGGCCAGGGGTGCGCATTTTAAGACCCTTGAAGTCATCAACCGAGTTGATTTCCTTGTTAAACCAGCCAGCAGTCTGCACACCCGTATTGCCGCAGGCAATGGGCAGTACGCCGAAAGGCTTGTAGACCTCTTCCCACAACTCGATACCACCACCACGGTGCAGCCAGGCGTTCATTTCCTGGGCATTGGGGCCAAATGGCGAGGCACAGAAGAACTGTGCAGCCGGTACTTTGCCTTTCCAGTAATACGGGGCGCTGTGGCCCATTTCAGCGGTGCCACGGGAAACGGCATCAAACACTTCAAGCGCCGGTACCAACTCGCCAGCAGCGTACACTTTGACCTTCAGACGGCCGTTGCTCATCTCGTCAACCAGCTTGGCAAAGCGCTCGGCACCCACACCGACACCGGGGAAGTTTTTCGGCCAGGAGGTCACCATTTTCCAGTTGAAGGTTTGGCTGCTCGCGCCCTCTTGGGGCTTACCAGCGGTATCGGCTTCTTGCTTGCAACCGGCCAAGGCCGTGGCGGCAAGACCGACACCTGCGGCTGCGAGGATTTGACGACGTTTCATGCAAAGCTCCTTTTATTGTTGTAGTGGTCTGACCACAGGATCGCTGTGGACCCACCGCGCGTGAGTAACATAGGGGTAAGTGACGCTGAAGCCTAGCGGATGCGACTAAAGTTGTAGTGCCATTGCCGCGCCACTGCCAGGCTGCCTAAAATCGCCGGCTTGCCTGCTCACAAAGCCCATAACCATAAGGACTTATGATGTCCGATAAACCGCCTCTGCTGCTCGGCCTCGCTCGCCTGATTGATTCGTTTAACGCTCACCTTGGTAAAGCCTGTGCCTGGCTAAGCCTGTTTCTGGTACTCGGCACCGCCACCGTGGTAGTGCTTCGCTACGGCTTCGGCATCGGCGCTACAGCCCTGCAAGAAGCCGTGCTGTATGCCCACGCGCTGATTTTCATGGGCGCAGCAGCCTGGGTGCTGCAACGCAACGGCCATGTGCGCGTCGACATCTTTTATCAACGCTTCAACTCACGGCGCAGGGCACTGGTCGATAGCCTCGGCACCTTGCTATTCCTGCTGCCCGTCTGCCTGTTTCTTGGCTGGGCCAGTTGGGACTACGTCAGTAACTCCTGGTCAACCCTGGAAGGCTCCAGCGAGTCAGGCGGGCTTAAATTCGTCTACCTGCAAAAGAGCATCATCCTGGTGTTGGTGGTCAGCCTGCTTCTACAAGGTGTTTCCGATTTGATCAAATCAGCCTATTTCCTCAGCGGTCACCTGCCTGAAACGGAGGTGAAACATGGCTGAGTTAATGGCGATTCTGCTGTTTATCACTATCTGCGCCGCATTGATGGCCGGCTACACCGTGGCCTTCACCCTCGGCGGCGTGTCGCTGCTGTTCGCCGGCATTGGCATTCTCACCGGCACCTTTGACGGCAGCTACCTCAACGCCCTGCCCAACCGCCTGTTCGGCATCATGAACAACCAGACCATGCTGGCCGTGCCGTTGTTCGTGTTTATGGGGGTGATGCTGGAGAAATCACGCGTCGCCGAAGACCTGCTCGAATCCATGTCGCGCCTGTTCGGCACCCTGCGTGGCGGTCTGGCGATTTCGGTGTGCGTGGTTGGCGCATTGCTGGCGGCCTCCACCGGCATCGTCGGTGCCACCGTGGTGACCATGGGCCTGCTGGCGCTGCCGACCATGCTGCGCCGGGGTTACGACCCGGCCATCGCCACCGGCACGCTGGCCGCCACCGGCACGCTGGGGCAGATCATTCCGCCGTCCATCGTGCTGGTGCTGCTGGGTGATGTGATGTCCAGCGCCTACCAGCAGGCGCAACTGAAAATGGGCATCTTCTCGCCGAAGACCGTGTCAGTCGGTGACCTCTTCGTCGGTGCGCTGATCCCCGGTTTGATGCTGGTGGGCATGTACATCCTCTACATCATCGGCGTGGCAATCTTCCAGCCGAAGAAGCTGCCAGCGCTGCCGCAGGAAGAGCTGGGCCCGATCGAATGGGGCAAGCTGATCAACGCCCTAGTACCGCCGCTGCTGCTGATCGGCGCGGTACTGGGCTCGATCCTCGCCGGTTATGCCACCCCGACCGAAGCCGCCGCACTGGGCGCGCTGGGTGCCATGCTGCCGGCCTTCTACAAAGGCAAGCTGAACTTCGGCCAGCTACGCGAAGTGGCCTACGGCACCACAGAAATCAGCGCCATGGTCTTTATGATCCTGATTGGCGCATCGCTGTTTTCTCTAGTGTTCCGCGGCTTTGGCGGCGAAGCCATGATCGAGGATGTATTCGCGCAACTGCCAGGTGGCGTGCTTGGCGCGTTCTTCCTGGTCATGGTGGTGATCTTCCTGCTCGGCTTTATCCTCGACTTTATCGAAATCACCTTTGTCGTGGTGCCGATTGTCGGTCCGGTACTGCTGGCCATGGGGCTAGATCCTGTGTGGCTGGGCGTGATGATCGCACTCAACCTGCAGACCTCCTTCCTGACGCCTCCGTTCGGCTTCGCGCTGTTCTACTTGCGCGGCGTTACGCCACTCTCGGTGCCCACCAGCACCATCTATAAGGGTGTGCTGCCGTTTATCCTGATCCAGATCCTGTTGCTGATCATCGTTTACCAGTTCCCCGGGCTAATCACCTGGCTGCCGGAGCAGGTCTACGGCAAGTAATCTCATCACCCCATAAAACGCCCGTCACTGACGGGCGTTTTGCTTTTTGCCAGCAAGCTAGGCTCCAATAACCACCTTTAACTGCCTGTGAGCCGCGCCATGGTCCGATCCGATGTTGAACGCCTCGAGCTGGACGAACTGACCTGCTGGCGCGTGCGCTATGGGGCCAATGAGTTACTGATCAGCCAGCAAGGCGCACAAATTCTCAGCTATCAGCAGGATGATCAGCCGCCGCTGATCTGGCTCAGTGAACAGGCTGCCTATAAGCGTGGTCACGGCGTGCGCGGCGGCGTGCCCGTGTGTTGGCCGTGGTTCGGCAACTTGCTGCGCAATCCGCAGACGGTGCAAGCCATGCACCAGCAACCCGACGAAGCCCCCGCCCATGGCTTGGTGCGCACCCTCGATTGGCAGTTGCAAAGCATCGACTGCCGCGACGACGGTATCGCGCTGGAGTTCAGCCACAACACCGTCACCCATCCACTGCCCGATTGGCCGCATGCCGCCGAACTGCGCCTGTGCATTCAGCTTAATGAACGCCTGCAGATCAAACTGGGCACCCGCAACCTCGGCGAAACACCGCTGAGCATCAGCCAGGCCCTGCACAGCTACTTTGCCGTCAGCGATATCCGCAATGTTACAGTCGAAGGCCTGCACGGCTGCCGCTACCTCGAAACCCTGGAAGACTGGCAACAGCGTGAACAAACCGGCGCGCTGCACTTCAACGGCGAAACCGACCGCATCTACCTACACCCCCCAACGCACCTGAGCATCCTCGACCCCACCTGGCAGCGACGCATCCACCTGCTCAGCAGCGGCTCACAGTCCGCCGTGGTCTGGAACCCCTGGACCGACAAAGCCCAGCGCCTGTCACAGTTCGCCAGCGACGCCTGGCAAGGCATGCTGTGCATCGAACACGCCAACGTCATGGAAGACATCCGCACCCTCAGCGCAGGTGAACAGCATTGGCTGAGCGTCAGTATCAGCAGCCAGCCTCTCTAGAGGCTGGTCTACAGATCCTCTTCCTGCACCACCCGCACCTGGCTGGCATCCAACGCATACGCCGCATCGGCCAGTTGGTTATTGACCTGTTCAATTTTCAGCGTACCGCTGACCCAAAGTGGGTTGTAGATGTCTTCCAGCTCGATGCCTTGGGGGTAGCGCACCAGCACCAGTTGGTTGGGCGGCGGGGGCGGGACGTGGATGCATGCGCCAGGGTACGGCACCAGGAAAAACAGCGTGCTGCGGCCCTGGCTGTCGGTTTCCAGCGGCACCGGGTAGCCGCCGAGGCGAATGGCTTTGCCATCGAAGGCGGCAACGGTTTTGGTCGAGTACATCACGGCGGGCAGGCTTTGATCCTGCTGCTTGAGGCCACCGGGGTTGTAGAAGCCGCTTTCCATTTCAATGCCGTCGTGGCTGAGTTCGGGCATGTCTTCCAGCGCTTGGCGGTCTTCGGGCGGCATCAGGTCGAGCCAGTCGGTTTCCGGCAGTTCGGCGCAGGCCAGGGTGCTGAATAGCAGCAGGGGTAACAGCAGGTAGCGCATGGGATGGCTCGCGTGACAGCAGCGTGGGGATCAGTTTTTCTTCAGCGCACCGTAGAGAATCAGCAGCACCACCGCGCCGATCACTGCACCGATAAAGCCAGCCGATTCACCGACCTTATACACGCCCAGCGCTTGCCCGCCATAGGTGGCTGCAATTGAGCCGCCAATGCCGAGCAGAATGGTCATCACCCAACCCATGCTGTCGTTGCCGGGTTTGAGAAAACGCGCGATCAGACCGACAATCAGACCGATGAAGATGATGCCGAGAATGCTCATGCGACGTGCTCCAGTTCTGTTGCGGGTTTACCCGTAATGCTGCTGGGCAATCAGACGGAACGCCGGCAGAAAGGTTCCCGCTAACGCCGTCGCTTGGACGGCGTTAGCGTGGCTTCAGCCTTTAGCGATCAACGCCTCAACCACGGCGATTTGCTGATTCAGCGTGGCGCGATCGGCGCAGCGCAGGGTGGCGTGACCGACCTTACGGCCGACCTTGAAGGCTTTGCCGTAGTGGTGCAGACGGCAGTCGGCGACGGCCATCACCTGCTCCACCAGCGGCACCACACCGATAAAGTTGAGCATGGCGCTTTCACCGACCTTGGCCGTCGAACCCAGCGGCAGGCCAGAAACGGCGCGCAGGTGGTTCTCGAACTGGCTGCACTCGGCCCCTTCAATGGTCCAGTGCCCGGAGTTGTGCACGCGCGGGGCAATTTCATTGGCTTTCAGGCCGCCATCGACTTCAAAAAACTCGAAGGCCAGCACGCCGACATAATCGAGCTTGTTCAGTACGCGGCTAACGTAATCTTCGGCCAGCGCCTGCAGCGGGTGATCGGTGCTGGCGATGGACAGCGCCAGCACGCCGCTGTCGTGGCGGTTATGTACCAGCGGGTAGAAGCGCGTTTCGCCATCACGGGCGCGCACCGCCACCAGCGAGACTTCGCCGGTAAACGGCACAAAGCCTTCGAGGATGCACGGCACGCTGCCGAGTTCGGCAAAGGCACCGACGACATCTTCGGGCTTGCGCAACACCTTCTGGCCTTTACCGTCGTAACCCAGGGTGCGGGTCTTCATCACCGCTGGCAGACCGATGCTGGCCACGGCGGCGTCGAGGTCCGCCTGCGATTGGATATCGGCAAAATCCGGGGTCGGAATGCCGAGGTCCTTGAACATGGATTTTTCGAACCAGCGGTCACGGGCGATGCGCAGGGCTTCAGCGCTCGGGTAGACCGGCACGAACTGCGAGAGAAAGGCCACGGTTTCGGCCGGTACGCTCTCGAACTCGAAGGTGACCAGATCCACTTCATCAGCCAACTGACGCAGGTGGTCCTGATCGCCGTAATCGGCGCGGATATGCTCGCCCAGCGCTTGCGCACAGGCATCTGGCGCAGGGTCGAGGAAGGCAAAGTTCATCCCCAACGGCGTCCCCGCCAGGGCCAACATGCGGCCCAACTGACCGCCACCGATTACACCGATCTTCATTACGCGTCCCTCGGGTCCGGGTTTTCCAGCACAGACTCAGTCTGCTCAGTGCGGAACGCCTTCAGGCGCTCGTGAAACTGCGGGTGCTGATGGCCAAGGATGCTCGCCGCCAGCAACGCGGCGTTGACCGCCCCCGCCTTGCCGATGGCCAATGTGGCAACCGGAATACCGGCCGGCATCTGCACGATCGACAACAGCGAATCAACGCCCGAGAGCACCGCCGATTGCACCGGCACACCGAGTACCGGAAGGTGGGTTTTAGCCGCACACATGCCCGGCAAGTGCGCCGCACCACCGGCACCGGCAATGATCACCTGGATACCGCGCGCGTCGGCCTGTTCGGCGTACTGGAACAGCAGGTCCGGGGTGCGGTGGGCGGAGACCACCTTCACTTCGTACGGAATGCCCAGCTTGTCCAGCATCTCGGCGGTGTGGCTAAGGGTGGACCAGTCGGACTTGGAGCCCATGATCACGCCAACCAGTGCGCTCATCAAAGTGCCTCTTCTCAAAAGTAGCGCCTACGGGCGCGGCAAAAACCAACAAGCCACGCGGGAAAACCGGCGTGGCTTGTATGCGATTTCCAGCCGGTGCGACCGGCCAAAGGCCGCGCAGTATACCGGAAAGCCCGCAGAGGCGCGCACCCATGCCAACCGTTTATCAGCCAGGCCCTGTGCGGCCTGACAAACCTCGTAACCATTGCTCTGGAACAATATTTCGTCACCTTTGGCTCGCACACTGTTCAAACCCGTTCATCAAACAGGAGTTGCCCATGAACACGACCATGAAAGCAGCGGTGGTCCACGCCTTTGGCGAGCCACTGCGCATCAAGGAAGTCAACACGCCCCTGCCGGGGCCGGGACAGATTCTGGTAAAGATCGAAGCCTCGGGCGTGTGCCACACCGACTTACACGCCGCTGAAGGTGATTGGCCGGTCAAACCCAGCCTGCCCTTTATCCCCGGCCACGAAGGCGTCGGCTATGTGGCGGCCGTGGGCAGCGGCGTTACCCGCGTCAAAGAAGGCGACCGGGTTGGCGTGCCGTGGCTGTACAGCGCCTGCGGTTGCTGTGAACACTGCCTGACGGGCTGGGAAACGCTCTGTGAAACCCAGCAGAACACCGGCTATTCGATCAACGGCGGCTTTGCCGAATACGTCATCGCCGACCCTAACTACGTCGGCATCTTGCCCAAAAACATCGGCTTTCTGGAAATCGCGCCCATCCTCTGTGCAGGCGTCACCGTCTACAAAGGACTGAAGGTCACCGGCGCACGGCCGGGCCAGTGGGTGGTGATTTCCGGCATCGGCGGGCTTGGCCACGTAGCCGTGCAATACGCACGGGCCATGGGCCTGCATGTGGCCGCCGTGGATGTGGACGACGCCAAGCTGGAACTGGCGCGCAAACTCGGGGCCAGCCTGACCATCAACGCACGCAAGGAAAACCCCGTTGAGGTGATCCAGCGTGACATCGGCGGCGCGCACGGTGTGCTGGTGACCGCAGTGTCCAACTCCGCATTTGGCCAAGCCATCGGCATGGCCCGGCGACACGGCACCGTAGCTCTGGTCGGCCTGCCGCCGGGTGATTTCCCGACGCCGATTTTCGATGTGGTGCTCAAGGCCATCAGCATCACCGGCTCCATCGTCGGCACCCGCGCCGACTTGCAAGAAGCCCTGGAGTTTGCCGCCGAAGGCAAGGTCAAAGCCACGGTGCACAGCGACTCACTCGACAACATCAACGGCATCTTTGAGCAGATGCGCAACGGCCAGATCGAAGGGCGCATGGTGTTGCAGTTCTAACCGCCCTAAACAGTTGCGGGCTCCGGGCTGATGGCGCCTGCAACCTCCATCCAGACGGCGTTAAAGCACAGAATCAGAGCAATAACGTCGAATGGTGCGCCCTAAACCGACACCTGCTCGAGGAAAGCGCCGCATCCCCATGCGCCGCAGCGCGGCATAGTTCTTGCGTTGTTTGGGCACCCTGAACAGTTACGGTTGCCCCGATGTTGCACGCCCACCTGACCACCCTGCATGTGGTTTCGATGATTCTGGAAATCTTCGCCACGCAACCCGAACTGACCGAGCCCTTGCTGGCGGGCAGCGGCATTACTGCGGCGGGTCTGGCCTGCGCAGACACGCGCATTACCCGCACCCAGGAATTGCAGGTGTGCGCCAATGCCCTGAACGTGCGCAGTGATCTGGGCTTGGCGTTGAGGCGGCGCATGCACGTGTCGGCCTATGGCATGGTCGGTTACGCCGCGCTGTCGAGTGCCACCTTTGGTGACGCTTGGCGGCTGATGCTGCAGTACCCCGCCCTGCTCGGTACGTACTTCAAACTGGAATTGCAGATTGAAGGCGACCTGGCCTGGGTCAGCGCCTGTGATTATCAGCACAGCCCGGCGCTTGAAGTGTTCAACCTGGAAATGTGCCTGGCCTCGCTCAAGCTGATCAGCGATGACTTGCTCGGCCGCCCCCTGCCCTTGAGTGCCGCACAGTTCCGCTATAAGGAACCGGCTTACAGTGCGCGCTATACGCAAAATTTTGCCTGCCCGCTGCAGTTCAATGCTGCGCGCAACGCGTTCGCCTTTCCCGCCAGTTGGCTGCAGCAACCGTTGCCATTGGCTGATGCGGTAACGCACCGCGAGATGTTGGCGCGCTGCCGCAAGCAGAACAGTGAATTCAATACGCGCCAAGCGTGGCTGCAGCGGGTGCGCCACTTACTGGCCGCGCAGCTCAGCGCACCACCCGGTTTGGAGCAGTTGGCGCAGCAGATGCATTGCTCGCCGCGCACCTTGCGCCGGCATTTGCAGGAGCTCGGCACGCACTATCAGGAATTGCTCGATGAACTGCGCTTTGAGCGCGCGAAAACCCTGTTGGGCGAGCAAGACTGGCCGATCTGCCGGATTGCCGAATACCTGGGCTTCAGCGAAACCGCCAGCTTCCGCCATGCCTTCCAGCGCTGGAGTGGCGTGCCGCCAAGCCGTTTCCGCGCCTGAACCTGCGCCACGCAGTGGCAGGGATTTGTGGGAGGGGCTTTCGGCTCCGGCATCCTGCTTCGCTCTACCTCCTGCATCCCTGCAGTCGTATCCGCGACAACCGCTTTTAAAAAGCTCGCCGCTAAAGCGCCTCCCACGAAATGCCAAGGCGGTCGTGCAACTTGGCCACTTCGATCCCCTTTTGGCCGTTGTCAGCGTTCTCCAACCGCCTTGAGCAGGCGAACAATGCAGGCACAACAACAGGCCTGGAGCCGCTTCACATGCTCACTTTCTACAGCGATGACCATCACCTGCACCACGGCAGCTGCGAGCTGATTGACGGTCAGCTGATGCCCTGCTTTGAGAAACCGCAACGCGCCGACCATATCTTGCAGCGCGTCAAGGATCGCCAACTCGGTGACGTGCGCCCACCAGAGGATTTCGGCCTCGCGCCAATCGAGCGCATCCACAGCGCCGCTTATCTGGACTTCTTCAAGGGGGCCTGGGATCGCTGGCAAGCGCAAAACGGCAGCGGCGACCTGCTGCCTTTCACCTGGCCGGCGCGCACGTTACGCCCACTCATCCCCCGGGACTTACACGGCCAGCTCGGCTATTACAGTTTCGACGGCGGCGCGCCGATCACCGCTGGCACCTGGCAGGCGGCCTACAGTGCGGCGCAGGTGGCGTTGAGCGCCCAGCAGGCCATTGCCGACGGCGCGCACAGCGCTTTTGCCTTGTGTCGCCCGCCGGGTCATCACGCTGCCGGGGAGTTGATGGGCGGCTACTGCTACCTGAATAACGCCGCCATCGCCGCGCAGGCTTTTGTCGATCAAGGCATGCAGCGCGTGGCGATTCTTGACGTCGACTATCACCACGGCAACGGCACCCAAGACATTTTCTATCGCCGCAACGATGTGCTCTTTGCCTCGATCCACGGCGACCCAGCCGATGAATTTCCATTCTTCCTCGGCTATGCCGACGAGCATGGAGAAGGCGCGGGCGAAGGCTGCAACTTCAACTACCCGTTGCCGATGGGCAGCCCGTGGGCCGTGTGGAGCGCCGCGCTGGATGAAGCCTGCCAGCGCATCGCCGAATACGGCGCCGAGGTGATCGTGGTGTCGCTGGGCGTGGACACCTTCAAGGACGACCCGATTTCCCAGTTCAAGCTCGACAGCCCGGATTACCTGGCCATGGGCCAACGCATCGCTGCTCTCGGCAAGCCGACGCTGTTCGTCATGGAAGGCGGCTATGCGGTGGAGGCCATCGGGGTGAATGCCGTCAACGTGCTGGAAGGATTCGAAGCCGCCACTGCGTAGTGGTGGACCGGGGCGCGCAACTGGCGCTGTTTTCGTCCACCGCTAGGCAGCGCATAC
Source organism: Pseudomonas synxantha (assembly GCA_945874835.1). GTDB lineage: Bacteria > Pseudomonadota > Gammaproteobacteria > Pseudomonadales > Pseudomonadaceae > Aquipseudomonas > Aquipseudomonas synxantha_B. Next base: position 2,536 of record CAMCJM010000025.1, on the reverse strand, counting down.
GCATGGTGGATGGATAAAGCGCCATCCACCCTACAGATTTGATGACATCTAAAAAGGTGAATACGATGACAACAATCAAACACCTACTCACCGTCGCTGTCTGCGGTGCATCCCTGCTGACCACTGCGGTGCAGGCGCAAACAGCAGATAAGCCGCGCGAACTGCGCGTGTACAACTGGGCCGATTACATGCTGCCCTCGGTGCCCAAAGCGTTCGCTGACAACAGCGGCATCAAGCTGACGTGGGACGTGTTCGACACCAACGAATCGCTGGAAGCCAAGCTGCTCACCGGCAACTCCGGGTGCGACCTGGTGGTGCCGACCAATACCTTCCTCGACACCCAGATCAAGGCTGGGGTGTTCCAGCCGCTGGACAAGAGCCAGCTGCCCAACTGGCAGCACCTCGACCCCGGCCTGCTCGAACTGATGACCGCCAACGATCCCGGCAACCAGTACGCTGTGCCTTACATGTACGGCACCGTGCTGATCGGCTTCAACCCGGACAAGGTCAAAGCCGTGCTCGGTGCCGATGCCCCGGTGGACAGCTGGGACCTGATCTTCAAGGAAGAGAACATCAGCAAACTCAAGCAGTGCGGCGTGGCCATGCTCGACTCGCCCGGCGATATCCTGCCCATCGCCCTGCACTACCTGGGCCTGGACCCCAATAGCAACAAGCCCGAAGACTACGAAAAAGCCAGCGCGCTGATGCTGAAGATTCGTCCCCATGTGGCCTACTTCCACTCCGCCAAATACATGACCGACATCGCCAACGGCGACATCTGCGTGGCCATCGGCTATTCGGGCAGCTTCTACCAGTTCGCCAACCGCGCCAAAGAAGCCGGCAACGGCGTAGTGGTCGACTGGCGCTTGCCGAAAGAAGGCGCGCCGCTGTGGTACGACTCCTTCGCCATCCCGAAAAGCGCGAAGAACGTCGCCGAAGCGCATGAATTCCTCAACCATCTGCTTGAGCCCAAGGTTATCGCGCCAATCAGCGACTTCCTCGGCTATCCCAACCCAAACAAAGACGCCATGCCACTGGTGGGCGCAGAAATCCGCGACAACCCCGGCCTAACCCCGACCGCCGAAACGCAAAAGAGCCTCTACGTGCTGCAACCGCTGCCGCAGAAGATCGAACGCGTGCGTACACGGGTGTGGAACACCATCAAATCGGGCACCTGAAGCAACGCCGATTTAGCTACCGTGTAGGAGCGGGCCATGCCCGCGATGTCTTTCTGTTGCCCTCGATTTGCGGGCAAGGACTAGGCGTCCCCCCGCTCCTGCAAGAATGTAGCCAGCTTTAGCGACCCACTGCGCCGCTTTCCAGCTTGCGCCACAACAACCTTACCGCCGCCTTGCGCACCAAGGCGCAGCGGTACAGGCGAATCTCCAACGGCACCCGCCACTGCGAGTCACCGCACACCACCAACTCGCCACGGGCCAGTTCGCCGGTCACGCTCAAGCGCGGTACCCAGGCCACGCCCATGCCTTGCAGGGCCATGCTCTTCAGGCTGTCGGCCATCGCCGTTTCATACACCGTGGTTGAACGCAGCGCGCGCTGACGCAGCAGCAGATTGACCGAGCGCCCGAGAAACGCCCCAGCGCTGTAGGCCAGCAACGGCACACTCTGGCCGTTGGACAGATCAAACAGCGGTGCACCGTCCTCGCCCACGGCACACACCGGGAGCATTTCGGTGCGGCCCAGGTGCAGCGAGGGGAAGATCTCCGGGTCCATCTGCAGGGCAGCGTCCGGGTCGTAGTAAGCGAGGATCAGGTCACACGCACCTTCACGCAGCACATGCACCGCCTCCCCCACGTTGGTCGCCACCAACCGCGTGTTCAGCGGCAAACCCTCGCGGCGCAGGCGGGCGATCCATGCCGGGAAGAAACCCAAGGTCAGCGAATGCGCAGCGGCAATCTGTAACACCTCGCCCTGCTGGCCTTCGAGGTTGTGCAGATGGCGCACCACCTCACCCAACTGCTCGACCATGCTGCGTGCCGTGACCAGAAACAACTGGCCAGATTCGGTCAGTTCAATGGGCGTGCACGCGCGGTTGACCAGCGTCAGGCCGAGCATGTTCTCCAAGCTGCGAATCCGCCGACTAAACGCCGGCTGCGTGACAAAGCGCTTTTGCGCTGCCTGAGAGAAACTGCGGGTGGCGGCCAGGGTGACAAAGTCTTCCAGCCATTTGCTTTCGAGGTTCATCGTCACTCCTGTTTTGTAGGGTGGATGGCGCTATTTTCATCCACCGCCCGGCACGCATTCGATTGTGGGAGGCGCGTAGGGTGGGTTAGCCGCTTGCCGCCATTGCCAAACACCACGCCATTTAAGACGCGGCGTAACCCACCAGAGGCGCAACGCGATCGCTCGCCTGGTGGGTTACACGCCGCGCCATAAACGTATGCGGGTTATAGACCGGTGTATGGCGCCCTAGGTTCTGTTGACGTAAGCCACCGGCTAGAATCTGGCTTTTGCCATGACCGACAGAAGCCAGTTAAGCGATACCGAGTGGGCTCATATACAAAGCCTGCTGAGTGCC
>CAMCJM010000024.1 GCA_945874835.1 Pseudomonas synxantha | reverse complement strand
ACTTGAAGCGCATGGCCGTATTACGCCCGCAAATCAGAAATTGAGCAAAAAACAGGCATAAATCCGGGTAAATTGGCAAAAAATGCCTGATTTCCGGAAAAGCCAATGCTCTATCTGTCTGCGGGACTCAAGTCCGACAGGCTGCTAGCCGCTGATAGTCGATATAGCGATAACGGTTATAGGCGTAGGCCAGTGACCAGCGCCAGGCATCTGCCAGTTGCCAATCCAGGCTCAGCTCCACGCCGTCCCGGCGTGATGCACCGGCATTACTGAAAAAACTACGGCCGGACTGAGCCGGCAAACTGAACCCCACCAGTTCGTCTTGCAGATCGATGCGATAGAGCGCCAGGGCATAGCGCAGGGCTGGCCATTCGCCTTTGATGCCAAGTTCGCGACTTAACGCCTGCGCAGGTTGCAGCGCGGTATTGAAGCCGCCGCCCTGCGGGTTGGCCAACTCGTTGATGGTGGGGGTTTCAAATGAGGTCGCCAGCCGCGCATAAACCGCTTGTTGGGGGGTAAAGCGATAACTCAAACCGGCGCTGTAATTCCAGTCGCGCAGGTTGATTGAGCCTGAATCATCACGGTTATCGAGCAGATAGAAGTCATCCACCGCCAGCCGTAGCTGGTCATAACGCAAGCCCAGCGTGGCTTGCCACTGCGCACTGAGGTCGATCTGATCTTCAATAAACAGCCCTGTGCTCATGGCCGACTCATCCTGCTGCTGACGCAGTGTTCCCCGCTCGCCAAATAGATTGTCATAGCGACGCCGGTCATCCTGTTGCGCCTCAAGGTCGAAACCGGTGGTGATTTTATGGGGTAAACCGATTAGCTCGCGGTGATGGCTGTACTGCCCACCAATCCCGCCGAAATAGCGGCTGAATGTGGTTTGCCCGCTGCGCTCAAAGCCCAGCCGATTGCCAAACTCACGATGCCCCGCATAACTGCGCAGTTGGTACTTATCGGCACCCGCCGCGAAACCATCCCAGACCAAGCCCAGACGCTGCTGACGAATATATTCATCCGCATTAAACCGAAGATTATTCGCTGCCACCTGCCGACGATCCGCCTTGACCTGAGCGGCCGTAAGCCCGCCTGGGTCTTCGGCCCGGTTATCGATGGCATTGAAATTAAGGCGCAACTGGCCTTTGTCACTGTACCACTGCGCCTTGCCGGTCAGGGTGTTGGTATGCGCCTGGCTTTGTGGCCGATAGCCCTCCAGCGTGGTGCTGGTAAACGCCAACAGGCCGCCCACATTAGCCTCGCTGCCGCCCACTTCGGCGCGCGCGCGTTGATAGCCAAAACCGGCGGCACTGACATCCAACTGCATGGAGGGCGTAGTGGGCGGCTGGCGGGTTTCGATGGCCAACACGCCGCCAGCAGCATTGCCGTACAGCACCGAGGCCGGGCCGCGCAGCACCTCCACCCGTTCGACCAGACCCAGGTCCAGCCCATCAAGTTCGGTCTGGCCATCGGGCATGGTCAGCGGCACACCGTCCACCAGCACGCGGATGCCGCGCACACCAAAGTTGCCCCGTGCGCCGAAACCGCGAATGGCTGGGCGCAGGCCTTGCGCAAGGTTATATCGGTTGAGGCTAAACACCCCTGGCACGCGGGCCAGCCAGGTGTCGAGAGCGAGCGCCTGTTCACCGGGCGTCGAGCCGGCATCCAGCACACTGACAGCGGCTGGGCTGCTTAACCAGCGTGCGTCAGTGCGCGGGCTGGTAATCAGCAAGGGCGCTAGTTCGAGCGCCGATGCTGGGGCTGTTTGTGCCTGAGCAACCGGGGTTAGCGCCAATGCGGCAACCCCAGCAGCCAGTAGGCTGATCGCCTGACGCATCGACTCTAGTACTCCTTATCGGCCTGATCTTTGCGCCGGTAAGGGAACACATCGATCACCTTGCCAGCGCGAATCGCCTCTTGCAGGCTCTTCCAGTAGTCCGCGTCATAGAGGTCGCCATGCAACTCCTTGAACAGCCGGCGCTGCTTCATGTCGGCAAACAAAAACGGCGGAAACTCCTCAGGGAAAACATCCATTGGCGCCACGGAATACCAAGGCTCGGAGGCCATTTCATCCTCTGGGTAACGCGGTGGCGGAATCCGCCGAAAGTTGGCTTCAGTGAGGAAGCAAATTTCGTCGTAATCGTAGAACACCACCCGGCCGTGACGGGTGACGCCAAAGTTCTTCAGCAGCATGTCGCCAGGGAAAATATTCGCCGCCGCCAGCTGTTTGATCGCCAGCCCATAGTCATCCAGGGCTTCTCGCACCTGCGCTTCGCTGGCACTTTCTACATATAGATTGAGCGGAATCATGCGCCGCTCGGTCCAGCAATGGCGCACCAGCACCGTGTCGCCTTTAACTTCGACGGTCGATGGCGCAACGTCCAACAGCTCCGCCAGGCATTCAGGATCAAATTTGCTCAGCGGAAAGCGGAAGTCGGAAAACTCCTGGGTATCGGCCATGCGCCCTACCCGGTCGACGGTTTTGACCAGGCGGTACTTCTCGATCACCGTGCCGCGGTCGACGTTCTTCGACGGCGAGAAGCGGTCTTTGATGATTTTGAACACCGTGTTGAAGCCCGGCAGGGTGAACACGCTCATCACCATGCCGCGCACACCGGGGGCCATGACGAACTTGTCATCGGTGGTGGCCAGGTGGTTGATCAACGAGCGGTAAAACTCCGACTTACCGTGTTTATAAAAGCCGATAGAGGTGTACAGCTCGGCAATGTGCTTGCCGGGCAGAATGCGCTTGAGGAAGCCTACAAATTCCGCCGGATAGCCGACACGCACCATGAAATAAGAGCGCGTGAAAGAGAAGATGATTGATACCTCAGCCTCATCAGTGATCAGCGCATCAATCTGAATACCCTGCCCTTCGCGGTGCAGCAGTGGGATCACCAGCGGCCATTGCTCGTCGCAGGTAAAGATGCGCCCAACCAGATACGCCCCTTTGTTGCGATACAAGCGTGAGGCGAACAGCTCAATGCGCAGGGCGGGGTCTTTGCACACCCAATCGGGCAGGTTGTCGCGTAATTGCTTGAGCAAGCGCGACAGGTCGCGCTCCAGGTCTTCGTAACCAACCTCAAAGCTGAAGTCGGTGAAAATCTGCCGCAGCGCCTGCTCCATACCCCCTTTGGGTTCATACACACGGGTTTGCGGCGCACGCTCATTAACCCGCAGCGCGGGGCGCGTGGTGTGGATAAACGTGCAGCCGTCGTTGATCTGGTCATGGCTGAACAAGCCGCAGAAGATCGAGTTGAACCAGGTTTCCGCCAGTTCATCGTCGTAGCGCCGATCGATCAGGGCGATATACGCCGACTTCACCAGCGGCCAGCTCTCCACATCCAACAGCACCTGTGCGGCATAGGCAGTACGTAAACGCTCGCTGACGGTGCTGACAAACGCTTCATAGAGGGCGATGCGCTGAGCGGAAGCCTGCTGAATTTCCTGCCACTGAGCTTGCTCAAAACGCACCCGCGCGCCGTTGGTGACCTGCCGGAACTGCTCGCGATAATCGTCGAAGCCTTGGAGGATAAGCGTGGCAATCGCGCTGGCCGGCCATTGCTGTGGCATAAGAAACCCCTGCGGATGAGATGCGGACATTTCACCGAGCTTATCCAGTGACCGGGCCAAGTTAAAGCCAGCAATACCCGGATACGCGCTTATCTACGACGAAATATTGCCAAGCCACGGCCTTGAAAGCGCATTTCGAATTGCCTTGGCGCAACAGCCCGGCAACACTGCCCGGCCTTTTTCTGTGTTGCGGAGTTTGTTGTGCGCCCTGCCGACCTGGCCCGACTGCTAGTGCTTGCCGCCATCTGGGGCGCAAGCTTTCTGTTTATGCGCATCGTTGCGCCCGTACTGGGCAGCATGCCCACGGCATTTTTTCGTGCCAGTATCGGGCTGCTCGGTTTACTCGCAATTGTCTGGCTGATGCGCGTGCGCTGGCAGTTCAACGGCAAACTCAAGCATTGCCTGATGCTGGGGGTGATCAATGCTGGCATTCCATCGGCCATGTACTGCCTGGCCGCACTGGTGTTGCCCGCTGGCTACTCGGCCATCTTCAATGCCACCACACCGATGATGGGTGTACTGATCGGCATGCTGTTTTTTGCTGAAGCCCTGACCCTGAGTAAAGCCGCTGGGGTGGCCATTGGATTGTTTGGCGTGGCCGTTCTGACCCGCACCGGCCCTGTCGCGTTCGACCTCGACCTGCTATTGGGCGCGGCAGCCTGCCTGATTGCAACGGCCTGTTATGGCGTGGCGGGCTTTCTCACCCGGCGCTGGATCGGCCTGCAAGGTGGCCTGGATAACCGCCTCACCGCGCTGGCCAGCCTGGCCGGTGCCAGCCTGTTTCTGCTGCCGTTGTTTGGCGGTTCGCTATGGCTGCAACCGCCTGCCAGTTGGGGTGGGCTTGAGGTGTGGCTGTCATTGGCGGGGCTGGGTTTGCTCTGCACGGCGCTGGCGTACGTGCTGTATTTCCGTTTGCTCAGTGACATCGGCCCGATCAAGGCGAGCACCACGACCTTTTTGATCCCGCCTTTCGGCGTGCTCTGGGGCGCACTGTTGCTCGACGAGCCGCTGTCGTGGGCCTACCTCTACGGCGGTGTGCTGATCGCTCTGGCGCTGTGGCTGGTGGTGCGCACCAGCCCTGTCGCTAAAGCGTCTTAACTAACGCCGGTCACCGCGCAGCGTCGCCACCTGTGCTTGTAACAGCTCGCTTTTAACGGCTTCTGCAGCAACCGGCTCGCCAGCCACCAGGGTGATGCGCGACCACAGGCGCTTGAAGAAGCCCTTGTGTGGGTCACGGCTGAAAAAGCTGCCCCACAAACCCTGCAAGGCCATGGGAATCACCGGTACGGGGTTTTCCTGAATGATGCGTTCGATGCCGTTCTTGAACTCATTGAGCTCACCATCGCTGGTCAGTTTGCCTTCCGGGAAGATGCACACCACTCGCCGTTACGCAGGTACTCGGCGATTTTCTTGAACGCTGCGTCGTAAATCAGCAGGTCTTCATGGCGGCCAGCAATCGGCACGGTGCCCGCAGTGCGGAAGATAAAGTTGAGCACCGGCAGGTTGTAGATTTTGTAGTACATGACAAAGCGCACGGGCCGGCGCACCGCCCCGCCAATCAGCAGCGCATCGACGAATGACACGTGGTTGCACACCAGCACCGCCGCGCCTTCGTCCGGAATGGCGTCCAGCCCCTTGTGTTCAACGCGGTACATGGAATGGCTAAGCAGCCAGATCATAAAGCGCATGCTGAATTCAGGGACAATCTTGAAGATGTAGCTGTTGACCGCGATGTTCATCAGCGAAATGGTCAAAAACAGCTGCGGGATCGACAGCTCGACCACCGTCAGGAACAAAATCGATACAATCGCCGATAGCACCATAAACAGCGCATTGAGGATGTTGTTGGCGGCGATCACCCGCGCCCGCTCATGCTCAACCGTGCGCGACTGGATCAAGGCATACAGCGGCACAATATAAAAGCCGCCGAACAGGCCAATGCCCAGGATCGAACCCAAAATCCACCAGGCCTGCTGATAACTCAGCACTGCCAGCCAATCGTGCGCTTCGGCAGCTTCTGGAAAGCCACCGGAAAACCACCACAGAGCGATGCCAAACACCGTCAAGCCAATGGAGCCAAAGGGCACCAGGCCGATTTCAACCTTGTGCCCGCTCATGCGCTCACAGAGCATCGAGCCCAAGGCAATGCCGACCGAAAACACCGTGAGAATCAGCGTCACCACGCTTTCATCACCGTATAGCCACTCTTTGGCGTAGGCCGGAATCTGCGTCAGGTACACCGCGCCGAGAAACCAGAACCACGAATTACCCACCAGCGAGCGCGACACCGCCGGGCGCTGGCCCAGGCCGAGCTTCATGATTAACCAGGACTGACGCAGGATGTTCCAGTCCAGCTTGAGTTGCGGCATAGCCGCCGAGGCCGCCGGAATAGCGCGACTGGCCAGATACCCCAGCACCGAGACAATCACCACGCTGGTAGCGACAATATGCGCATAGCCGCTACTGGCCATGATAATGCCAGCGCCGATGGTGCCCGCGAGGATGGCGAGAAAGGTGCCCATTTCCACCAACGCATTACCCCCCACCAACTCCTGCTCACTGAGGTGCTGCGGCAGGATGGAATACTTCACCGGGCCAAACAGGGCCGATTGCGTGCCCATGGCAAACAGCACCGCCAGCATCAGCGGCAGGTTACCGAGCAACACACCCAGCGCCCCCAGCAGCATGATGATGATCTCAGCCAACTTGATGGCGCGAATCAGCGAGTCCTTGGGGAATTTCTCGCCGAACTGTCCGCCCAGGGCCGAAAACAGGAAGAACGGCAGGATAAACAGCAATGCACAGAGGTTAACCAGCAAGCCTTTGTCGGCACTGGCGCTGATCTTGAACAAGATCACCAGAATCAGCGATTGCTTGAAGATGTTGTCATTAAACGCGCCCAACAACTGGGTCACGAAAAATGGCAAAAAGCGCTTTTTACCCAGCAATGCGAATTGAGATTGTTCGCTCATCGTCCGTGTTCCTGCCTGCGGTGGTGAAGAGAGTAATGACTCATTTGACTGCATCACGCCTGGGCAAAGCCACAGCCTCGCGTATTTATTGTGGCCTGATCGCTACACCGGCAGCTGCCCGAGCAGCGCACGCAGGGCAAAAAACACCAGCAAACCGCCGCCAATCGTGGCCAGCAAGTGCCTTGTCAACGCAGCAATGGCAATCGTCACCACACCCGCCAGCAGGTAGGCATTCTCGCTATTGAAGGCCCATTGCTGGCCGTCAGGGATCAACATGCCGGGTAACACAATCGCGCTCAACACCGCCGTCGGCACGTAATGCAGCCCCTGGCGCACCAAGGGTGGAAAGCGCAAATCAGGAAAGGCGAACAGGCTGTAACGAATCGCAAAGGTGATCAGCGCCATGCCCAGAATCAGTAACCAGACCTCCATCACCCGGCCTCCCCGTTGCTCATACGCGTTTGCCGCTGCTCCAGCCACACACCGATGGCAATACCGCTGAGCGCCGCCGCCATCAGCCCCAATTTGTAGGGCCAGGCGTGACAAAGCAGCGCCACGGCACTGGCCACCAGCGCGGCGGCAATCTGCGGTTGGTTACGCAGCGCTGGCACCACGATGCCAATAAAAGTCGCCAACATGGCGAAATCCAATCCCCAGCCCGCCAGGTTCGGCACCGACTGGCCAAGCAACGCGCCCACCAGCGAGCTACCCACCCAAGACAGATAAAGCGCCAAGGCCACGCCCGCGTGATACCACTGGCCATAATCAGCCATGCCGCGCGCCAGGTAGCGGCGCTGCACCACGGCGAAGGTTTCATCGGTCAGGCCAAAGGCCAACGGCAACCGCCAGCGCTGCGGCAAGCCTCCGACATAAGGCTGCAACGCCGCGCTGTAGAGCACATGACGCAGATTAACGACAAAGGTAGTGAGCAAAATCACCAGCGCACCGCTGCCTAACGTCAGCAGGCTAATGGCAATAAACTGCGCCGAACCGACATACACCAGCAGCGACATACCCAGCGCCTGCCACAGGGTCAGCCCGGCCAAACTGGCCAGCGCCCCGTAGATCAGGCCGAACGGCACAATGCCGACAATCATCGCGAGGCTGTCGCGACACCCATAACCAAACTGCTGCAAACGGCTCATGTGCCCTCCTTGAGCGACATAGCCTGCCGCATCACGCGCACAGCGTCTTGGATAATCTTGCGCAATCAACCAGCAGCCAGCTGATTTACCTCAACACCGCCTGCCCGGCGCTGACTAAACTGCGAACATTCGTCACTCAGGAAGTGCCCATGCCAGAAGCCCTCGACACCCTGCTGAATTTTGCCAGCGCATTGGCGGCAGGCCTGCTGATTGGTGCCGAGCGCGGCTGGCAAGGCCGCAACATCGAAGATTCACAATTGGTGGCTGGCATACGCACCTTTGCCTTGAGCAGTCTGCTGGGTGCATTTGCCATGCTCTTGGGTAACCACTTTGGTGTCGCGGCTTGGGCTGCGGTATTCGCCGGTTTCGCCATTTTGGTCGTGGCCTCCTACTTTGGCGAGCTGCAACGCCTGGGCGACATGGGCCTGACCAGTGAAGTAGCGCTGCTGATCACCTTTATCCTTGGCAGCCTGTCCATGGCGGGTTACGCCGGGCTGGCGGCGGCCGGTGCTGTGGCGGTGGCCTTGCTGCTAAGCCTGAAGCAATCGCTGCATGGTGCCTTGCGCCAACTTAATGAGGCGGAACTCTCCGGGGCGTTGAAGCTGCTGTTTATCTCGCTGGTGCTGCTGCCCGCACTGCCCAACCAAGGTTACGGCCCTTGGCAGACATTCAACCCCTACGCCATCTGGTGGATGGTGGTGCTGATCGCCAGCATCGGTTTTGCCGCCTATGTGGCCATTCGCTTGGTGGGCATGCGTCGAGGGCTGTTGATTACCGCATTGCTCGGCGGTGTGGTGTCGTCCACCGCGATGACCATCACCCTGGCGCGCCTGGCCCAAGGGCGCAATCTGAATGCCATTCTGGCCTGTGGCCTGCTCGCCACTTCGGCGCTGATGTTTCCCCGCGTGCTGCTGGAAGTAGGTCTTATCAACGCCAGCCTTCTGCCAACACTGCTGTGGCCATTGGCAACCGCCACGCTGGTGTATGCCGTGGGCGCACTGCTGTACTTTCGCCGCGCCGGGATGGAGGCTGAGGAACAGGCCGAACCACCGCTGAAAAACCCCTTCGAAATCGGTCCGGCGCTACGTTTTGCCGCGCTGTTGGCGCTGATTCTGCTGCTGGTTGAAGGCGCACAACGCTGGCTCGGTGATGTGGGCGTGTACCTGGTCGCGCTGGTGTCCGGCCTGGCTGACGTGGATGCCATCACCCTGTCGCTGGCCCGCAGCGCACAGAGCGACTTGCACGCTCAGGTGGCGGTCAACGGCATTTTTCTTGCCGCACTGAGCAACAGCCTGGTCAAAGGCTTTCTGGTGGCGCTGATCGGCGGTCGCCAGCTGGCATTGCTGACGCTGCCGGTGATGGCCTGCCGCTTGTTGGCTGGCGCGGCGGTATTGCTGTTGCAATAAAACAGGCCACTTACGCATCGCAACGCCCCAACCAAGGGCTGGACTTGCCTGAACTCATCTGGCGCTGGGCCTGGATCGGGCCTAGCCGGGGTATTGCGCAAGCTGGAGGGGCTGAATCACGTCAGCATCAACCCCACTCAGCTCAGTGACGGTGTGCACGGGGTCAAACTCTATCGGGCCAACTTTATCCGCCGCCTGTTTCGCCCACGCCAGCGCCATACCGAAGTACCTGTGCAGTTGATCGTGGCCAGCGCTGACCGCTTTGTGCGCCCACAGTTGTTCCAACATCTGCCGCGCTGGGCCGCGAATCTTAAACGCCGTGAAGTGCTGGCCAGTCATTGGCAACTGCTGGCCGAACCGCAACAACTGGCCGCCTGGTTGCGCGAATTCACAGCAGCGGTGGATTCCGGGAGCATCGACAGGCGTAACTAGCGTGCTATCACAACCCGCGTGCAGCGCTATGGCGCGGGTTGCGCATCCAGCTCGCGCACGCCCGCGGCCTGCTCAAGCAAATCGGCAGGCAGACTCTTGCTGGCACGCGCGCCCAGCAGCTTGAGGTTTTCCACCCGGCTGATCAGGTTGCCACGGCCATCACAGAGCTTGTTGCGCGCCCCGGCATAGGCTTTATCAAGCTGCTGCAGGCGCGCGCCCATCTCGTCCAAATCCTGAATAAAGGCGACAAACTTGTCGTACAGCGCCCCGGCCCGCTCGGCAATTTCGCGGGCATTCTGGCTCTGCCGCTCCTGACGCCACAGGCTGTCGATCACGCGCAGCGTGGCCAGCAAGGTGGTGGGGCTGACGATGACAATGTGCTGATCAAAGGCTTCCTGGAATAACCCCGGGTCCGCCTGCAAGGCCGCCGAAAATGCCGCTTCGATGGGTACAAACAGCAGCACAAAATCCAGGCTGTGCAGCCCTTCAAGGCGTTGATAATCCTTGTGCGAAAGCCCCTTGAGGTGACTGCGCAGCGACAGCACATGCTGTTTCAACGCCTGTTGCCGGCTGGGCTCATCATCAGCAGCAATAAACTGTTGAAAGGCCGTCAGGCTGACTTTGGCGTCCACCACCACCTGCTTGTCACCCGGCAGCTGAATCAGCACATCCGGCTGGAAGCGCTCGCCATCGGCGCTTTTCAGGCTGACTTGCGTCTGGTATTCGCGGCCCTTCTCCAGCCCCGCATGCTCCAGCACCCGCTCCAGCACCAGCTCGCCCCAATTGCCTTGGGTTTTCTGACCTTTGAGGGCGCGGGTCAGGTTATTGGCTTCGTCCCCCAGGCGCTGGTTGAGCTGCTGCAAACGCTCCAGCTCCTTGCCCAGGGAAAAGCGCTCGCGTGCTTCTTGCTGATAACTCTCTTCAACACGTTTTTCGAAGGATTGAATGCGCTCCTTGAGCGGGTCGAGCAACTGACCGAGTTGCTGCTGGCTGGTTTCGCTGAAACGCTGCTCGCGCTCATCGAAAATCTTGCCCGCCAACTCGGCAAACTGCGCGCGCAACTCTTCACGCGAGCCCCGCAGGTCGCTCAAACGTTGCTGGTGGCTGTCTTGTTGTTCTTTGAGTTCGGCACTGAGGGCGGCGCGCTGGGCATCCAAGCGGCGGATTTCTGCTTCCTGCTGCTCACGTTGTGCCTGCCAGGCCTGGGCGGCTTGGCGGGCAATCTGCCGCTCTTGTTGCAGCAAATCGGCTTCACGGCGCAAGGCGGCAAGCTCGGCTTGTTGATCGGCCTTGATCTCGCTGAGCGCGCCGATTTCTTCACGGCTATCGTCCAGTTGCGCGGCAAGACCGGTTTGCGCCAACTGCGCATTACTCAGGCGCTCTTGCATAAGACTGAAAGTTAACTGCTGGTTGGCCAGACGGCGTTGCAGCGTCCACGCCAGATAAACCAGCGGCAAGGCCGCCATGGCGAAACCCAGCAGCGCAGGGGTCAGCGCGGTGGACAGATCAAATGGCATACGCAGCTCCGCAAAAAGTACTGGCAGTATAACCAGTACCTTGCGTCAGCGTCAGAGCTGTTTAAGCAGTTGCTTCGCTTCTGCCGAGCCTTGCCCAGCGGCCAGTTCCAGCCAGTGACGGGCCTGCAACGGCTCAAGGGTGCGCGGCTGGTTGTAGAGCTGGCCAAGGGTCAATTGAGCATCCAGATCCCCGGCACGCGCCGCCTGACGCAACAGTTCAACGCCCATGCGGCGATCACGCGGGTTGCCACAATCACGGCAGAGCATCTGCCCCAGCCGGGTTTGCGCCTGCACCTCGCCTTGCAAGGCCGGTTGCTTGAGCAAACGCCCGGCAAAGCGCTTCACGCTGGGGGTATGGCCGAGGTGTGAATTGTCCAGCAGCCAGAGCGCTAAACGCGTTGGCAGGCGGGGCGTGGTGGGTGTGACAGCGGACAGTCGAGTGATTGCGCGAGGCATAAGAAGCAGCGGTGGCCGGAAAGGCGCGCAACTCTACTCCTTTTTCTGCCAAGGTAAAGCCTTGCATTTTGTATTGATTTAGGATGCAAAACCCAAGCGGGAAAACCAACGCCATGGCTCTAAAACAGGCCAAGGCGCGTCACTACAAACGCGGCTCAACCTTCAGGCGGCGGTCACCGCGCGCATCAAAGCGGGTGTCTCCAGCATCGAACTGGTCGCGGGCGGTGAGTTCACGCAGGGTGGGTTCGTTGCCGCTGCTTGGCGCTGCGCCTTTTCGCGCCGACCACCAACGCTCTAGTGGCCAACGAATCGCGACAAACAGCAGGTACAGGGCAAACGCAATTAACCCGTACATGCTCAGATCGGCCACGGCACGCCAGGCGTTATTACCCACATCCAGCAGCAGGTCCATGGCGGTAATGGCCACCGCCGGGGCAAAGAGCTCTTGGCCGGGGTCAACGATGGTGGGCGTGAACAACAGCACCAGCACCAGCACGCGCAGGGGCTCACGCAGGTAACGCCACATCCAGCTGGTGAGCTTCAACCACACTAACAGACAGCCAAAGGCTGCAATCAGGTAGGCACCCCAGGCGAGCTGGTAGTCATTTTCGTTCATAACACGCACATTCTCAGACATTGACGCCCATCGGGGCGGACAGCACAGGGCTGCGCAGATTTCAGCAGCCGACCGGCGAAGCGGTCGCTTATCATAGCGGCTTTTGCCTGCTTTGAACCCGATCAAACGCGCGCGCACGAGCGGCGTACACGGCAAAAACAGGCGCGACTGCGACGTTTACCGCTGGCAAATGCGCAGGCCGCGCCTGTTATTAACACCGCAGGGCCGACACCTAGCCGGTTTTGCACTGGCCCTTCGACGCCCCGCTGTCGGCCTACATCCACAGGAGTTGCTGCATGCACCACGCCCCCATCGCCCGCCTCGACGCAAGCGCCGACCCCTACCGCTGGCTGGAAAACCGCGACAGCACTGAAGTGCTCAACCATCTCAAGGCTGAAAATGCCTACCTGGAACGGCAGATGAGCGAGCAATTGCCCCTGCGTGAAAGATTGTTTCAAGAGATCAAAGGACGCATCCGCGAAACCGATCTCAGCCTGCCATCGCCGTGGGGGCCGTATCTGTATTACCAGCGCACCACCGCAGGTGACGAATACCCACGGCATTACCGCTGCCGCAAACCTACCGATGGCTCGCTGAGCGTGGATGAAAGCAGCGAGCAGTTACTGCTCGATCCCAACGCGTTGGCCGAAGGCGGTTTTATCTCGCTCGGGGCGTTCAGCATCAGCCCCGATCATCAGCGCCTGGCCTACAGCCTGGACACCAGCGGCGAAGAAATCTACCGCCTGTTCGTCAAGGAACTGGCCGACGACAGCCTGATCGAGCTGCCCTTTGATGACTGCGACGGCAGCATGACCTGGGCCAATGACAGCCAGACGCTGTTCTTTGGCGAGCTGGATGACACGCACCGGCCGCACAAGCTCTATCGCCATCATCTCGGCAGCGACGCGGCTGAACTGGTGTTCCACGAAGCGGATGGGCGCTTTTTCCTCAGCTGCTACCGCAGCAGTTCCGAACGCCAACTGATTCTGCTGTTGGGCAGCAAAACCACCAGCGAAGCCTGGATCCTCGATGCCGCCACGCCGCAAGGTGCGTTCAGCTGTGTGGCCCCGCGTGAAGAGGGCCATGAATACGACCTCGACCACGGCCTGCTAGACGGCCAGTGGCGCTGGTTGATCCGCAGCAACCAACACGGCATCAACTTCGCCCTGTTCAGCGCCAGCGAATCCGCGCCCAGCCGCGCGCACTGGCAACTGCTGCGCGAGCATGATCCGCAGGTGATGCTGGAAGGCATGGGCCTTAATCACCAAGCACTGATACTCAGCCTGCGTGAAAATGGTCTGCCGATTATTGAGGTGCAACCCCAAGGCCAGGCAGCCTACCGCGTGCAACTGCCGGATGCCGCCTACAGCCTGTATGTGCAGGACAGCCTGGAGTTTGACAGCGATGTGATTCGTTTGCGTTATGAAGCACTCAATCGCCCCGCCCAAGTGCGTCAACTGACGTTGGCTACAGGCGCACAAGCAGTGCTCAAGCAAACCCCGGTGCTGGGCGACTTTGATGCCGACCACTATGTCAGCCAACGCCTGTGGGCCACGGCCCCGGATGGCACCCAGGTGCCGATCAGCCTGGTAGCCAAGCGAGAGGTTCTCGGCAAGAGCGCCCCGCTCTACCTCTATGGCTATGGCGCGTATGGCGAAAGCCTCGACCCGTGGTTCTCCCATGCACGCCTCAGCCTGCTTGATCGCGGCTTTGTCTTCGCCATCGCCCATGTGCGCGGTGGCGGCGAGTTGGGTGAAGCCTGGTATCGCGCGGGCAAACTTGAGCATAAGCACAACTCGTTCAGCGACTTTATTGCCTGCGCCGAACACCTGATCGACAGCGGTTACACCCAGCCCAGCCAATTGGTGATCAGTGGCGGCAGTGCCGGTGGCTTGTTGATGGGCGCGGTATTGAACAAGCGCCCGGAACTGTTCGCCGCCGCCATCGCCGAAGTGCCCTTTGTTGATGTGCTCAACACCATGCAAAACCCCGATCTGCCGCTGACCGTTACCGAGTACGACGAATGGGGCGACCCGAACCAACCGGACGTCTTCGAGCGAATCAAGGGCTACGCGCCCTATGAAAACGTGCAGGCCCAAGCCTACCCGGCGATTCTCGCGGTGGCCGGCTACAACGACAGCCGCGTGCAGTACTGGGAAGCCGCCAAATGGGTGGCCAAGCTGCGTGCCCATAAAACCGACAACAACCTGCTGCTACTGAAAACCGAACTGGAGGCCGGGCATGGCGGCATGAGCGGCCGCTACCAGGCGCTCAAAGATGCTGCACTGGAGTACGCTTTTATCCTGAAGATTATCGGCGCTGGAGCCGATCAGCAAACAAGCGGACTGAGCCGGTAAACGGCTACCCACACCATAATCAAACGCTCTAAAAATAGACTTTTTAGGGCGTAAAATTACTTGACCACCCACCCAGATTTAACCAGACAAACGCAACCTTTCATCTACGCTGAGCAGCACGTTGACTGCGCATGTGCTCGTTTTGCCAGTCCTCTTGCTGACGGCTCAACAGGGATGCTTTGCGATGAAAAACTGGAAAATCAGAACCCATTTGTTTTTTCTCTCCGGCTGTTTGCTGCTGGGCTTGATCTGTGTCGGCGGGCTTGGACTGTATGGCCTGCAAGCCACCGTTAAGGGTCTGCAAACGGTGTACTTGGATCGTGTCGTACCGCTGCGCGACCTTAAGTTGGTCGCCGATTTGTATGCCGTCAACATCGTTGATGCCACACACAAGGCACGCAGCGGTGAACTGGATAACAACACCGCCCAGCAGCTAATCGAACAGGCACAACAACGCATCAACCTCACCTGGCAGGCCTACCTGGCCACGCAGCTGATCGACGCGAAGCAGGAGCTCATCGTCCAGATCAAACCGCTGATGGAACAAGCCAAGCAACCGCTCAATGAGCTGCAAAGCCTGCTCAGCCGAGACGACCAGCCAGGCCTTGAAGCCTTCGCCAGCCGACGCTTGCACCCCTTGATTGATCCATTATCGGAAGCATTCGCCAAGCTCATCGACGTGCAATTGGTCGAGGCTCAGCATCAGTATCAGCTGGGCCAAGCCACCTATAGTCGAAACCTCAGCCTGAGCATCGCAGTGTTGCTCGGTGCATTTGTGCTTGGCGTAGTGCAGGTACTGTATTTCGTCCGTCTGATGAATCAAAAACTGGGCGCAGAGCCCGGCGAACTTGAGGCCATCAGCGCACGGATTGCCGAAGGCCGCCTTGAAGCGGGCAAAAGCTTGGGAAACCAGGTTATGACAGGTGTGATGAAGTCAGTACAAGCCATGCGACGCGGGCTGCAAGACATGATCGGCAATATTGGCGAAGCCTCCGAGCAAATTGAATGTGCCACGCTGCAACTGGCAGCGTCATCCGAACAAGTGCTGACCAGCGCCAATGAACAAAGTGATACCGCCGCAGTCATGGCTGCCACCGTTGAAGAGTTGGCAGTCAGCATTAACCACATTGCTGAAAGCGCCCAGCAAACCTATGACATGGCGAAAAAAGCCGGTGACATGACCGATGAAGGTATCAGCGTTATGGCGCGGGCCACCGAAGAGATGCACCTGATCGCTGAACTGGTAGCGCAAAGCTCACACGATGTCGGCACCCTCGCCGACCAATCACGCAACATCAGCGCCATTGTCGATGTTATTCGCGGCATTGCCGAGCAAACCAACTTGCTCGCCCTCAACGCCGCCATAGAAGCTGCCCGTGCTGGCGAACAAGGTCGCGGCTTTGCCGTAGTGGCTGACGAGGTGCGCAGCCTGGCCGGACGCACCGCCCACTCCACCACCGAAATCGTAGCGTTGGTTGAAGCCATCTCCAGCGGCATGAACAAAGCCAAAAGCAGCATGGCGGCTGGCTGTGAGCGCGTGAGCATCGGCACCCAACTGGTGGATCAGGCAGGCAACTCGATGAGTGATATTCGCATCGCCTTGAATGAGTCGCTGCAGGCCGTAAGCGGTATTTCTGTCTCGCTACAGGAACAACGGGCAGCAAGCGAACAAGTGGCCATGAACGTCGAGCGGGTAGCGCAAATCGTCGAAGAAAACTCCACTGCACAAGGTGGCATCGTGCAGGCGATTCAGGCCCTGCAAGACATGTCTGGGCGCTTGCAGGGGGTGATCCGCCGGTTCAGTTTCTAGCCTGAGAGGGAATCAATCCTGCGGTGCAAGCATCGGCGTTATGAGCCGCTGCCGTTGCTCGCGCAGTAACGGTAGCTCTTCATCACGGCGCGGCGGATTGACCGCTGGCGCTGCAGGCACCCTTAACAGGGGTGGGTTGCCGTCTCTCGGTGCCGGCAGATGAATCGGCGCAACCGGCGCATAGGGCTGCGGCGTCGCACGCCCAGGGGCGTCGGGCGCAGGAGCAGTGGACGGCTGAGCCCAGGCCGCTGGCAGGCTGACGATCGCCACAACGGCAAGCACAAGGTTGATTCGCATTGCCTAACTTCTGATGAGTCTGAGGGCCATAAGTATGTGGCGATGAAGCCATCCGTAAGCACTCAGACTTTCAACAGCCAAGAGTCGCAAAGTGCCGCGTTGACGATTCTAAGTGATCGCCGGTCAGGCTAGACTGCTGCAAAGCCAACCTGTGAGACACCCGATGAGCATCAATACCCCCCCTTCCGCCACCAGCAAGCTTGATCGCATCCTCGCCGACAACCAGCGTTCGCGTGAAGAAGGCTATCGCGACAAGGCGCTCAAAATGTACCCACACGTGTGTGGCCGCTGCGCTCGGGAATTCTCTGGCAAGCGCTTGAGTGAGTTGACTGTGCATCACCGCGATCACAACCACGACAACAACCCGCAAGACGGCTCAAACTGGGAGCTGCTCTGCCTGTTCTGTCATGACAATGAACACTCGCGCTACACCGACCAGCAGTACTTCAGCGAAGGCTCGCTGAGTACACCGAAGACGGCCCAAGCCACCCACAACCCCTTCGCCGATCTGGCTGCACGACTTAAAAAGCAGTAGCGCAATGCTGTGAGCCCGCTTAGTGACGATCTAAGCGTTAGTCGCATCGCCAGCAAGCGGGCTCCTACATAAAATCAGGCCGCAGCCATACAGGTATACTCGCGTCTTTCTTGTCGCCCGCCTCTTGGCGCGGCTGCAAAAATCCCTTCGAAAATTCTGTGCGAGTGCCACCGTGGCCAATAAGAGATACGCCTGCATCGGCCTGTTCAACCCCAAATCCCCGGAAAACGTCGGCGCGGTGATGCGCGCAGCAGGTTGCTACAGCGCCGCCTCGGTGTTTTACAGCGGCAAGCGTTATGCCCGCGCCCGCGATTTTATTACCGACACCCAGCGCATCTACATGGATATTCCGCTGATCGGCGTGGAAGACCTGCAGCAGATCATCCCCCTGGGTTGCACCCCGGTCGCCGTGGAGTTGGTTGAAGGTGCGCGGCCCCTGCCGCAATACACCCACCCCGACCGCGCCATCTACATCTTCGGCCCCGAAGATGGCTCGCTAAGCAAGGAAGTGCTCGACTGGTGTGAAGATGTGATCTACATCCCCACCCAGGGCTGCATGAATCTTGCCGCTACCGTCAATGTGGTGCTCTACGACCGCATGGCCAAAGGCTTGCACACCAAATCTGGCCTTGGTCTCAAGTAAGCCCCAGGCCAGCCCCTAAAGGCCCGACTTGAGCCGGCTAAAAGCCCTTATCAAAGCGCGGTTAAAGGCCTGGCTATTGTCGTTTTTGCTGTACAGCTGCGCACGTACAGCGGCCGGTGGATAGGTGCCAGGGTCAGCGAGGATCGCTGGATCGACTCAACTCAAACGCCTGTTGCAAACGCTGCAGCAACCGCCGTGCGGCGGACGTTGGCACAACCTGTCGGCCTTCGCGGGTAAACAGAGCGGTGCCGAGTTGCTCTTCCAGTTGACGAATCTGGTGACTGACGGCGCTGTCGGTCACACACAGCTCAGCGGCCGCGCGGCCAAAGTGAGCATGCCGTGCAGCGCACTCAAAGGTGCGCAAGGCGGTGAGAGACGGTAAGCGGCGCATGCGGTGCTCCAGATTGGCCAGTGCGCCGCATGCTTACCCAGAGCAGGGGTTAGCGCAACAGCCTGTTATCCAGCACATCGGAAGCACCGCCCATGACGTTTTCGCTGATCTCGATAAAGTCTTGGGTGGTGGCTTTGTCCAGGCGCATCAAGCCACGGGTCACGTCATCCAGCGAGCGCGGCTGGGTGGTGCCTTTGGTGGCCTGGCGAATTTCCCGGTCAAGCTCTTGCAGCAGCAACACCGCTCGGGCCGTTACCGGGCCGGTGGAGCGGTCGGTGCGCAGGCTGTTAACCGGTTTGCTCCAGCGAATCAGTTGTTCACGGATTTTTTGGTAGCGCTCCTCGCTGAGGCCGCCAGCGCGGCGCATCAGTTCGATGGCGTAATACTCGGCCAGGCCTTCGGTAATCCAATCACTGCGATCACGGGCACGGATGCGGCTGAACACATGCACCAGTTCATGCACCAGTGAGCTGGTGCCGTTTTCGCTGACCAGCGGGCGATCGGTGTGCATGTAATACGAGTTGGTCGCCGACAAGCCGCCGCGCCACATCGGGTCGCCCGCCCCGACAATCAGCAGCTTGCCCGGATCACGCGGGAACACTTCTTGAGCGTGCGGCCAGACAAACGTCAGCAGGGTCATCACATCCATGCGGCGCATGCCCTCTCCCACTGGCGCAGCGATGGTCACATCGGTTTCACCCAATTTGGCACGGCGTGTGCCGATCTTGCCCGCCACCATCCAGCCGGTCGGCCGGTCGAACTTGCGCTGTGGGTTGTCGATGCGAAATTTGTTTTTGCCGATGCGCGGCCAGCCGGTTTCAACGGCCTTCCAGCCCTTGGGCAAGGTGAAATGCAAGCGCGAAACCAGCACCGTAAAATCTTCCTGCTTGAGCTTGGCCGAGGGCACCAGATCGTCGCCGCGCAACAGCGCCCAGTTTTCCGTGATGCGCGCGTCATAGCGGCCGGGGCCACGTTCGTGATTGATGCGCACGCGGTAGGTCAGGGTTGCTTCACCCTTGGCTGGCGTCCAGATACCGCGCTCGGGGCTGCTCTGCGCCCACTCGCCGTCGGCACTGAAATCGCTGTAAGCACCCAACGTACCCAAATCGAAATCCAGGCTCTTGATGCGTGTGCCATCCTCCAGCACCAGGCGCACTTCGGCCTGCTCGGTCTCAGGCAAAAAACGCACGTGGTAATCCAGATCGACCTTCTTCGCCCACAGCGGCGTGCTGAGGCTGAGCAAGGCAACTGACACAAGTAGACGGCGCATCAACATAACAAAGCTCCCTGCAGCTAAGGTTCGGTCGGGGGAAGATTTAAGCGATCAGCCAGCGCGGAAGATC
Organism: Pseudomonas synxantha; assembly: GCA_945874835.1. GTDB lineage: Bacteria > Pseudomonadota > Gammaproteobacteria > Pseudomonadales > Pseudomonadaceae > Aquipseudomonas > Aquipseudomonas synxantha_B. Next base: position 7,102 of record CAMCJM010000024.1, on the reverse strand, counting down.
ATGTGATCTTCCCACTCATCCTCGGCCACGCTGTTTTCGCTGAGCATGCGCCCGGATTGAGAGATGCGTTGCTTGTGCACCTGCTCAGGGTCGCCACAGACCAAGTGGTGCCACAGCAGCAGGTCTTTGCCTTCACTGACCAGCCGATAAGCGCAGGTCGGCGGCAACCATTGAAACTGGTCTGCCTGGGCCGGGGTGAGTTGAATACAGTCGGGCACGAACGCGCGGCGGTTGCTGTAGTCCGTGCAGCGACAGGTTTTCAGATCAAGCAGTTTGCAGGCGATGCGCGTGTAGTAAACGCTGCCATCGTCATCATCCTCAAGCTTTTGCAGGCAGCACAGGCCGCAGCCGTCGCACAGCGATTCCCACTCGTTCTGATCCAGCTGATCGAGGGTTTTACGTTTCCAGAAGGGTTCGACTTTGGCGGCCATGATGAGGGTACGGTGAGGGGCGAAAAGGCCGGCAGTCTAGCGGCTGGGGCAACAACGGCCAAGGGCGGCGAGCCGAATGGCTAATTAATAACCACGAATAAAGTCCACTTGCCCGCGCATTGCTCCACCGGCCTGCCAGCGGCTGAGGTTATCGATAAACAACTGCACCAGCAGGCGCGGGTCGGTCGGTGCAGCCGTGTGCCCCGTCAACAGTAAACGCGGTGCCGTCCAAAACGGGTGCCCGGCCGGCAGCGGCTCTTCACGGCAGACATCAATCACCGCAGCCGCCAGTTGCCCCTGTTGCAGCGCACTGACCAATGCCTCATCGACCACGGCCACCCCGCGCCCGGCATTGATAAACACGGCGTTGGGCTTGCATGCCGCAAACAGCGCCGCATCGAAAGTATCGCGGCTAGCCGGGGTGTCCGGCAGCAGGTTGACCAGGTAATCCGCCTCACTTGCCAGCGCAGGCAGCGCCGCCAGGTCGCTCACTTGAGCAAACGGCAACAGTCTGCGCGGCTGCGTGGCAATGCCCAGCAGACGAGCACCAAAGGGCGCCAGAAACTGCGCCACGCTGTGGCCAATATCACCAGTACCCACGATCAGCACGGTGCGCCCCGCCAGGCTCTTTGGCGCACGACGCTCCCAGCGCTGTTCACGCTGAGCGCTCAAGTGCGTGAATAAGTCACGCTCATGGGCGAGCAAATGGCCCAGCACATACTCGGCCATCACCTGACCGAAAATGCCCGCGGCACGGGTGAGCACGTAGTCGCTCGGCAAATCGTTGGCCAGTAGCGGCGTGATACCCGCCCAGGTCGATTGCAACCACTGCGGCGGCCTGACCTCACGCAGCAAAGGCGCGAGCAGATCAGGCTGGCCCAACCAGAGCGGGCAGCTCGCCGCGTAATGCGCCAATTCGAGCGGCTGCGCAGTGCCGTACACCTCAAGTTCAGGTGCCAACTCATGCAGCAACGCGGCGTAGCGGGCATGCTCGGCTTCGGCAATCAACACGCGCAAGGTGGTATTTGCAGCGGCGGGCATGATCGTTACATCGGGTCGTTGCGGCGCAGCAACTCATCGGGCAAATGCTCGATGTATTCATCTTCCGGTGGCGGCATTTGCAGGTGATAGCCCTGCTCGTCGAGATTGGCCAGCACCTTGTGGATGTCTTCCTGGGCCAGGGTGCGTTGCGGCGTCAGCACCATCTCGAAGGCCAGGGCGGGCGGACCAAAGGCGGCCAGGAGGTTTTCCGGCACACGCTTGAGGGCTTCGCTGCGCAGCACGTAGAGGTACATGCCGTTTTTACGCGGGCTTTTGTAGATTGAGCAAATACGTTTCACGCGGACTCTCCGTTTGCAGCCAAGCAATCAAGCAACGCTTGGCCCATCAATTCACGCCGCCAGCCGCGCAGCGACTCCGGCAACTGGTAAGGCCCATGCGGGTAGCCGGTTTTCAGCAAGGCTTCGAGGGTTTTCTTGCGCAGCATCAGCTCGGGGGCGATGTTCAGGCGCTCACCTTCACGCTGACCAATGGCGCGCAGCTTTTTCAGCAGCGTCGCAGCCTCCAGCGGCAGTGGTTCAGGCAATGCTTCGGGCCACTCGGCGGCAGGTGTGGCGGCGGTTTGTTTGATCAGTTGCAGAATAAACTCGCCGTCCTGACGCACGGTTTTCGGATGCATGTCCTCAATCCGCGCCAGCGCCACCAAGTTATCCGGCTGAGTGCGCGCTAGGGGCCATAACGAGTGCTCGCGAATAATCCGGTTGCGCGGCTGGTTGCGCACACGCGCCTGCTCTTCACGCCAGGCGCACAATGCTTGCAGCACGGCCAATTGCTGACGGGAGAGTTTCCAGGCCAGTTTGGCTTCGCGATAGGCCTGCTGTGGGTCGGTCTCGCGGCGCAAGTTGCTCACCAGTTCGGCACCGTCTTCCAGCACCCAGGCATATTTCTCGGCAGATAGCTGCGCCTTGAGTTGTACATACACCTCGGCAAGGTGCAGCACGTCTTCGGCCGCATAGCTGACCTGAGTGGCCGACAGCGGCCGCTGCAGCCAGTCAGAGCGTGTTTCGCCCTTGGGCAAGTCGATGTTCAACACCGCCTGCACCAAGCGCGAATAGCCCATGGAGAAGCCCAGATTGAGGTAACCGGCCGCCAGTTGCGTATCGAACAGCGGCGTTGGCAGACTGCCGGTCAGGCGCAGGAAAACCTCCAGGTCTTCACTGCAGGCATGCAGCACCTTGATCACGGCGGGGTCTTGCAGCAGATCAGCAAAGGGCGTCCAGTCGCTGATCAGCAGCGGATCGATCAGGTAGGCACGCTCACCCTCGCTGACTTGCAGCAGGCCCGCGATCGGGTAGAAGGTGTCGACCCGCATAAACTCGGTGTCCACCGCTACAAACGGCAGGCCGCGCCATGTTGCGCAATGCTGCGCCAGACTGGCGTTGTCGCCAATCCACTGAATATCAATCGCCACATGGCTCTCCCTTCAAGAATGCCGCGCAGTATATATGCCCAGGCACTGTGCCGGGCATTTGCTGGCCATGGGCATCACAGATGCGAATGAACCCTGTAATCTGGCCAGCGCGCATCTGCTCACCTTCATCACAGGGAATAAAAACCATGAAGAAACTGCTTGGCCTGCTTGCGGCCTTGATTGCGGCGGTCGCGATCTACCTTGCCGTCACACCCAGCCCGATTGACCCGCTGGCCTGGGAAGCGCCTGCAATCCCACCTATGACCGGCATTCTGGAACCCAACGACACGCTGATGAAAGCCGAACTGCTGGGCCGCGGCCAGGTGCACGGACCGGAAGACACCGCGGTGGATGCCCAGGGCCTGGTGTACGCAGGCCTGCATGACGGCCGCATTGTGCGGATCAACGCCGATGGCAGCGTGGAGACCTTCGTCGACACCCAGGGCCGCCCACTGGGTATGGACTTCGACGCTGCCGGCAACCTGATCGTCGCCGACGCTTACAAGGGTTTGCTCAGCATCGATACCCAGGGGCAGATCAAGGTTTTGACCACCGAAGCCGAAGGCGTGCCGTTCAAGTTCACCGACGACCTGGACATCGCCCGCGACGGCATCATCTATTTCAGTGATGCCTCTTCGCACTTCGAACAACCCGACTACCTGCTCGACCTGCTGGAAGCCCGCCCCCACGGCCGCCTGCTCAGCTACAACCCAGCCAACGGCGAAACCAAGGTACTGCTCAAAGACCTGTACTTCGCCAACGGCGTGGCGCTGTCGGCCAACGAAGACTTTGTCCTGGTCAACGAAACCTACCGCTACCGCATCACCCGTTACTGGCTGAGCGGCGACAAGGCCGGCACGCACGACATCTTTATCGACAACCTGCCAGGCCTGCCGGACAACCTGCAGGGCGATCGCAACGGCACCTTCTGGGTGGCCCTGCCAACCCCGCGCAAAGCCGACGCCGACATGCTGCACCGCTCGCTTTGGGCCAAAGCGCAGTTGGCCAAGCTGCCGCGTGCCTTCTGGCCCAAAGCGGTGCCCTATGGCTTTGTCATCGCCGTGAATGAGCAAGGCGAAATCACTCAGAGCCTGCATGACACCAGCGGCACGCACCTGCGCATGATCACCTCGGCCAAGCCGGTGGGCGACTACCTGTATTTCTGCAGCCTGGATAACGACCGCATCGGCAAACTGAAAATCCGTTAACCCCCGCCTGATAAAGCCCCACGGCCGCCGCTGGCCTGTGGGGCTGCCCACCTAAAACTCGCCTATCCTGCTGCTTCACCGCACCTTGGCTGATTCAGATCAGCTTGCCGCTAGAGGCAAAACTTGCCACTGCAAAATCACTGCTATCGTGATAATTCCCACCGTCGATTCAGGCTTTTGTCATGGAAATAAGCGCCCTGTTTTCTCAAGTACACAGCTTGCCCTGTATTCCTAAAGTCGCTCAGGATCTGATCCAACAATTTGACAACCCGCACACCAACGTCGACAGCATTGCCCGCAATATCGCCCTCGACCCCGTGATCGCCGCCAAAGTATTACGCCTGGCCAACTCCGCTCGTTTTCGCGGCTCGCGCGAATCAGCGAGTGTGGAAGACGCCGCCATGCGCCTGGGTTTCAACACCCTGCGCATCCTGGTACTGGCCTCGGCTGTGACGGGCGCGTTTCAGGCGCCGCCTGGCTTTGATCTCAAAGGGTTCTGGGGGCATAGCTTTCAGGTTGCCAGTATCAGCCGACTGCTGGCCAAAACGCGTGGCGTGGCGGTCGAAATCGCCTTTACCTGCGGCATGATGCATAACATTGGCGAGCTGCTGATCCAAACAGGCGCACCTGAACTGGCTGAGCGCCTCAATCAAAACGGTAAGGACGTCGGTGCAGCCCAGCGCGTGGCACTGGAAACGCTGCAACTGGGCTTTGGCTTCCCTGAAGTAGGTGCCGAACTGGCGCGCCAGTGGCAGTTGCCTGAGCTGATCCAGCACGCCATTGCCTACCAGAGCCGCCCAACCCAGGCACCGGCTGATATGCCGTTACCGCGGGTGCTGGCCCAGGCCGTGTCGATTGCCGAAGCGTTGCGCGAATACCCGGGGGATATGAACAAGGCGCTGGAGACCCTGCAAGGCCCGCTGTTTGACGGGCTGGATGTTGCCAGCCTGCTTGATGAGTTGCCGGCCGTGTTGGAGGCTGACAAAGGCTTTGCTGAACTGCTCGGCTAAGTAAAACAGCCTTGAGTGCGCAATGTACTCAAGGCTTCCACTGCTTGGTGGCAATCCAAATGGTGTGCCGGGTGCCCTTGTTACCGTGGGCATAGACCTGGACTTCCTCCACCTTGAAGCCTGCCTTGCGCACTTTATCGCTGAACAGCCGGTCCGCACTGGCTGACCAAACCGCCAGCACGCCTTTATTGCGCAGCGCCTGATGGCAACGTTGCAGACCCTGAGCTGAGTACAGCCATGAGTTACGCTTCTGCGTCAGCCCCTCGGGGCCGTTGTCCACATCCAGCATAATCGCGTCATAACGCTGATCAGCGTTTTTCAGGCAATTGGCTACATCGTCCTGAATCACCCGTGTACGGGGATCGAGAATTGGATAACCCGCTTTGGCGCCCAAAGGCCCACGGTTCCACTCCACCACCCCAGGCACCAGTTCAGCCACTTCCACTTCAGCGGTTTTTCCCAGATTTTGCAGGGCCGCCGCCAGGGTAAAGCCCATGCCCAGCCCACCAATCAATACGCGAGAATCGGGCCGGCCTGCGACTTTCTTGCAGGGAATCGCCGCCAGCGCGTCTTCTGAGCCATGCATGCGTGTGTTCATCAACTGACCGCCATCGCCGCCAGCAATCTTGATGACAAAGTCCTCACCGTACTCAAACAAGCACAGCGCGCCAGAGCCATCGGGAATCGGGGCGGTGTCGAGCAAAACGAAACGTTTCATGGGCTGTGGCAACCTGCGGCAGAGCAAAATGGGCAGGCAGCATGCACACAATCGAACAAAGATGCAGCGCCATCCGCGAGAAAATCTTCGCGTAATGCTTTCTCGACCCCGCAGACCACGGTTTATGATGTCGACTGCCCTTTTGCCCACAGGATGACCGGCATGCCACTCGCTCAACTGATCAGCGCCGCGCAACTGCAACAACGCCTGGCCGAACCCGACTTACTGATTCTCGACTGCCGCTTTGCCCTGGAAGACTCACGCTATGGCGAACGCAGTTTTGCTGAAGGTCATATCCCAGGCGCGCAATTTGCGGATCTGGAGCGCGACCTCTCGGGGCCCATCATTAAAGGCGTCACAGGCCGTCACCCGCTGCCAGAACCGGCGCAGTTACTCGATGGCCTGCGCGCCTGGGGGCTCAATCGTGACACTGAAGTGGTGCTCTACGACGACGGCCCCAACGCGTTTGCCAGTCGCGCCTGGTGGCTGCTGGCGTGGCTGGGCAAGCAGGATGGGGTTTACCTGCTAGATGGCGGCCTGAAGGCCTGGCGCGAGGCTGGCGGCGCCTTAACTCAAGACATCCAACCTGGTGAAGCGGGCCACTTTAGTGGCACGGCCGACAGCAGCTTGGTGATCAGCGCTGCACAGCTGCAAAAGCGTCTTAAAGATGCCCACATGACCTTGCTCGACGCCCGCGGATTACCGCGTTTCAGAGGTGAAGTGGAGCCCATCGACCCAATTGCCGGGCATATCCCCGGTGCACAATGCGCCGCCTTCACCGACAACCTGGACAGCGACAGCCACTTCCTCAAGCCAGCATTGCTGCGTCAGCGCTTTGCCGCTCAACTGGGCGAACGCGCAGCCACTGAGCTGGTGGCCTACTGCGGTTCCGGCGTCACGGCCTGCCATAACCTGTTCGCCCTGTGCCTGGCAGGCTATCCACTCGGCGCACTGTATGCCGGCTCTTGGAGCGAATGGATTACTGACCCGGCCCGGCCAGTTGCAACAGGTGACTAAAGCTGACGCGCATAGGCCTTAAGCACTATTCGCAATATGGGCAATAACCGAAAGCTGAAAACAGTTTAAAAACAGCCCTTTACAGCATAAAGGTCGCACTAGGGAAACACTGATTTATTCGCCCGCCCTTGCCCAGGCGGCGGCCTGCTTTTGAGATAATCGCAACCATTGGGCCAGGATGAGATTTCAACCGATGCAAGCAAGCTTTTCCGAGCTGGAGTACGCCGCCAAGAAGAAGCAGACGCGGC
>CAMCJM010000023.1 GCA_945874835.1 Pseudomonas synxantha | reverse complement strand
TGCTGATCAGCCCCTGTACACGCTCGCCCATGCGGTTGAAGTCAGCGGCCAGAACGCCAAGCTCATCACGTCGGCGTGCCAGTTTTGCCAGGCTGTTTTGCTGATAAGCGGTCTGCCCCAGGTCATGGACCGCGCCGCGCAGTCGATTCAGCGGACGGGTGATGGACAGCGTCAGCAGCAGGCTGATCAAGCTCAGCACCAGCATGGCAATGCCCAGCGCACTTAATGGCCAGAGCAGGCTATTGCGCTGCCAGGCGGCAATTTCAGGCAATGGCATGCGGTAGATCAGCAAGTAGGTGTCGCCGCTGGTTGGGCTGGTGTATTCGGTACTCAGACGCCGCCAAGGCAGGCGTTTGCCATGGCGGTGACGGGCTTCAAACTCCGCGGCGCGAGGTGGAAAGGTGCCTTTGATCACCGGTTGACCGCTTTCATCAAGCACCTGAGTCTCGATCTGAAACCGTCGTTTGCGCTGTTCCAGAAGTGCTTGGGCTGCCTGTGGGCCTTGGGTTTCATAACGCTGCGCCCATTTTTCGGCCAGGTTTTCCAGGGCCGGGTGCTGGCTGAGTAGCCAGGCATCCTGATTGAGCATGCGTCCAAGTAGGATCGACAAACCGGCCACCAGGGCTATCGCCAGCCAGAAGCTGGCAAAGATCCGCCAGAACAATGAACGCACGGGGTTTCCTCATAGAAAAACCGCCGAGCCTATGCGGCGCGGCGGTGGGTGGGTTAAGCCTGCTTGAATTTAGTTGGTTTGGTGATCTTTCTCAGCCTTCCAGGCCTTGAATTCGGCCTTCTCAGTGTGACGTTCCTGCATTTTTTTCAGCTGTTCGTCGAACGCCTTATGTTGCTCGGGTTTGAGCAGTGCGCGGATCGCGCTGTGTTGTTTGTCTTGTGCAGCCTTGATTTCGGCTTGCATGGCTTGTTTGTCAGCGGCCGTCAGTTTGTCCAGGTAGCGCTGAGTGATTTCGTGGCGGCTCTTCATCTCACCGCCCATCAACTTACGGATTTCGCGATGTTGCTCTTTGCTCAAATCAAGCTCTTTGAACATTCGCGAGCCGTGTTCGCCACGATGTTCGCCACCGTGACGCGGGCCGCCGTCTGGCATGGCCATCGCCAGGGTTGGCAGGGTCAAGGCCAGCAATACAGCTGTCAGGGTCTTGCGCATGGTGTCTCTCCTCGTCTGAAACCGGTGGTTACCGGATGTGCCCAGTCTAGGGAGGTCAAGGTCAGGGGCCGTCAGGGCTGGGTAAAGCTTGGGTAAAGAGCGAGGCTGAACTGATTTACTTGAAGCTGTGCAAACCCTCCTGAGCTAGAGCCAAGCAAGGCACAAAACGGCGAGGACGCGGACTGGGCTCGCACCCGAGCTGGCTTTTAACGCAGCAGGGCCGACGCGCAGCGGGTTTTAAACGCTGTAGTAGTAGCCGCGGCTACGTAAGGCAAGGATGCGCTGGCGGCCATCGGCATGTGGGCCGAGTTTTTTGCGCAGGTTGCTGACGTGCATGTCCAGGCTGCGGTCGTAGAGGGTGAGTTTGCGGCCGAGGGCCAGTTGCGCCAGCTCCTGTTTGTCCACTGGCTCGCCGGGGGTGAGCAGCAAAGCTTCTAAAATACGGCTTTCGGAGAGGGTCAGGAGTACTTCCTGCTCGCCCAGCGTTACCGTGCCGCGTGCCTGGCTGTAGTGCAAATCGCCAAAGTCGAACGGGCTGGTCGGGGTGGCAGGGTGGCTGCGCCTTAATACGGCACGCAGGCGAGCAGTCAGCTCGCGGGGGGCGCATGGCTTGGCCAGGTAATCGTCTGCGCCCAGTTCCAGGCCGAGAATCCGGTCCAGCGGCTCGCCGCGGGCCGAGAGCATCAGCACGGGTAATTCCGGGTGTTCGCTGCGCAGTTGCTTGAGCAGTTCCAGACCGCTGCCATCGGGCAGCATCACATCCAGCACCACAGCGTCTGGGCTGGCCTGACTGAGGGCCAGGCGGGCGCTGCTGCCATCGTGGCAGGCGCTCACCTGAAAGCCTTCCTGGGTCAGCCAACTGGTCAGCAGTTCGCAGAGTTCGATGTCATCGTCGATTAACAGCAGGCTACTCATGGAATTAATTCAGCCACTCGCTTTGTGAGCGCCGGCCTCGCCGCAACAGCGCGCCGATGATCACGCCCAACAGACCCGCCCCAGCGCCAATGGCAAACCACATTTGCTGCTCACTGATAAAGGCGGGCGCGGTGCTGGATTGGGCTTTCTTCAACTCCAGCTTGAGCCGCTGATTATCTTGGCGCAGGCGTTGCAGTTGCACGGTTTCACGTTCGCTGGCGCTGCTTTGTAACTCTGCGCCAAGGGCCTCGCGCTGCTGCTCGCTGATGGCCAGGCGTTGTTCCAACTCATCGATTTGCGCTTGCATCGAAGTAACCTCCGCCAATGGCTGAGGGGGCACTTCTTCGGCGAAGGCGAGGGGCGCTGTACACAGACTTAGGAGGAGGAACAATGGAGCTGCACGCATCGGAACTGCTCTCTTGTCGTTATTATTGGCTGTTCAGTGAGTCAGCGAACCGCGTGAGTTAGGGCAATACCCGCTTGAAGGGTTTTACCACAACATTGGCGTAGACACCGGCCGCCCGGTAAGGATCTGCGTTGGCCCATTGTTCAGCGGCGCGCAGGGATTCGAATTCGGCAACGATCAAACTGCCAGAAAATCCGGCCGGTCCCGGATCGTTGCTGTCGATGGCGGGATGTGGCCCCGCAAGAATCAGGCGGCCTTCGGTTTTCAATTGTTCCAGGCGAGCAAGGTGCGCAGGGCGCGCAGCGAGGCGGCTTTCCAGGGAATTTGCCACGTCGGTGGCCATGATCGCGTAGAGCATTTCAATCCTTAATTGGGTTGAGGGCGCGGGCTGCGGCTGCTGAGAAAAGCAGGCTGTACAGCCGACGTCGAGGAAAACCGGCGCAAGCCAGCAAGAATCCACATCTACCGGCATAATAACAAACATAAATGACTCGGAAAGTGCCACCTATGGACGTTGATTTACATTGCCACAGTACGGCCTCTGACGGCGCGCTTGCACCCGCAATGGTGGTGGCGCGGGCGTTTGAGCGCGGTGTGCGCGTCCTGGCGCTGACTGACCATGACACCCTTGATGGCCTGGATGAAGCGAGCGAAGCCGCACGCGAACTGGGCATGCAGTTGATCAACGGCATCGAGTTGTCCTGCACCTGGGGTGGGGCCACCATTCATGTGCTGGGTTATGCCTTTAATCGTGACGCGCCAGCATTGCTGCAGTCGATTGCCGAATTGCACGAGGGGCGCTGGCTGCGCGCCGTGGAAATTGGTAAACGCCTTGAAGCCAAAGGTATGCCTGGTGCGCTGGAGGGCGCGCGCGCTTTACAGCAAGCGTTGGGCGACAGCGGTAATGCGCCGGCGCGGCCCCATTTTGCCGACTTTCTGGTGCAGGCAGGCTACGTCAAAGACCGCGCCGAAGCGTTTCGTAAATGGCTCGGCTCGGGCAAGCTGGGTGACGTCAAGCAGCATTGGCCAGAGCTGGCGCAGGCCGTTGATACGTTGCGCCGGGCCGGTGCGTGGGTCAGTTTGGCGCATCCGTGGCAATACGATTTCACCCGCACCAAGCGGCGCAAGCTGGTGGCTGATTTTGTCGCGGCAGGCGGGCACTCGCTCGAAGTGGTCAATGGCATGCAGCCTGCCGAGCAGGTTGGCAGCTTGGCGATTCTGGCCCGCGAATTTGGCACCTTCGTAACCGCCGGCAGTGATTTTCATGCGCCGGGCTTATGGTCAGAACTGGGCGTTTATCGTCCTATACCAGAAGATTTACCGCCCCTCTGGGCACGGTTTCAGCATGTCCAGCAGCCCACAACAGTGTGATCAGGATGTCAGTGTGAGCCAATTCTTCCAGATTCATCCGGAAAACCCGCAAGCGCGGCTGATCAAACAGGCGGCCGAGATCATTCGTAACGGCGGCGTTGTGGTGTACCCCACCGATTCCTCGTATGCCGTCGGCTGTCACTTGGGTGATAAAAGTGCGGTGGAGCGCATTCGCCGCCTGCGCCAGTTGGATGACAAACACAACTTCACCCTGGTCTGCCGCGACCTCTCGCAACTGAGCACCTTTGCCAAGGTTGATACCTCAGCCTTCCGCTTGCTCAAGAGCCATACACCGGGGCCTTACACCTTTATTCTCAATGCCACCCGTGAAGTGCCGCGTATGGTGCTGCACGCCAAGCGCCGCACCATTGGTTTGCGCGTGCCAAGCCAGCCGATTGCCCTGGCGCTGCTGGCCGAGCTGGATGAGCCGCTGATGAGTGTCAGCCTGATTATGCCCGGCGAGACGCTGCCCATGAGCGACCCCTATGAAATGCGCCAGATGCTTGAGCATCAGGTCGACCTGATTATTGATGGCGGCTTTGGTGGCATGGAAGCCTCCACGGTCGTCAGCTTGCTAGATGACCAGCCCGAGATCATCAGGGTCGGTTGCGGCGACCCGGCACCTTTTACCAGTAGCCGTTGAGCTTGGTTATAATCGTCGCCGATCTTTACGCTAATGCCGCCTATCGTGCGGCAGCCGCCCCTTTTCTGCATGATCGCGGCAGCGAACCTTGAGTATGACCATGTCCAGCGCCCCTCAAGAACACCCCGACAGTCAGGCTAATGCCCAGCAGGAGCTGCCATTTGCCTTGGTCTATGGTCAGGCGGTCACCGTAATGCCGCTGGACCTGTATATCCCGCCGGATGCCCTTGAGGTGTTTCTCGAAGCCTTCGAAGGCCCACTGGACCTGCTGCTGTACCTGATTCGCAAACAAAACATCGACGTACTGGACATCCCAGTGGCGGAAATCACCCGTCAGTACATGGGCTATGTCGAGCTGATGCAGTCGGTGCGCCTGGAGCTGGCGGCGGAGTACCTGGTGATGGCCGCCATGCTCGCTGAGATCAAATCGCGCATGTTGTTGCCGCGCTCCAGTGAAGTTGAGGCTGAAGAAGACGACCCGCGCGCCGAGTTGATTCGCCGTTTGCAAGAGTACGAGCGCTACAAAGCGGCGGCAGAGGGCATTGATGGCCTCAGTCGGGTTGGCCGTGACGTCACGGTGCCACGGTTGGACGCGCCCGAAGCGCGGGCGCGCAAGCTGCTGCCGGATGTCAGCCTGGAAGAGGTGCTGCTATCGATGGCCGAAGTGCTGCGCCGCGCCGATATGTTCGAGAGCCATCAGGTTACTCGCGAGGCGTTGTCGACTCGCGAACGAATGAGTGAGGTGCTGGAGCGACTCAAGGGCGGTGAGTTTGTGCCTTTTGTCAGCCTTTTTAGCGCCGATGAAGGCAAGCTTGGGGTGGTGGTGACCTTTATGGCGGTACTGGAATTGATCAAGGAATCATTGGTCGAGCTGGTACAGAACGAGGCTTTCGGGCCCATCCATGTGCGTGCGCGGGCTGAATAAGCATGAACCTTAACGAACCTCGCGAGCTGGCCAGCCTGCTCGAAGCCTTTCTGCTGGCATCCGGCAAACCTCAGTCGCTGGAGCGGCTGTACGAGCTGTTTGAAGAAGCCGAGCGGCCAGATCCGGCCGTTTTCAAAAAAGCCCTGAGCCACTTGAGTAAATCCTGTGAAGGGCGCGCCTTCGAGCTTATCGAAGTGGCCTCCGGCTACCGTCTGCAGGTGCGTGAGCGTTTCGCCCCCTGGGTCGGCCGCCTGTGGGAAGAACGCCCGCAGCGCTATTCGCGCGCCATGCTGGAAACCCTGGCGCTGATCGCCTACCGCCAACCCATCACCCGTGGTGAGATTGAAGACGTGCGCGGTGTGGCGGTTAACAGCCACATTGTCAAAACCCTGTTGGAGCGCGAGTGGATTCGTGTGGTGGGCTACCGCGATGTGCCGGGCAGGCCGGCGATGTTCGCCACCACCAAGGCTTTTCTTGATCACTTCAACTTGAAAAGTCTTGATGAATTACCGCCACTGGCTGCCCTGCGTGAGTTGGAGCCTGAACCGGCACTGGCCTTCGAGGATGACCTGGAAGCGCCGCAAAGCTTGCAGGCCCGTGCTGACCTAGCCTTGGCCGATGAGCCAGCGGTTGAGGCGAGCGAGGAAACCAGTTTTAGCAGCCTGTTGGCTGAACTGGACTCGATGGAATTGGGTTTGAAAACCGACTTCGATGATTTGCCTGAGCAGGACGATGAGCTTGACGAAGCCGATGAGCCTCACGAAACCCTGGATAAAGAGCAGTTGCCTGACTGAGGGTGTGTAGGGCGCAGAAGAGAGAGCGCTCGGAGGTAGCCCGGATAAGCCCCGGCGCAATCCGGGATGGCAGCTCCCCGGATTTCATCCGGGCAACGCCAACTGCGCGAAGCGCTGACTGTCAGCAAGGCTGACGACTGCTCGTCTGCCCGTGCGCCTCAAGTCGTGCTAATAGGCTAGCTTTCGCGTATGCTCCGCGCCCCTTCGACGACTTGAGTCGTCCAATCACTAAAGAAAACACCGGGAGGTGCCCAGATGAGTGAATCCGAAGAATACACCCCAGCAGGCGAAAAACTGCAGAAAGTCATGGCGCGCATGGGCCTGGCTTCACGCCGTGAAATCGAAGACTGGATCAGCGCTGGCCGCGTTAAGGTCAATGGTGCAGTCGCCAGCCTTGGCGTGCGCGTCGACCTGCACGATGCGATTGCCGTCGATGGCAAAGTGATCCGCCGCGAAGAATCCGCCGAAAGCGTGCGCCGCGTGATCATTTACAACAAACCCGAAGGCGAGATCTGCACCCGTGACGACCCAGAAGGCCGTCCGACCGTGTTCGATCGCCTGCCACGGCCAAAAGACGGCCGCTGGATCAACATCGGCCGCCTCGACATCAATACCACCGGTTTGCTGATGTTCACCACAGATGGTGAGTTGGCCAACCGTTTGATGCACCCGTCCTACCAGATGGACCGCGAATACGCCGTGCGTGTGCGTGGCGAAGTCGACGAAGAGATGATTGAGCGCCTGAAAGCCGGCGTGATGCTCGAAGACGGCCCGGCCAAGTTCACCGACATCAAAGTCGCGCCGGGCGGCGTTGGTTTCAACCATTGGTACCACTGCGTGGTCATGGAAGGCCGTAATCGCGAAGTGCGTCGCCTGTGGGAATCCCAAGGCGTGGTGGTCAGCCGTCTGAAGCGCGTGCGTTTCGGCCCGGTGTTTATCACCTCGGACCTGACCATGGGCCGCTGGCGCGAAATGAGCCAGCGCGAAGTGGATATCCTCAGCGAAGAAGTCGGCCTCAAGCCCGTCGCTTTGCCGGATATGAAGGAAAAAGCCCGCGACAAAATCGACCGTTTGCAGCGTAAATCGGCCAAGCCGGTCGGCCGTGCTGCGCGCCCTGAGCGGACCTTGCGTCCGGCCCATGGTGGCGGTGCGGGTGCGGGTGGTGATCAGGGTCGTTCGCGTCCTGCGCGCGGTGAAGGTGGCGAGCGTCCAGCGCGCAGTCCGCGTGCTGATCAGAGTAAGGGTACGCCGGTTGCTGAGCGTCCAAGCGAGGTCAACAAAAAGCGTCCGACCAAGCCTGGTGCGCAGCGCCCTGGCCTTGAGTTGACCGAGCGCCCTTCGCGCAAGCCTGCTGGTGCCCCGGTTAAGCGTCGCAGTCAGCCGAGCCGAGAGGGGCAGCGCCCTGGCTTTGGTCGTGATCGCAAGCCTGAATAAGGCTTTTGCTGGACCCAAAAAGGCGACCTTCGGGTCGCCTTTTTGCTGCGTGATGATTTTAGCCCGCCATCGACAGGCGGTTACGGCCTTCGCGCTTGGAGACATACAGTGCGCTGTCGGCGCGGCGCAGCAGGCTATCCATCGACTCGCCCGGCAGCAGGGTGGCGCAACCGAGGCTGACCGACATTTCAATGGCGCGGTTTTCCACCAGGTATTGAATGCCCACTACGGCCATGCGCAGACGTTCACCGACCATTGAGGCGGCTTCGCGGCTGGTGTTGGAGAGCAGCACGACAAACTCTTCGCCGCCATAACGAAACACCATGTCCACGTTACGCAGGCTGTCTTTCAATGCGTTGGCTACGGCGATCAGGGCTTGGTCGCCAATGATGTGGCCGTGGCTGTCATTGATGCGTTTGAAGTGGTCGATATCAACCATCAGCACCGACAGCGGCTGTAGGGTACGTTTGGCGATGTCCACTTCGCGCTTGAGCGTTTGCTGCAGGGCCACGCGGTTGCCGGTTGCCGTTAGTGGGTCGCGCAGTGCAGTTTGCAGCGCCGCACGGTAGAGCAGTGCATTGCGCAGCGGGAACAGCAGGCTGGCGAGCAGCGATTCGAGCTGGGCCAGTTCTTCTTCGCTGAAACGCTGGTTACGCCGAAAGGTCAGTTCGCCGAGGAACTCGCCGTCATGATTGAGGCGGTAACCGGCCGAGTGATTGCCGCGCTCGCCCAAATCCAGGCGCAGATCGCACGAGGCCAATTGATAGCTCAGGGCGTTGAGTGGCACCAGGCGCTGCACTTCGCTGTAGAACAGCTCGAGGATCCGTTCGGCTTCCAGTGATGTTTGCAGGCGCAGACTCAGCTGCTGACGCAGTTGCGCCAGGCTCACGGGCTTGAGAGTCTTTTGAATGCGACCGGCATAGCCGAGGCGCTGCAGTTTGGCAGCGTCGAAATCAATGGTGTTGGATTGGTTGTGCGTGGCCATGAAGCTCTACCTCTAGCGCTGTACGCGTCGATGAGTAGGCTTCAGCGAAAACCATGCCAGTTTTCGTTTTTTGCTTAAATCGCTTTTATTTCAGTCACTTGGCGCTGTCTGCCGGTACGGGGCGGCAAACCTTTGCCGGTTAACTGGCAGCGCTGCTGGCAATCTGATGCCAGTCAATTGCATCGCCGCCAGAAAACTGGCGGCGATGTGGTCGGGTTACTGCGCGTCAAAAGCCTGGCCATTAACGCCCTTGCTGTCCGGCCCCATGAGGTAGAGGTAGACCGGCATGATCGCTTCCGGCAGTGGGTTGTTGACTGGATTTTCACCGGGATAGGCCTGGGCGCGCATGTCTGTGCGGGTGGCGCCGGGGTTGACGCTGTTGGCGCGCACATTGGCAATGCCATCGACTTCGTCAGCGAGAACCTGCATCAAGCCTTCTGTGGCGAATTTTGACACCGCATACGCGCCCC
The DNA here is from genome assembly GCA_945874835.1 of Pseudomonas synxantha. Taxonomy (GTDB): domain Bacteria; phylum Pseudomonadota; class Gammaproteobacteria; order Pseudomonadales; family Pseudomonadaceae; genus Aquipseudomonas; species Aquipseudomonas synxantha_B. The sequence continues at coordinate 17,558 of CAMCJM010000023.1, read as the reverse complement.
AATAAGCACGACCCTTGCGGCCGACGCTGCTGGAGGTGAACGCCACAGAGGCGTCGCTGGAGAGTTTAAGCAGCGGCAGCAAGGTGCTGGTCAGCATAAACATGGCGTTGACGTTGACCTGCATAACGCGGGCGAAATTGTCGCCCGACAGCTGCTCAATCGGCGTGCGCGGACCGATGATCGAGGCGTTGTGCAGCACCCCGTCAACGTGGCCGAACTCGGTTTCGATCATGGCGGCCAGTTCGTCGTACTGATGCGGCAGCGCTGTTTCAAGGTTGAACGGGATGACTGCTGGCTGCGCGTGACCCGCTGCTTCGATGGCGTCGTAGACGCGGCTGAGGTTTTCTTCGGTCTTGCCCAGCAGCAACACCGTGGCACCGTGCGCGGCAAAGGTTTTAGCGGCCGCTGCACCAATGCCCCGGCCAGCGCCGGTCACCAGGATTACCCGGCCATTGAGCAGGTCGGGGCGTGCGGTGTAGTCAAACATGGAAACTCCTTGAGCGTGCGGCAGGCCTTGGCTGCTTGCATCTGATTAAAACGGGAATGGTACGCGGCCCATCGACTGGCTGCTTATCTCAGCAGTTGCACAGGGCGTTATCCAGCAGGGTGCGCAGTTGCAGCGGGTGATCCACCACGGCGTCAGCACCCCAGTTACGCGGGTTATCCTGTGGGTGGATGTAGCCGTAGCTGACGGCGGCTGTTTTGCAGCCCGCTGCGCGACCGGCTTCGATGTCGCGCTCGTCATCGCCCACGAACAAAGTGGCGGCAGGCTCTACGCCGATTTTTGCGCAAGCCAGCAGGATCATCTCCGGGTCTGGTTTGCTGCGGCTTACGTGGTCGGGGCACACCAGTACAGCTGAGCGCTCGGCCAAGCCAAGCTGCTGCATGATCGGCTCGGCGTAACGCAGCGGTTTGTTGGTGGCCACGCCCCAGATCAGCTTGGCCTGTTCGATGTCGCGGAGCAGTTCATCCATGCCGTCAAAGGGGCGAGTCAGTACGGCGCAGTGCTGTTGATAGCGTTCGAGAAATTCCAAGCGCAGCGCTTCAAATTCGGCGGCATCCGGGCTCATCGCAAAATTGGCCGCGACCATGGCGCGCGCGCCGCCACTGACCTGATCGCGGATCAGTTTGTCCGCAATCGGCGGCAAGGTGCGTACCGCGCGCATGGCCTGGCAGATGGCGATAAAGTCCGGCGCGCTGTCGAGCAGGGTGCCGTCCATGTCAAAAAGAACCGCGCGTAAACGCATGCGCCTTACTCCTCGCGCAGGGTCTGGATCATGTAATTGACCTCTACGTCCGCTTCCAGCTTGTAGCGTTTGCTCAGCGGGTTGTAGGTCAGGCCGATGATGTCTTTGACGGTCAGGTTGGTTTCACGGCACCAAGCGCCCAGCTCAGAAGGTCGGATGAATTTTTTGAAATCGTGGGTGCCGCGCGGCAGCAGGCGCAACACGTACTCTGCGCCGATGATGGCGAACAGGTAGGCCTTGGGATTGCGGTTGATGGTCGAGAAGAACACTTGGCCGCCGGGTTTGACCATGCGGTAACAGGCGCGGATCACCGATGCTGGGTCGGGGACGTGTTCAAGCATCTCAAGGCAGGTGATGACGTCGAACTGCTCGGGCATCTCGATGGCCAGGGCTTCGGCGGTGATTTGCCGGTACTCGACATTAACCCCTGACTCCAACTGATGCAGTCGAGCGACTGCCAAGGGCGCTTCACCCATGTCGATGCCGGTCACGCTTGCGCCGCGCTGGGCCATGGACTCGCTGAGAATGCCGCCGCCACAGCCAACGTCGAGCACTTTTTTGCCAGCCAGGCTGATGCGCTCATCGATCCAGTTGACGCGCAACGGGTTGATGTCATGCAGGGGCTTGAACTCGCTCTCGCGGTCCCACCAGCGATGGGCGAGGGCTTCGAATTTGGCGATTTCAGCGTGGTCGACGTTGCTCATATAAATCCCTGAATCAGGCTGCGGCGAGAGTGGGCGGGCAATGTGCCCATGTTGCCAGTTTCGCGGGGTGGATTGGACGACTGATGCACGGCCAATGTATGTCAGTTTGTCGCAGTGTCTGCCGTTGATCGGCTTTGGTGGGAGGGGCTTTAGCCGCGACTGGTCAAGTAACGCGTCGTTTTTTTGCGGCTAAAGCCCCTCCTACAAGCCAGCTATCGCTGGGCGATCTTCGCCCCCCAGTTGCGGGCGTTGGCGATGATTCGTTGCTCGTCCATGCGGATCAGTTGACCGGCGTTCAGCAACTGTTTGCCGCCGACCCACAGGTGCTCGACGCAGGCGCGTCCGCCGGCATAGAGCAGTTGTGAGACTGGATCGTATACGGGTTGTTGAGCCAGGCCGGTGAGGACGAAGGCGGCGATGTCCGCTGTCTTGCCAAGTTCCAGTGAGCCGATGTGCTCATCCATGCCCAGCGCGCGGGCTCCGTTGAGGGTGGCCATGCGCAGTGCGCGGTGGGCATCGAGAGCGGTGGCTGAGCCTGCAACGGCCTTGGCCAGCAACGCCGCGGTGCGGGTTTCGCCGAGTAAGTCGAGGTCGTTATTGCTGGCGGCACCGTCGGTGCCGATGGCGACATTCACGCCGGCCTGCCAAAGTTTTTCCACCGGGCAAAAGCCGCTGGCCAGTTTCAGGTTGGATTCGGGGCAGTGGATCACGCTGCTATTGCTCTGCACCAGCAGGGCGATGTCTTCATCATTAATTTGCGTCATATGCACGGCCTGGAAGCGCGGGCCGAGCAAATCAAGGCGCGCCAGCCGGGCCAGTGGCCGTTCGCCGCGTTGTTCCAGGCTCTGCTCAACTTCAAACGCCGTTTCGTGCACGTGCATGTGGATGCCAGCGTCCAGTTCCTCGGCGAGCATACGGATGTTTTCCAGCTTGTCGTCGCTCACGGTATACGGCGCATGTGGGCCAAAGGCCACGCTGATGCGCGGGTGGTGGCGCAGATCATCCAGCAGTTCCAGCCCTTTGCGCAGTGACTCGTCAGCATCCCTTGCACCAGGGATGGGAAAATCCAGCACGGGGATGGTGATTTGCGCGCGGATGCCGCTGTCGTGCACGCGCTGACTGGCAATGTGCGGGTAAAAGTACATGTCCGAGAAGCAGCTGATGCCGCCTTTGAGCATTTCGGCGATGGCCAGCTCAGTGCCGTCCTGCACAAACTGCTCGTTAACCCATTTGGCTTCGGCCGGCCAGATGTGCTGTTCAATCCAAGTCATCAGCGGTAAGTCGTCGGCCAAGCCGCGAAACAACGTCATGGCGGCGTGGCCGTGGGCATTGACCAGGCCGGGCGTCAGTAGTCGTCCGGGCAGTTCGCGAACCTCCAGAGCGGGGTGCTTAAGCGCCTCGGCGCGCGGGGCGATCAGAGCGATACGTCCGTCGCGGATGCCCAGACCATGCTCAAGTAACACCACGCCCGCCGGTTCGACCGGGACCAGCCAAGTGGGCAGCAGCAGCAGATCGAGCGGGGCGTGGGGCATGGTGATGCTTCCGGTATAATAAAGTGGCGAGTTTATAGGGGAACGCCACGGGCTTGAAGCTGTAAGGCTTTGATCTGGCGCGTTGTGTCTGCCGCTGTGCGTATAATGTTCGGCTTTTTCCGGTGGAGGTGTGTCATGCGCGAGCAATTGCTGGCGGCAGAGCAGGTGAAGGCCATTGATTAGCGTGACGGTGCGCTCTACCTGCTTGATCAGCGCGCGCTGCCTTTTGCGCAAACCTGGCTGACCTACCATTGCGCCGTTGATGTGGCTGAGGCCATTCGCAGCATGGTGGTGCGCGGTGCCCCGGCTATCGGCATTGCGGCGGCTTACGGTGTTGCGCTGTCTGTGGCTAAACATTTGCCACTTGGAGGCGATTGGCGGGCTGCCGTGCTGGCTGATATGGACCTGCTGGCGAGCTCGAGGCCCACGGCAGTCAATCTGTTTTGGGCGCTCAGCTGCATGCGTGAGCGCATGGGGCGGCTGAAAAAGACTGATGATGTCCTGCGTGTGCTTGAAGCTGAGGCCGTTGGCATTCATCAAAGTGATCGCGAAGCCAACCTGACGATGGCGCTGTTGGGTCTTGAACTGATCAGCAAGCATCAGGGCCAGCCGCAAAATCTTATGACTCACTGCAACGCCGGGGCGCTTGCCACCGGTGGCTTTGGCACGGCCCTGGGCGTGATTCGCGCTGCCTTTGCCGATGGCTTGGTGGAGCGGGTGTATGCCGATGAAACCCGGCCCTGGCTGCAGGGCTCGCGCCTGACGGCCTGGGAGCTGGCGCAAGACGGCATTCCGGTGACGGTGAATGCCGACTCAGCCGCCGCCCATCTGATGAAAACCCGTGCTATTACCTGGGTCATTGTCGGTGCTGATCGGATTGCCGCCAATGGCGATGTGGCCAATAAAATCGGCACCTATCAATTGGCGGTCAACGCCATGCACCACGGCGTGCGCGTTATGGTGGTGGCTCCCAGTTCGACCATCGACATGGCCACCGAGCATGGCGATGACATTGTGCTGGAAGAGCGTGCGGCCAGTGAGTTGCTGGAGTTAGGGGGTGTAGCCATGGCGGCGGGTGTGGAGGCGTGCAACCCGGTGTTTGATGTCACGCCTGCCGACTTGATCGACTTTATTGTGACCGAAAAAGGTGTAATAGCCCGCCCGGACAGCGAAAAAATGGCGCAATTGATGTGCCGCAAACGGCTGCACTGAGTTTTTCTTGCGCAGCGCCGCAGTCAGTCGCCGAGCTGGCAGCGGGGATAGGTGCGCCGCAGTGATTGTGGTAAGCTCCGGCGGTTTTCAGGGGCGCCCGTTACGGGGCTCTTACCTGCGCAGATACATGGCATAACTGATTGATTTGTCGTGAGTCGTTGTCAGCCTTGAGGCTCAGCGACAGGCTTCGCACCGCTCAGGACGAGTGAGGCGAAGTTTCACCAGAAAAAGGAACCAGGCTACTCATGGGCGAACTGGCCAAAGAAATCCTCCCGGTCAACATTGAAGACGAACTCAAGCAGTCCTACCTCGACTACGCGATGAGCGTAATTGTTGGGCGAGCGCTGCCGGATGCGCGTGATGGCTTAAAGCCCGTGCACCGCCGTGTGCTGTTTGCCATGAGTGAGTTGGGCAACGACTGGAACAAGGCTTACAAGAAGTCCGCCCGTGTGGTCGGTGACGTGATCGGTAAGTATCACCCGCACGGTGATACGGCTGTTTACGACACCATCGTACGTATGGCCCAGCCGTTCTCGCTGCGCTACCTGCTGGTTGATGGTCAAGGGAACTTCGGTTCGGTGGACGGCGATAACGCGGCCGCCATGCGATACACCGAAGTGCGCATGACCAAGCTGGCGCATGAGCTGCTCGCTGACCTGCACAAAGAAACCGTGGATTGGGTGCCGAACTACGACGGCACCGAAATGATCCCGGCGGTTATGCCGACCAAGATCCCCAACTTGCTGGTCAACGGCTCCAGCGGCATCGCCGTGGGCATGGCCACCAATATTCCGCCGCACAACCTCACGGAAGTGATCAACGGCTGTCTGGCCTTGATCGACAATGGCGAGCTGACGGTCGATGAACTGATGGAGTTCATCCCTGGCCCGGACTTCCCGACAGCGGCGATTATCAACGGTCGTGCCGGCATCATTGAGGCCTACCGTACCGGTCGTGGTCGCATCTACATGCGTGCCCGCGCCATTATCGAAGACATCGACAAGGTCGGTGGTCGTCAGCAGATCATCGTCAGCGAGCTGCCATATCAGCTGAACAAAGCGCGTTTGATCGAGAAGATCGCCGAGCTGGTTAAAGAGAAAAAGCTTGAGGGCATCACCGAACTGCGCGATGAGTCCGACAAGGACGGCATGCGCATCGTGATTGAGCTGCGCCGTGGCGAAGTGGCCGAGGTTGTGCTGAACAACCTCTACGCGCAAACCCAGATGCAGTGCGTGTTCGGCATCAACGTGGTGGCGCTGATCGACGGCCAGCCGAAGGTCCTTAACCTCAAGGACATGCTCGAAGCCTTTATCCTGCACCGCCGTGAAGTCGTGACCCGCCGCACCGTGTTCGAGCTTCGTAAAGCGCGCGAACGTGGCCATATCCTTGAGGGTCAGGCGGTTGCCCTGTCCAACATCGATCCGGTTATCGCCCTGATCAAAGCCTCGCCGACCCCGGCTGAAGCCAAGTTGGCACTGATTGCCACGCCGTGGGAATCCAGCGCCGTGGAAACCATGGTCGAGCGCGCCGGTGCCGACACCTGCCGCCCGGATGACCTTGATCCGCAATATGGCCTGCGTGACGGCAAGTACTTCCTCTCGCCGGAACAGGCTCAGGCCATCCTTGAGCTGCGCCTGCACCGCCTGACCGGACTTGAGCATGAAAAACTGCTGGCCGAGTACCAGGAAATCCTCACCCAGATCGGCGAGCTGATCCGCATCCTGACCAGCGCCGTGCGCCTGATGGAAGTGATTCGTGAAGAGCTCGAAGCGGTCAAGGCTGAGTTTGGCGATGCACGTCGTACCGAAATCGTCGCCTCGCGTATGGACTTGTCCATCGGCGATTTGATCACCGAGGAAGAGCGCGTCGTCACCATCTCCCACGGTGGTTATGCCAAGAGCCAGCCGCTGCATGCCTATCAGGCGCAGCGTCGCGGTGGTCGCGGCAAGTCTGCCACTGGCGTTAAAGACGAGGATTACATCGAACACCTGTTGGTAGCCAACAGCCACGCCACGCTGCTGCTGTTCTCCAGCAAAGGCAAAGTGTACTGGATGAAAACCTACGACATCCCCGAAGCGTCCCGCGCGGCCCGTGGCCGTCCGCTGGTCAACCTGCTGCCGTTGGATGAGGGTGAGCGCATCACCGCGATGCTGCAGATTGACCTGGAAGCCTTGCAGCAAAGCGCTGGCGACGAAGAGCTGGATGACAGCGAAGGCGTGGTGCTTGAAGGTGAAGTGCTAGAGGCCGACGTGGCTCAGGCCGAATTGGCCGAAGACGCTGACGCCGATGTGGCCGACGACGAGCAAGATGAACCGACCGGTGCCTACATCTTTATGGCCACCGCATTCGGTACTGTGAAGAAAACCCCGCTGGTGCAATTCAGCCGTCCGCGTACCAGCGGCCTGATTGCCCTGAAGCTTGAAGAGGGTGACACCCTGATCGCCGCCGCCATCACCGATGGTGCGCGTGAAGTGATGATGTTCTCTGACGGCGGCAAGGTGATTCGCTTCAAAGAGAAGCACGTGCGCACCATGGGCCGTACCGCTCGCGGTGTGCGTGGCATGCGTCTGCCGAAAGAACAGCGGATTATCTCCATGCTGATTCCGGAAACTGAGGCGCAGATTCTCACAGCTTCCGAGCGTGGCTACGGAAAACGCACCGCGATGGCTGAGTTCCCGCGTCGCGGTCGTGGCGGTCAGGGCGTGATTGCAATGGTCAGCAACGAACGTAACGGCAAGCTGGTCGGTGCCGTGCAAGTGCTTGAATGTGAGGAAATCATGCTGATTTCCGACCAGGGCACGTTGGTACGTACTCGCGTCAGCGAAGTCTCCAGCCTGGGCCGCAACACCCAGGGTGTAACCCTGATCAAGCTGGCCAAGGATGAAACGCTGGTCGGTCTGGAGCGCGTGCAAGAGCCGTCTGCCGAAGACGACGATGAGCTGCTGGAAGGCGAAGAAGGCTTTGTTGAAGGGGTTGACGGTGCCGACGACGCACCAGAAGCTGCTGCAGACGAAAGCCCGATCAGCTAAGAGTGATCTGTTGGGGCGAGTACGCTCGCCCCTGATGGAGTAACAGTGCGTAGGGTGAGTTAGCCGAAGGCGTAACCCGCCAGCCGGAGCGATGATGGATTACCCCGCTGCGCGGCTAACCCAGCCTCCGCAGTCGCTATAAGTGCAGTGCATGGCGTCATCGCGCGGCGCGGTGGTGTTGAGTAATTCTGAGAGAGAGTGGATGTGAGCAAGCGAGCCTTTAACTTCTGCGCCGGCCCGGCCGCGCTTCCTGAAGCTGTTCTGCAACGCGCCCAAGCGGAGCTCCTCGACTGGCAGGGAAAAGGCCTGTCGGTGATGGAAATGAGCCACCGCAGCGACGAATACACCGCCATCGCGGAAAAGGCCGAGCAGGACCTGCGTGATCTGATGGAGATTCCATCCGACTACAAGGTGCTGTTCTTGCAGGGTGGTGCCAGCCAGCAGTTCGCTGAGATTCCGCTCAACCTGCTGCCCGAAGAAGGCGTGGCCGACTACATCGACACCGGCATCTGGTCGAAGAAAAGCATCGAAGAAGCCAGTCGTTATGGCCGCATCAACGTGGCTGCCAGCGCCAAGGCCTACGATTACTTTGCCATTCCCGGGCAAAACGAGTGGGCGCTGTCGAAAGACGCCGCCTACCTGCACTACGCCAGCAACGAAACCATTGGCGGCCTGCAGTTCGACTGGATCCCCGACGCCGGTGACGTACCGCTGGTCGCGGACATGTCGTCCGACATCCTCTCGCGCCCGATTGACGTGTCGAAATTTGGCCTGATCTACGCCGGTGCGCAGAAAAACATCGGCCCTAGCGGCCTGGTGGTGACCATCGTCCGTGAAGACCTGCTCGGCCGTGCCCGCCGCGTCTGCCCGACCATGCTCAATTACAAAGTCGCCGCCGACAACGGCTCGATGTACAACACCCCGGCGACGTTTTCTTGGTACCTGTCTGGCCTGGTGTTTGAGTGGCTGAAAGAGCAGGGCGGTGTCGCCGCGATGGAGCGCATCAATCGCGCCAAGAAAGACCTGCTGTACAAAGCCATTGATACCAGCGATTTCTACAGCAACCCGATTGCCGTGAACGCCCGCTCCTGGATGAACGTGCCGTTCCGCCTGGCTGACGAGAAGCTGGATAAGCCGTTCCTCGCCGGTGCCGATGCGCGCGGCCTGCTCAACCTCAAGGGTCATCGCTCGGTTGGCGGTATGCGTGCCTCGATCTACAACGCTGTTGGTATGGACGCCGTTGAAGCGCTGGTCGCCTACATGGCTGAGTTCGAGAAGGAGCACGGCTAATGGCAGACGCAATTTCCGAACAGGAACTGCAAGCCCTGCGCGTGCGTATCGACACGCTGGATGAGCGCATTCTTGAGCTGATCAGTGATCGCGCCCGCTGCGCCGAAGAAGTGGCGCGGGTGAAGATGAAGGCGCTGCCGGAAGGCGAAACGCCGGTCTATTACCGTCCCGAGCGCGAAGCGCAGGTGCTCAAGCGCATCATGCAGCGCAACCAGGGGCCGCTGGGTAATGAGGAAATGGCGCGGTTGTTCCGCGAAATCATGTCTTCGTGCCTGGCCTTGGAAAACCCGCTGAAGGTGGCGTACCTCGGTCCTGAGGGTACGTTTTCGCAGGCCGCAGCCATGAAGCACTTTGGTCATGCCGTAATCAGCCAGCCGATGGCGGCCATCGATGAAGTATTCCGTGAAGTCGCAGCCGGTGCGGTGAACTTTGGTGTGGTGCCCGTGGAGAACTCCACCGAAGGTGCCGTCAACCACACCCTCGACAGCTTCCTCGAACACGACATGGTCATTTGTGGCGAAGTCGAGTTGCGTATTCACCACCACCTGCTGGTGGGCGATACCACCAAGACCGACCGCATCACGCGCATCTACTCCCATGCGCAGTCTTTGGCGCAGTGCCGCAAGTGGCTTGACGCGCACTACCCCAACGTTGAGCGCGTGGCAGTTTCCAGCAACGCCGAAGCCGCCAAGCGGGTGAAGAGTGAGTGGAACAGCGCGGCGATTGCTGGCGACATGGCCGCCAGCCTGTACGGGTTGAGCAAATTGGCGGAGAAGATTGAAGATCGCCCGGATAACTCCACGCGTTTCTTGATCATCGGTAGCCAGGAAGTTCCACCAACCGGCGATGACAAAACCTCGGTCATTATTTCGATGCGTAACAAGCCGGGCGCGCTGCATGAATTGCTCGTGCCGTTCCACAACAACGGCATCGACTTGACCCGCATCGAAACTCGCCCATCACGCAGCGGCAAGTGGACCTACGTGTTCTTTATCGACTTCGTCGGTCATCACCGTGACCCGCTGATCAAGGACGTGCTGGAAAAGATCAATCAGGAAGCTGTGGCGCTCAAAGTGCTGGGCTCCTACCCCAAAGCGGTACTTTAAAACTGCTGCGGCACGCCTCAGGTCTCAAGCTACACGCGCATCGACGCCGGGCTGTACTTGGGGCTTGCGGCTTTAAGCGTGAGGCCTTGCTATGACCGATTTCCTCGCCCTGGCCCAGCCAGGCGTACAGCAGCTGTCGCCCTATGTGCCGGGCAAGCCGGTGGATGAGCTGGCCCGTGAGCTGGATCTGGATCCGGCCAGCATCGTCAAGCTGGCCAGCAACGAGAATCCGCTAGGTCCAAGCCCCAAGGCGCTGGAAGCGATTCGCGGCGAGTTGGCCGAGCTGACCCGTTACCCTGATGGCAATGGTTTTGAGCTGAAAAGCCGCCTGGCTTCTCGTTGTGGCGTACAGATCAATCAGGTCACCTTGGGTAATGGTTCCAACGACATTCTTGATCTGGTGGCGCGTGCTTATCTGGCGCCGGGCCTCAATGCGGTGTTCAGCCAATACGCGTTTGCTGTCTACCCGATAGCCACGCAGGCCGTCGGTGCGCAGGGCAAGGCAGTGCCGGCGCAGGCCTATGGTCATGACCTAGAAGCCATGTTGGCGGCCATCGACGAAAACACCCGCGTAGTGTTTATCGCCAACCCGAACAATCCGACCGGTACCTGGTTTGGTCCTGATGCGCTGGAGCGTTTCCTCGCCCGCGTGCCTAGCAATGTACTGGTGGTGCTGGACGAGGCTTACATCGAATACGCCGAAGGCGACGAGTTGCCGGACGGCCTCACGTACCTCGCCCGTTACGACAATCTGTTGGTCTCGCGCACCTTCTCCAAGGCCTATGGCCTGGCGGCGCTGCGTGTCGGTTACGCCATCTGTTCGGCGCAGATCGTCGATGTGCTCAATCGCGTGCGTCAGCCATTCAACGTCAACAGCCTGGCTCTGGCAGCGGCTTGCGCGGCGCTGGATGATGTCGAGTACTTGGTGCAAAGCCGTCAGGTCAACGATGCCGGTATGGCGCAACTGGAAGTCGGTTTACATGAGCTGGGCCTGAGCTGGATTGCTTCGAAAGGCAACTTTATTGCCGTCGACTTTGGCCGTGATACAGCTGCCATTAATCAGGCATTGCTGCACGAAGGTGTGATTGTGCGTCCGGTCGCAGGCTACGGCATGCCGAATTTTCTGCGCGTCTCGATTGGCTTGCCCGGCGAGAATGCTCGTTTTCTTGCGGCATTGGGCAAGGTGCAAAGCGCGTGAGTGAGGCCAATACACGTGTAACAACTGGGCCATCTGCAGCGCCTAAACTGGGTCGCTTGGTGGTGATTGGTTTGGGCTTGATTGGCGGCTCTTTTGCCAAAGGCTTGCGCGAGCGCGGCCTGTGCCGTGAAGTGATTGGCGTTGATCTGGACCCGGAGTCGCGCCGTTTGGCAGTTGAACTGGGTGTGGTTGATCGCTGTGAAACGGAGCTGGCGACGGCCTGTGCCGGTGCCGAGGTCATCCAGTTGGCGGTGCCGATTCTGGCCATGGAAAAGCTGCTGGCAGAACTGGCCAAGCTTGATCTAGGCCAGGCTGTGCTCACCGATGTAGGCAGTGCCAAAGGCAATGTGGTGCGTGCTGCACGTTTGGCCTTTAGTGATAAAGACGTGCGCTTTGTGCCGGGCCATCCGATTGCCGGTTCCGAGCAGAGCGGGGTGGAGGCGGCCAATGCGCAGTTGTTCCGGCGGCATAAAGTCATCCTGACGCCCTCAGAGCACAGTGATGAAGCGGCGCTGGCCTTGGTCGATGCGCTGTGGCGTGAGCTGGGCGCCGATGTGGAACACATGGACGTCGAACATCACGACCAAGTGCTTGCCGCCACCAGCCATCTGCCGCATTTGTTGGCCTTTACCCTGGTTGATTCGCTGGCCAAGCGCAGCGAGAACCTGGAGATTTTTCGTTACGCCGCTGGCGGTTTTCGCGACTTTACGCGGATCGCTGGCAGTGACCCGGTGATGTGGCATGACATCTTCCTCGCCAACCGCGAGGCGGTCCTGCGCACGCTGGACGTATTTCGCGACGACCTCGACGCCTTGCGCGACGCGGTTGACGCAGGGGATGGGCATCAATTGTTGGGCGTCTTCACCCGCGCCCGCGTGGCCCGTGAGCATTTCGGCAAAATTTTGGCCCGCAGGGCTTATGTGGATGCTATGCACTCGAATGATCTGATTTTTCTGGCCAATCCTGGTGGCAGCCTGTCTGGGCGTATTCGCGTGCCGGGTGACAAATCCATTTCCCACCGCTCAATCATGCTCGGCTCGCTGGCTGAAGGCACCACGCATGTAGAGGGCTTTCTCGAGGGTGAAGACGCCCTGGCCACTTTGCAGGCCTTTCGCGACATGGGTGTGGTCATCGAAGGCCCGCACCACGGCCGCGTGACCATTCACGGTGTCGGCCTCAATGGCCTCAAAGCACCGGCTGGCCCGCTGTACATGGGCAACTCCGGCACGTCCATGCGCCTGCTGTCAGGTTTGCTGGCGGCGCAGCCGTTTGACACCACCCTGACCGGTGATGCGTCACTGTCCAAGCGCCCGATGAACCGCGTGGCCAAGCCGCTGCGTGAGATGGGCGCGATCATTGAAACTGCGCCGGAAGGCCGTCCACCGCTGACCATCAAAGGCGGTCAGCGCCTGACTGGTATGGATTACGAGATGCCCATGGCCAGCGCTCAGGTGAAATCCTGCCTGCTGCTGGCGGGTTTGTACGCCGCCGGTCGCACAGCCGTGACCGAGCCAGCGCCAACCCGCGATCACACAGAACGCATGTTGCGTGGCTTCGGCTACCCGGTGACAGTGGATGGCAGCACCGCCAGTGTCGAGTCCGGGCATACCCTGACCGCGACCCATATCGAAGTGCCGGCAGATATTTCCTCGGCGGCGTTTTTCCTCGTCGCAGGCAGCATTGCTGAGAATTCCGAACTGGTCCTGGAGCATGTCGGCATCAACCCGACACGTACCGGCGTCATCGATATCCTCAAGCTGATGGGCGGCGATATCACCCTGGAAAATCAGCGTGAAGTGGGTGGCGAGCCGGTGGCTGATATCCGTGTGCGCAGCGCCAAACTCAAAGGTATCGATATTCCGGAAGACCTTGTGCCGCTGGCCATCGACGAGTTCCCGGTGTTGTTCGTTGCCGCCTCCGTGGCGGAAGGGCGCACTGTGCTGCGCGGCGCTGAAGAGTTGCGGGTTAAAGAATCCGACCGTATACAAGTGATGGCCGACGGCCTGATTGCGCTGGGCGTCAAGGCGGAGCCAACGCCTGATGGCATCATCATCGAGGGCGGGAACAGCTTAGGTGGCGGCGAAGTGTGGGCGCATGGCGATCACCGCATTGCCATGTCGTTCAGCGTGGCCTCTCTGCGCGCTACCGCGCCGATTCGCATCCACGACTGCGCCAACGTAGCCACCTCATTCCCCAACTTCCTCGCCCTGTCGGCGCAAGTGGGTATCCGCGTGGCCGAAGAGGGCAAATCATGATTCAGGCACCGGTCATCACCATCGACGGCCCAAGCGGCTCGGGTAAAGGCACCGTCGCCGGCCTGCTGGCTAAGCAGCTGGGCTGGAACCTGCTGGACTCCGGCGCGCTGTATCGCCTGCTGGCATTTGCGGCGGGCAATCATGGCGTTGACCTGACCAACGAAGAGTCGCTCAAGCTATTGGCCGCGCACCTCGATGTGCAATTTATCGCCTCCGGAAATGGCCACGGCCAGCGCATTATCTTGGAAGGTGAAGAAGTCACCGACTTGATCCGCAATGAGCAGGTCGGGGCGGGCGCTTCCCAGGTCGCCTCGCTGCCTGTTGTGCGTGACGCATTGCTGCAGCGGCAGAAGGCTTTTCAGGAAATGCCAGGCCTGATCGCTGATGGTCGCGACATGGGCACCGTGGTGTTTCCCGATGCGCCGCTCAAGGTTTTCCTCACCGCCAGCGCCGAAGAGCGTGCCCGTCGCCGCTACTTGCAGTTGAAGGCCAAGGGTGATGATGTTAATCTCGCGAGTCTTCTTGATGAGATTCAGGCGCGCGATGAGCGCGATACCCAGCGTGCAGTAGCCCCGCTCAAGCCGGCAGCTGATGCAATTGTGCTGGATTCCACTGAACTCTCAATCGAAAAAGTGCTTGAACGAATTCTCAGTGAAGTCGCCATTCGCGACCTCGCTGGATGACCAGAGCTACAGCTGCTTTAAGCTGACCAGCTCGCCAAGGAAACGCTCGGGAACCCAGTCCTTGACCCGAATGTTTCTTTTTACATAAACGTACCCACATTGTCTGGAGTGTGGTTGGGCGGATTACCTGCCCTGAATCAACAGGAATTAAAATGAGCGAAAGCTTTGCTGAACTGTTTGAAGAAAGCCTAAAAACCCTGAACCTTCAGGCTGGCTCGATCATCACCGCTATCATCGTCGACATCGATTACCAAGCAGGTTGGGTAACGGTTCACGCTGGTTTGAAGTCTGAAGGCCTCATTCCGCTTGAGCAGTTCTACAACGACGCTGGCGAGCTGACCATCAAGGTTGGTGACGAAGTTCACGTTGCGCTGGACGCGGTTGAAGATGGCTTTGGTGAAACCAAGCTGTCCCGTGAAAAAGCCAAACGTGCTGAGTGCTGGATCGTTCTGGAAGCAGCTTTCGCCGCTGAGGAAGTGGTTACGGGCGTTATCAACGGTAAGGTTAAAGGCGGCTTCACAGTCGACGTTAACGGCATCCGTGCGTTCCTCCCAGGTTCCTTGGTCGATGTCCGTCCGGTGCGTGATACCACTCACCTGGAAGGCAAAGAGCTCGAATTCAAAGTTATCAAGCTGGACCAGAAGCGCAACAACGTTGTCGTTTCCCGCCGCAGCGTGCTGGAAGCCGAGAACAGCGCCGAGCGCGAAGCTCTGCTGGAATCCCTGCAGGAAGGTCAGCAAGTCAAAGGTATCGTCAAGAACCTCACCGACTACGGCGCGTTCGTGGACCTGGGTGGCGTCGATGGCCTGCTGCACATCACCGACATGGCATGGAAGCGCATCAAGCATCCGTCGGAAATCGTCAACGTTGGCGATGAAATCGACGTTAAGATCCTCAAGTACGATCGCGAGCGCAACCGTGTTTCCCTCGGCCTCAAGCAGCTGGGCGAAGATCCATGGGTTGCCATCAAGGCGCGTTACCCGCAGGACACCCGTGTTACTGCGCGCGTAACCAACCTGACCGACTACGGCTGCTTCGCAGAGCTGGAAGAAGGTGTGGAAGGCTTGGTGCACGTATCCGAAATGGATTGGACCAACAAAAACATCCATCCTTCGAAAGTCGTTAACGTCGGCGACGAAGTGGAAGTTATGGTTCTGGATATCGACGAAGAGCGTCGTCGTATCTCCCTGGGTATCAAGCAGTGCAAAACTAACCCGTGGGAAGATTTCTCCGGTCAGTTCAACAAGGGCGACAAAATCTCCGGCACCATCAAGTCGATCACCGATTTCGGTATCTTCATTGGTCTGGATGGCGGCATCGACGGCCTCGTTCACCTGTCCGACATCTCCTGGAACGAAGTAGGCGAAGAAGCTGTACGCCGCTTCAAGAAAGGCGACGAGCTGGAAACCGTTATCCTCTCCGTTGATCCGGAGCGTGAGCGCATTTCCCTCGGCATCAAGCAACTGGAAGAAGATCCGTTCTCCGACTACGTTGCAGTCAACGACAAAGGCGCTATCGTTCGCGGTACTGTGAAAGAAGTTGACGCCAAGGGCGCTGTAATCACCCTGGCCGATGGCATCGAAGCTACCCTGAAAGCCTCCGAAATCAGCCGTGACCGCGTTGAAGACGCGCGCAACGTTCTGAAAGAAGGCGAAGAAGTAGAAGCCAAGATCATCAGCGTTGACCGTAAGAGCCGCGTAATCAGCCTTTCGATCAAATCGAAAGACGTTGAAGACGAGAAGGAAGCTATCCAGACTCTGCGTAGCAAGCCTGAAAGCACCGAAAGCACCGGCCCGACCACCATTGGTGATCTGATCCGTGCACAGATGGAAAACCAGAACTAAGTTCCGGTAATCCAGAAAAAAGGGCGACTTCGGTCGCCCTTTTTTGTGCCTGAAAAAGCCCTGCGAGGCAGGGAAGTGAGGCGACGGTAACTCCTGCCTGTTAAAGATGAAGCCTGCGGGAGGCGCTTCAGCGACGATAAGTTCGTGAGGTTAATGCTTCTCGCGGCTAAAACCCCTTCTACGGTGCGGGACTGAGCTCATTGCTTGCCGCAAATGAAACCTGTGGGGGGCGCGTCAGCGGCAATAAAATCGTGCGGTTGACGCTTCTCGCGGCTAAAGCCCCTCCCACGATTCGGGGCTGAGCTCAGTGCATGCCGCGAATAAAACCTGTGGGAGGCGCTTCAGCGGCGATAAGTTCGTAGGCTGGGTTGAGAAGCGAAGCGCCGAAGCCTAATAGTCCATGCCAAAACCCGTTGGGCTTCGCTGCGCTCAACCCCAACCTACGACCTCTGCGGTATGCATCCGCTATGTGGATATTCGTAGGTTGGGTTGAGGCGCGCAGCGCCGAAGCCCAACAACTCATGCCCAGATCCGTTGAGCTTCGCTGCGCTCAGCGCCAATCTACGAACTCTGCGGTATTCGTCAAAAAAGTTATGCATCACGGAGTCCTTGCACAGCCAGCCGTCATCACTGCCTCTCGCAACCCGTTGATCTTTCGGCAAACGATCAACCAAATCGAAACCCTTCGGGCTGTTCAAATCTTGTTCAGCATGCTAAAAACTAACTACCTAGTGATCTAGCCGCTTGAAAAAGAAGGGAAAACCATGACCAAGTCGGAGTTGATCGAACGCATTGTCAGTCACCAAGGTCAGCTCTCATCCAAAGATGTTGAGCTGGCAATCAAGACCATGCTTGAGCAAATGTCGCAGGCGCTTTCGACTGGTGATCGCATCGAAATTCGTGGTTTCGGCAGCTTCTCGCTGCACTACCGCGCACCTCGCGTCGGGCGTAACCCCAAGACCG
Organism: Pseudomonas synxantha; assembly: GCA_945874835.1. Classification (GTDB taxonomy): domain Bacteria; phylum Pseudomonadota; class Gammaproteobacteria; order Pseudomonadales; family Pseudomonadaceae; genus Aquipseudomonas; species Aquipseudomonas synxantha_B. The sequence goes on along the minus strand of CAMCJM010000023.1, from coordinate 495 downwards.
GAGACTCGGTCACCCTAGACGGCAAATTTGTGCCGCACTTCAAGCCTGGTAAGGAGTTACGTGACCGGGTTAATGAAGACGACTAGGGCGGCGCGGCTAAACCACGGCGGCCGCAAAAGCTGAGTGCAACACCTGACCTTTCCGGTACGGTGCTGCCCCTATGTCTTATTCCGAACTCAGCGTTGAAGAGCGCGCCACCATTCAAATCGGTCATGCCCAAGGCCTCAGCCTGCGTGCGATTGCTCACATGCTCAACAGATCGCCCTCGACCATTAGCAGGGAGCTGCGACGCAATCGGGATGCTGGCGGCGGCTACTCGGCCCGCAGCGCCCAGCAGCGCATGAGGGTGTGAAACAGCGTGGAAAACTTTCCAGATTCCCGGGGTAAACAGCGTCCAATAGTTTCCACCCCGGTGTGTGCAACCATTCGGTCTTTTGGCCGGAGAATCTGGGGTGTTATCGATGGACATCATTGCCGAAATTCGGCGGCGGCACT
>CAMCJM010000022.1 GCA_945874835.1 Pseudomonas synxantha | reverse complement strand
CACTCGGTATCGCTTAACTGGCTTCTGTCGGTCATGGCAAAAGCCAGATTCTAGCCGGTGGCTTACGTCAACAGAACCTAGTAAGGGTTCCGGATTCTCCTGCTGAACAAGGATTAGTCAACAATCCTTAAGTGAACAGCATTGCGCTGATTCAGCGGGATTTTGGTTTTATCGACGGTTAGATCAGTCCAGCATCCGCCAGTTTCTGCTCCAGCCCGATCAGATCCGGAATCTTCAGCACCGCCTCACCCAACTGCACGGCATCCAACTCCAACGGTGACAGCACCGCCTCGGCCCGCGCCAGGTTGGCCTCAAGCTTGATGGAGCGCGGAATACCCTGCACCAGCACGGCAATAAACTTCACCAGCGGCCGACCACCCAGGGCGTTGATCACCGCCACTCGTGAACCGTTGTTGACGACCGCTTGGCCGCCCGACGCCGCCTCAAACGAGAGCAGCGGCAAACGCAAATCACGCCAGGCAATTTGGCCAAGAAACCAATCAGGCATGCCCTCAGTGACTTGCGGCGCACGGTAGGGAATCAACTCGGCGACAGCGACGTTCGGCAACAATAACGTTCGGTCGCTGAGCGGCATCAGCAGCCCAGTCAGGCTGACACTGGTGTTTGGAGAAGCAACGGCTTGGCTCATAACAAATTCCTGTTCAGGGGACGCCGCGGATTATTCGCACTGCTCGGCGAGGTGACGAACCAACGCCTCAGCCAGTTCACGCGGGTCAGCACTGAAGCTGCTGTAACCGGCTTCGCGCAAGCTGTCCGGCATACTCGACGAGACGCAACTGTCCGCGCGCTGCGTCCAGATCAAACCACCCTGACGCAGCACATATGCCGCGGCGGCACTGCCATCGCTACCCATACCGCTGAACGCAATAACGCCGCTCATGCCCGCGAACTGTTGCGCCAGGTTAAGCATCATCTGATCGATAGACGGGCTGTAGGGTTCGGGCCAGCCGCGCTCGGCAAAGTGCATCGCGCCATCATCTGTAAAACCCAGTTCCTGGGTAATCGGCACCACCACCACTTCACCACAACGCACGGCATCACCATGCCGCGCCGGGTTTACATGCCATTGGCTATGACGACCAACAGCCTGTGGTAGCGCACTCTCAAAGCTGGCATCGATGTGCTGCGCGTAGACAAAACCAATCGGCAAACCACCTGGCAGCGCATCCAGGAACGCTTTAACAGCTGCAGGGCCGCCCATTGAAGCGGCCAGCAGCCAGACCTGCCGAGCCGGTTCACCCGCCACCAACGGGGTGTCCGCCAGGGCCGCCGGTAGGTCGAGACGCGACGGCCGCGGCGCTTCAGCTAGCAGGGCCGCCAGGCTTGGCCCTACGGCCTGCGAAGGGTCGCCAACGAGTTTTTTCAACTTGCCAAACAGGCGACGCTCCCAGCGCGGGTAGTTTTCTGAATGCCGTTCAGGCGCATGACCTTCACCAAACAGAACAGGCGCGGAGGTGCTTTCCAGCAGGCTGTCGACCAAGGGCAAATCTTCCAACTGCGCCAAATCCACCAACCATAAATCCGTTTCGCAGGCATTCAAGGTGTCCTGATCCAGGCGCGCAGGATCACTGTTCATCACCACCTGATAGCCACTGCCCGTCAGCGCCTGTTGCAACACGTGGCGTTGCAGAGATGTGTCCGCGATGACCGCAATGCGAGCTGCTGTTTTCTCGGTCATGGGCGGTTCACCGGGTGGCGGCCCACCAACTGCTGAATAGTTTCGAGCAACAGAGACTCCTGGTAGGGCTTGCCGAGGTATTCATTAACCCCAATGTTCATGGCGCGCTCCCGGTGTTTCTCACCGGTACGCGAGGTGATCATGATGATGGGCAGGTCTTTCAGGCCTTCGTCGTGGCGTACCAACGTGGCGACTTCAAAGCCGTCCATGCGTGGCATTTCGATGTCCAGCAGCATTATGTCGGGCTTGCGTTCTTGCAGCAGCGAGATGGCATCAACGCCATCCTTGGCGGTCAATACATTCATGCCATTACGCTCAAGCAGGCGACTGGTCACCTTGCGCACGGTAACCGAATCGTCGACCACCATCACCAAGGTTGGGCGATCCGCTTCAATCTCGGCCGCCGTCGCTGTTTGCTTGAGTTGACGCGGCTGCAACTGAGTAAGCAGGTGTGCATGCAGCACACGAATGGTTGTCAGCAGATCGAGAATGACCACCACGCGACCATCCCCGAGGATGGTTGCACCGGAGATCCCGTGCACGCCAGCAAACTGCAGACCGAGGCTCTTCACCACGATTTCCCGCGAACCGGCCAACGAGTCGACCTGCACGGCCACGGCGTGCTCTTTCGAGCGCACCAAGATCACCGGCAGCGGCAGGCTTTGGCCGACCAACTTGGGCTGCTGGCCGTTATTCAACAGGTCGCCTAGGTAGCGCAACTCATAGCTTTGCCCAGCGTATTCAAAACGCGGGGCGTCGGGGCCGTAGTAGGCCTCCAACTCATACGGGGAAACCCGCACGATACCTTCAATGGTGTTAAGCGGAATGGCGTACAGGTCTTCACCGGAGAGCACCATTAGTGCGCGGTTAACCGATACCGTAAACGGCAGGCGGATGGTGAAGGTCGTGCCGGTGCCCGGTAGCGACTCGATACTCATCGAACCGCCAAGCTGCTTGACCTCAGAGTGGACCACGTCCATGCCAACGCCACGACCGGAAATCTGTGTCACCTTTTCGGCAGTGGAGAAACCGGCTTCAAGGATGAACTGCAACACTTCGTAGTCGGTCAGGTCCGAGTCGGCATCCATCAAGCCGCGCTCAATCGCTTTGCGCTTGACGGCATCAAAACGAATACCACCGCCGTCATCCGACAAGGTCAGGACAACATCACCACCCTCACGCCCCAGGCCCAAACGAATGGTGCCCTGCTCAGGCTTACCGGCCGCACGACGCACATCTGCCGTCTCAATACCGTGGTCTACGGCGTTACGCAGCATGTGCTCCAGGGGGGCAACAATGCGTTCAAGCACCGTACGGTCCATTTCACCTTCGGCGTTGCCGATGAGGAACTCGACTTGTTTGCCCAGCTCGCCCGAAATTTGCCGCACGATACGGCGCAGTCGCGGCACTAGCCGGTCAAACGGCACCATGCGCGTGCGCATCAAGCCTTCCTGCAGCTCAGAGTTAACGCGCGCTTGTTGCAGCAACAGGGTTTCCGCGTCGCGGTTACGCGCGGCGAGGGTTTCTTTCAGATCGAGCAAATCCGACGCCGACTCAAACAGGGAGCGCGAAAGCTGCTGCAACTGTGAGTGACGGTCCATCTCCAGCGGGTCAAAATCTTCATAACCGACACGCTCGGCTTCTGCCTGAATGCGGCTGAGAATTTGCGCCTGGGTCTCAGTGTCAAGGCGGCGCAACTGATCGCGAACGCGGTCGATAGTGGCTTCCATCTCACCCAGGGTAAAACCGAAGTCACTGACCTGTTGTTCAACCCGGCCACGGAAGATCGAGGTTTCCCCCGCCAGGTTAACCAGGCCTTCCAGCAGTTCAGCAGGCACTTTGACCAGTTCCTGCGGAGCACGCCGTGACGCGGCTTCCAGTGCAGCTTCTTGGGCGCGGCGCACAAATGGCAGCACCTTGGCCACGACTTCCTCTGCCGGCATCGCGCTGGCGGCGACAATCGGGCTGGCCAGATCATAGCTGGGCAATGCGGGAGCGGACGCGGGCTCTGTCACAGGAGGCTGTTCGGCTTCAGCTTCCAGGCTGTCACTCAGGCGCTGACGCAGTGCGTCTAGTTCTTGCTGCAAACCCTCGAAACCCGACTGCACATCAACATACAGGCTTTGCGGTAACGGCAAGCCTTGGGCCTGAGCTTCCGCTAAATGCTGCTCTAGGTTATGGGCCAAATCACCTAGACGCTTTTGCCCAGCCAGGCGTGCACCACCTTTGAGGGTGTGCAAAATGCGCTGTAGCTCTTCAATGCTGCGGCCATCTTCACGGTCTTCCTCCAGACGGCCCATGGCGCTTTCCATGGCCTCCAGAAGCTCATCGCCTTCTTCGAGGAAGATGTCGAGAATGTCGGATTCGGTCGCCTCTTCAGACTGTACTTCCACCGCTTTGAGCGCGACCGCAGAAGGCATGCTCAGCTGCTCATCTGGGTTGGCCCGAAAGCGTTTTATGGTCTCAATTAATGCATCGCCCGACGGAGTCGGCTGCTTGTCGCGAACCGCTTCAAGCATCTCAGCCAAGCTGTCTTGACAGCGTTGCAGCAAGGTAAACAGATCCTGACTTGGACGCAGTCGACCTTGGCCAAGGCCTTCGTAGAGGAACTCCAGCTCATGCGCCAGATCACCGATCTCACGAATCTCAGCCATGCGCGCACCACCCTTGAGGGTGTGCAGGTCACGTTGCAATGACTCAAGCTCAAGGCTGTTGTCGACATTATCCATCCAGCGCTGCAAGGCAGCACCTGCGCTATCCATGATGTCGAAACCTTCTTCAAGAAAGATTTCGACCAACTCAGGATCGCGCTCGTCGTTTTCAGTCGAGAATGCTGCCGGCACTTCAGCCGACGCTTCAACATTCTGCTGTTCAAGCGCTGACTCTATGGGCAAGTCGTCACGTATGTCGGGCTGTTGCTCAAGCGCAGGCTCTTCGAATTGCGCATCATCCAATACATGCTCTGGCTGCGCCGAGACAAACTCAGTCGACTGCGGCGCGTCAGCCAGTATGCCGAAATCAATCTCTTCTTCGATGCCGGGCAGTTCCTGCGGTGCGAGCATTTCAGGCTCAACAGCTGCAAACACGTCCAGTTCGATCTCTTCGGCTTCAGATTGGACAACAGTATTGGCAGGTACTTGCGACTGACCCGCGGCACCGTTTAGACGGAAGTCGCGAATGCTTTCAATTAAGTCATCGGGTGAATGCAGCGCAGTGTTTGCCTGCAACTGCTCAAGCAGGCGCGCCAGTTGGTCATGGCTCTGTTGCAGCAAGCCCGCGAGCATGGGCGAGGCGCTGTAACGGCGGTCAATCAGCCCTTCATAAAGCGATTCAAGTTCGTGCGCCAAGTCGCCAATTGGAAGGATCTCAGCCATTCGCGCACCACCTTTAAGGGTGTGCAAATCCCGCTGCAGCGACGACAGCGCAGGCTTGTTCTCAGGGTCAGCTACCCAGCGTTCCAGTGCTTTGCCCGCGCTGTCGAGGATATCGACAGCCTCTTCGAGGAAAATCGCGACCATCTCCTCATCGAGCGACTCATGGAAGTCATCGCTGATGGGGCGAACTGAAGTCAGTACTGGCTCGGCAGCGGGCACCAACTCGGCTTGTTCGAATTCAGCCTCTGCTGCAAGGCCCTCATCCACATCCAGCGCATCGCCTAAGGTGACGGCTTGCAGCGCCTCGGTTGCATCGGTGAGTTCGACCACCTCAATGCCACCATCCGCTGAAGTGGATAACAGCGCGAGCGCTCTGGGATCGAGCGCTTCATCCAGCAAACTGCGCAGCGCCTGCACACGCTCAGGTGCGGGGCTAACCTCGAGCGCTGCCGCCACTTGGTCCATCATGCCGATCAATGCTTCATGGGCTTGCTCAGCCTCAGTGAAGAACCGGTCGCTGACTGCCAGGCTGCCATCTTCGACAGCGCCGTAAAGGTCCAGAAGGGCCTCACACAGCTCATCGATCTGCGGCAGGTCGGCCATCTCGGCACCGCGACCCAGCGTAGTTAACTCTTCAAGTAGCGCGCTAAGCTCCTGTCGTTCGGATGGGTGCTCACGCCACTTGTGCAGTAAATCTTCGGCATCCAGAAGAATATCCATGCCTTCAGCCAGGAAGATGCTGATCAACTGCGGATCACGCTTCTCGCCGGACTCGCCTTGACGGCTATTCTCGGCATGTTCGAGGCGATCACTGTGCAGTTTTTGCACGCGCTCAAGAAACTCGCTCGCACCTGGCAATTCAGCCAGTGGCGTGGTTTCCAGTTGCTCAAGCCCAAGTCGAAAAAGCTTTTCCGCGCGGCTTAGCAGCTCGGCTTCCGCCAGATCCATAGGGATCAGGTTGGTTTTGAATTCTTTGACCAGCTTTTCCAACGGCGAGGCAATTTCCGCTACCGGAAAAATACCCGCCATGGAGGCACTGCCCTTTAGGGTGTGCAAGGCGCGCTGCAGATCATCGGTGACAGGCTGGGGCGACTCTTGTGCGCAGTCGGCCAGAAAGCCAACCAAGGTGTCGAGGTGCATCTCCGCCTCGTTGCGGAAGATCTCCAGCAACTGCGGATCAAGCCTGGTGTCATCGTCACTGTCGAGCGATACACTGTTGCTCGGCACAACATCGACTACTGCTAGGTGACTGTCATCCACAGAGGCAACTAGCTCTGTTGGTGCTTCCGGTGGTGGAAGTGGGCGCCCTTTGGCCAAGGCATGCGCGGTGGCGGCCAAGAGGTCGACATCATCGCGCTGACGTTGGGCTTTGTTAGCGAACTCATCGACCAACGCCGGCATCAACGCAACTACATCGGCGATCACCTGTTGCACGTCCGCATTAGGCTCGATGCTGCGCTCAAGCACACGGTTGAGCAAGTTTTCGATTGCCCAGCCCAACTCGCCAATGACCAGAGCGCGAACCATACGGCCACTGCCCTTGAGCGTGTGGAATGCGCGCCGAATTTCGCTCAGCGCGTTCTTGTTATCTGGGTCAGCGCACCAGGCCGGAAAGTGTTCATTGATGGTTTCAAGTACTTCACCGACTTCTTCGATAAAGACTTCCATCAGCTCTTCATCAATCGGCTCTTCGCCGGCTGGCGGCGGCAACAAACTAAGCGGTACATCTTTGGCAGGCGGATTAATGGCCTGCACGGGGGCCGCCATCACGTCGGCCATCGACAGCGCTTTTTCACCCTCAGGCTCATCAGCTAAGTCACTAACCGGAGCACTCGGCAGCTCAACTTCGGGCAACTGCAAGGACGCAAGTTCGGCTTCATCCCAATTACTTGGGCTATCGGCGGCGCTTAAATCATAGCTTTCGAGTGCAAGTGTGTCGTGATCCAAACCTTCACTGGTGTGGTTTTCGACCAGCACAAGCGGCTCAGCGTCGGCAAGGTCGACGCTGAAATCGATTAGTTCAAGCTCATCGACCGGGGTGTCGATGATCCACTGCGACTCATTGCGCGGTGCTTCAATCGAGGTCGAATCCAGATTGGCAAACTCATGGCTGAAATCATCAGCCAACTCAAAGGATGGCGACTCTTCAGTCCCCACAAGGTCTTGCGCTTCAGTTGGAGGCTCTGGCTCTGGCTCTGGCTCAATGCTGAGCACGTCCATCTCATCGAGTGGATCAGCCAGAGGGGCAAAGGTTTCAACCGGCGGCTCAACACGATCCAGAATCGAGGGCTTTTCCTTGAGTGGGTAACCCAGATTCTCAAGGCTTTCTTCGGCCACATCCAGAATCAGATCACCCTGCGTGACATGGTCTTCAGCCAGACGCTCCAGGTAATACTCAACACTGGTGATGGCATCCGCCAGCGTGTCCAGGCTTTGCCAATTGGGCACCGCTTTGCGCACCAACAACTGTTCTTGAATGTAGCGATTGCAGGCGTTGAGCAGATCCGCCGCACGCTGCAGCGGAATCATCGCCAAGCCACCGCGAACTTGCGTCAGCAAGTCAGGTACGCGGGCCAGGTGTTCGTGGTTCCACTGCGAGGCGATAAATTCGATGATCGCGTCTTTGGCCTGCTCCAGGCCATTGCGTGCTTCCTTGATAACCAACTGGTGGATTTGCGCCACATCGGTGGTGGGCAAATGGCTTTGCTCGCGACCACTGTCCTGCGCAGGGCCAACCATGCCAGCCAGCGTTGCTTCGACATAAAGCAGCGCGCCCGCGACATCCATCAATACGGCATCGCTCGGCTCGCCCTGGCCTTTAGCCAGGCTGTTGACTACATCCAGTTGATCAACAATGACCTTACGCGGTTGGCTGAAGCCCAGCACGGCGAGGGTATCGGCAATCTGTTTGAGCGGCGCTGCGAGTGCGTCAAGATCGTTGACCTGACTGCGATCACTGCGCACAAACAGATCAAGACTGTCTTTGACGCGCACCAGTTCCTCACACAAGGCAGCCACGACCGAGCGCATCGCGTCACGGTCAGGCCCGGCCAGGCGAGCGCGTTCTTCGTCAACGACCGCTGCATCCGGCAATGCGTCATCAAGCCGGTATTGATCGCGAAGATTACGCACGCGAGGCGACTGAGCAGACGATTTAGCGACATAAAACAGCAGGTTTTTGTTCAGCTCATCAGGGGCCGCTTGGTTGATACCGTCAGCACCTTGCTCGACCAGACGCTTGAGTTCTTTGTCGACTTGGCGCAGCAGGGTACGAACCGAGGAGCCATTCGCCACGCTGCCATCGGCCAACCCCTCGACCATACCTGAAGCGATTTGCCAAAGAGAGCCCAGCGGCGAATCTTTACAGAGGTTTTCCAGGCGTGCAAAAACCCGCGCCATATACCCCAGATTAGTCGGCAGATCCTGATTACGGATCACCCCAACCAATGCCATCTGCAGCATCTGGCGCAACTTGCGCAGCAGTGTCGGCAGTTCCGCCGTACGCAGATGATCCAGCGATTCACTCGGCAGTGCCGGGGTTCGCGCGGACATGTCCGGGGCAAACAGGCTGGTTTCAGAGAGGAGTTTTTCACCGCGCGCAGCGCGCAAGTCATTCAGTAGAGGCAGCACCACCATCGGCAGATCACGACGTGCGGCCTGGATTCTGTCCAGATAGACCGGCAGTTGCAGAATCGACTGCATCAGCACTTCCAGGGCTTCGCCCTGGTTGGTCACACGCCCATCAATCATGGCGCCGGCCAGGTGCTCCATTTCCTCAGCGAGTAATGCGGCGCCGAAAAATTCGACCATCTGCAACGTGCCCAGCACCTGATGCACATAGGTCTGGCAGAAACGCATGCGTGACGCATCCTGAGGGTTCTCAACGAACGCCTCCAAGGCCTGACGCGCCTGTTTCAGGGTTTCCGCGATCTCGCCTTTAACCCATTCCAGGGCGACATAATCGTGCCGATCACCCATAGCCACTCCACTCATATTCTTGGCTCTTCTGCCTTATCAAGCTGCTGAAAAACGACCTACGCGGTCATTGCTGCCTCGTCTTCGCGCTTCAACAACCTGCTATCCCTTACGGGTAAACGCCAGAACTCGCTCGTCGGCCACCGGGATCAACTCCGGGTGCTGCCAACCAGCCACCTCGCCCACCCCCACCACCAACAGCCCCCCTGGCACAAGGCGTTCAGCCAAGTGATTGAGGATCTCGCGACGGCGCCAGCGACGAAAATAGATCAGCAAGTTCTGGCAAAAAATAACGTCCATTCCGGTCATTGGGGCCTTGGCCAGTTCCATCACATTGAGCCGGGCACAACACACGCGGCCCGCCAATGTCGAAACGACCTTGAAATGCCCTTCACCCTGCGCCACGAAGTAACGTTGACACAGCTCTTCATCCAGCAATTCCAAACGCCGGGCCGTGTAATCACCTTCACGCGCCTTGCGCAGGGCATTCAGGCTGATATCAGTGCCCGTCACCCCGTAAAAATCGGGTGTGTCCGCCTCACGCAACACCTCGGCCGCGCTGATGGCCAGTGAGTACGGCTCCTCACCACTGGCGCAGCCTACGCTCCATAACTCCCAAGGCTGGCTCATGCCTTGCTGCAAACGCTCACTCAGGTAGCTTTCCAGCACATCAAAAGAGGGACGATGACGAAAGAAGCGCGTTTCCTGGACAGTCAAACGGTCCAACAGGGTTGACCACTCCACCGCGCCACGCGGCCCATCGGTCACCTGCCGGTAATACGCTGCGTATTCCGCGACACCCAACTCGCGCATCCGCGCACTCAGATTGGTCTGCAGAAACGCACGTCTACGCTCATTGAGAACAACCCCTGTACGCTCCTCAAGCAGCGTTTGCCAGTCACGAAACTCCGTGGCTGTCATGTCTGCCAGAGGCTGCAAGGCCCAGACGCCTGACTGCATGTCGTGCCCCTCGCTCACGGCTAAAGCCCCTAAACGACAGGCTTTTCAGCCTGTCGCGTAGCAATGGCTTAGGCCTGCTCCCCACCCGGCAAGGTAAAGCCGGATACCGACTTACGCATTTCACTGGCCATTTTGGCCAGGTTACCAATGCTTTTGGCGGTGGCCGTAGTACCGGACGAGGTTTGCGAGGTGATCTCCTGGATCACGTTCATCGTGTTGGAAATGTGGCCCGCCGATGAAGCCTGCTGGCGAGCGGCGTTGGAGATGTTCTGAATCAAGGCCGCGAGGGTTTTCGATACCTTCTCGATCTCTTCCAGTGCAACCCCGGCGTCCTGTGCCAGACGAGCACCGCGCACCACTTCGGAGGTCGTTTGCTCCATCGAGATAACGGCTTCGTTGGTGTCGGTCTGAATTGTCTTAACCAGCGCTTCAATCTGCTTGGTTGCAGCCGATGAACGCTCTGCAAGGCGCTGTACTTCGTCCGCTACTACGGCGAAGCCTCGACCCGCGTCACCGGCCATGGAGGCCTGAATCGCGGCGTTCAGTGCGAGGATGTTGGTCTGGTCAGCAATGTCGTTAATCAGGCTAACGATGTCACCGATCTCCTGAGACGACTCACCGAGGCGCTTGATTCGCTTGGAAGTGTCTTGGATCTGCTCACGGATGTTATCCATGCCGGTGATGGTGTTGTGTACGACTTCGTTACCCTTGTTGGCGATGGCTACGGAACGCTCTGCTACCGCGGAGGATTCCGAGGCGTTCGCCGATACTTGGTCAATCGACACGGCCATTTCGTTGATTGCCGCCGAGGCACCAGCAATTTCCTGGGCTTGGTGCTCGGAAGCTTCCGCCAGGTGCATCGCCGTGGCCTGAGTTTCCTGAGCAGCACCAGCTACCTGAACGGCGGTCAGGTTGATCGTGGCTACTAGGTCGCGCAGTTGGTCAATGGAGTAGTTGATGGAGTCCGCAATGGCACCGGTGAAGTCCTCGGTTACCGTCGCGGCCACAGTCAAGTCACCGTCCGCAAGGTCGGCGATTTCGTCGAGCAGTCGCAGAATCGCCGCCTGGTTACGTTCGTTTTTCTCGGCGGTTTCGCTCAAACGGCGGTTGGTTTCACGCACCATCACCAAGCCGATCAGAATGATTGAGCCCAGAGCCAATACGCCCAGCACATAACCGAACAAGGTATTGATGGCCCGGCCGGTGGCAAGGTCATCAAAGCCAACGGCGAGGCCAGAGGCTTTATCCAGCAGGGTTTGCGAAGCGCTGAATATGATGTGCGCCGACTCACGCACCTGGAACAGTTCAGGTGAGGTTTCGAGAATTTCGTCTACTGAGCCGGAGACGAATTCGAACAGCTCGGAAATTTCAGCCAAACGCTCAAGGGCTTCTTCGTCGCTTACCTGGCTGATCTCCATGGCGGCGTTGCCTTCCAGCATCGCGGCCAGTACACGGCCGAACAGGCTGGCGTCGCGACCGAACATGTCGGCAGCTTGCACAGAATCTTGGTCACCGGCCAGCACCTTGTTTACAGAACCCAAAATACGTTCTGCCAGCAAGGATTGACGCTGTGCAACCGAGACCTGAGCCGCAGGCGCACCACTTTCCAGAAGGATGTCGACGACTTCTTCGTACTCAACCTGCAACTGCGGAATGGTTTCTGCCAGCGTGGCAGCTACCTGGTGCAGCGACAGTACAGTCTGCTCGTTCGCGAGAATGGCGTCGGTGTTCTGCCGCAGCGTATCCCACTCTTGCTGCACCACAGCCATCTGCGGCTGCAGCGACTCCGGCGCAGCGGGCAGGCCGGTGGTTTCATCACCATCAGTCAGGTAACCCCAGCGTGCCTGAAAGTCGTTACGCGCAGCGCGCAACAACTCGAACGCTTCGGCAGTACCTGCCCCCGCTTCCGTGGAGTTATTGGCAATACGCTGAGACAGAACACGCAGTTCACCGGCGTGACCAATGTATTCCGTGTCGTAGCTGGACTGGGTGTTGATGTAGGCGAAGTTGGCGAACAACAGTACGATCGAGACGATCAGGACAATAAACAGCCCTGCGACCAACGTGCTACTGCGCGCACCTGCTAACAATTTACCTGCATTTAGTTTTTTCATTTACTGGCCCCCGCCTGGACCGACCGCACTACGGTTCCCATGTAACGCCAAAAGGCCGGCAATGCCGACCCCACCGATAAACTGCTAATACGCCACATCGAGAAAGCCCGGATTTTGGGCCAGCGCATGCGGGCTGAACACCAGCCAGGGCTGTTCACGTTGGAAGACTCCATGGATAAAGGGTGCAATGGACGCTTCGAGCGGCGGCAGCTGCTCTGAGAAGGTGTCCACAGGGAAATGCTGCATGCCGAAGACTTCATCGACCGTCAGACCGGCGAAGACTTCCTGGTGATCGACCACCAGCACGCGCCGCTTTTTACGCAACGGCGACAACTCATTGCCGAAGAAACCGCACAAATCCATCACAGGCAACAGCCTACCACGAACGTTAGCCACCCCTTTGACCCAGTTCTTCACGCCTGGCAGCAAGGTATGCCGTGGCTCGTGGAGAATCTCGCCCACCTCACCCATCGGCGCGACGAAAAAGCGCTCGCCCATGCGAAAACCAATGCCGCTCCAGGTCTGCACCACGGCTTTTTGCGATGGCAAGCCAGCCGCTAAAGAGCGGCACAGCCTGTCGATATCCTGAAGTGTCTGAAAAGGTGTTTGTGCGTCCGACATGCCAGCTGCGGCCTTATTGTTTTTGAGTTGCGGACAAATCCGGAATTAACCAGCCAGTACCGCATTCAAGGTTTTAACCAGGGTGTCTTCATCTATTGGTTTGGTCAGGTAATCCTTCGCGCCTTGGCGCTTGCCCCAGACCTTGTCAGTTTCCTGATCCTTGGTGGTGACAATAATCACCGGAATGTGACTGGTCTCAGCATCCTTGGTCAGCTGGCGCGTGGCCTGAAAACCATTCAGACCCGGCATGACGATGTCCATCAACACGGCGTCCGGCTTCTCTTGGCGAGCCAGCGCCACACCGTCAGCGCCGTTTTCCGCCTTGAGCACCTGATGGCCGTGCTTCTCGAGCATCGCGGTCAACTTGTACATTTCGGTTGGGGAGTCATCAACAATTAGAATTCGAGCCATGGTGTTTCCCAATACTTATAAGAGGCGCGTGGTTAAGCAACCAGGCGTCAGGACGCTTGTTCAACCGGCGTAAAGTGAGGCACATGGGCTTTGATCGCACCGAGCAATTCTTCTTTGCTGAAGGGCTTGGTCAGGTATTGATCGGAGCCAACAATACGCCCCTTGGCTTTATCGAACAGGCCATCTTTGGAAGACAGCATGATCACCGGCGTTGACTTGAAAGCACTGTTGTTCTTGATCAAGGCACAGGTTTGATAGCCATCGAGCCGCGGCATCATGATGTCGACAAATATGATGTTCGGGTGTGTGTCAGCGATCTTTGCCAAAGCATCGAAGCCGTCAACTGCGGTAATCACCTCGCAGCCCACCTTTTTCAGAAGGGTTTCCGCGGTACGACGAATCGTTTTCGAATCGTCGATCACCATCACCCTCAAACCCTCGGAATGCTGTTCCATGTTTGCCCTACCATCGCCTCGGTGAGTCGTTATTTTTGCGTTATAGCAGTGCGCTTGAGGCCCTGTCACCGACGGGACACAATCCAATCGTTGAACCTTTTTAGCACACTCTCATGCCGCAATCTATAAGCCACGCGGGGCCAAGGTTTTTCCTTGACCACCCGATCCGCCAGCGCCACCCTGACGCCACATCTCGCTCGCAGCACACTTAAAACGCTGCATTAAAATACGGAGAACACCGCCATGAGCATCCGCCTCGGCATTGTCATGGACCCCATCGCCCAAATCAGCTTCAAAAAAGACAGTTCGCTGGCCATGCTGCTTGCTGCGCAGGCGCGTGACTGGCCCCTCTTTTATATGGAGCAACAAGACCTTTATCAGTACAAGGGCCAAGCCCGCGCACGACTTAAAGAGCTTAGCGTATTCAACGACCCGCAGCGCTGGTTCGAACTCGGTACCGAGCAAGACATTGCTCTGAGCGGCCTGGACGTGATCCTGATGCGCAAGGACCCGCCCTTCGACAACGAGTTCGTTTACTCCACCTATCTACTGGAACAAGCCGAGCAGGCTGGCGTGCTGGTGGTTAACCGTCCGCAAAGTCTGCGCGACTGCAATGAAAAGTACTTTGCCACGCAATTCAGTCACTACACACCGCCGACCATTGTCAGCCGCAGGGCCGACATTCTGCGCGAGTTTGCCAAAGAGCAACGTGACATCATTCTCAAACCCCTCGATGGCATGGGCGGATCGATGATATTTCGTCACCGCGAAGGTGATCCCAACCTTTCTGTGATCCTCGAGACCCTAACCAACCACGGCCAGCAGCAGATCATGGCCCAGGGTTACCTGCCGGCGATCAAGGATGGCGACAAGCGCATTCTGATGATTGATGGCGAACCCGTGCCCTACTGCCTGGCGCGCATTCCGGCGGCAGGCGAAACGCGCGGTAACCTCGCTGCGGGTGGCCGCGGCGAAGCCAGACCGCTGACCGAGCGTGATCGTGAAATTGCCGCCGCCGTTGGCCCAACCCTGCGCGAAAAAGGCCTGCTTTTTGTTGGCCTGGACGTGATTGGCGATCACCTGACCGAAATAAATGTCACCAGCCCGACCTGCATCCGCGAGATCGACGCTGCCTTTAACACCCGCATCGGCGAGCGACTGATGGATGTGATTGCCGAGAAGCTCAATGCGCGCAGTGCTTCATAGACTTTTGCATGCTCCCTCGGCAGACTGCGCGGCAACCTGAGCAGACCTGATACGCGATGAATGCAGCCACTCGACAACCCGAACTGTCCAGCTCCGCAGTAAAGCCGGCTGACCGCTTGGGCTTCACCCTGTTTCTGGCGGCTATGCTGCATGCCGCGCTGATTCTCGGCTTGGGTTTTACCCTGGCCGAGCCCAGCCAGATCAGTAAAACCCTGGAAATTACCCTGTCGACCTTCAAAAGCGAAGAAAAGCCTAAAGAGGCCGACTTCCTCGCCCAAGACAACCAGCAAGGCAGCGGCTCGCTCGAACACAAGGCCGCGCCAAAGACCACCGAACAGGCGTTATTCCAGGACAGCGAGGTTAAGCGCGTGACACCACCCGCTAAGCCCCAGCAGCCCGCCGCCCGCCAGGAAGCCCCGAAAGCGGCAGTCGCCACCCGCGCCCCACAACCACAGAAAACCCCGGTAAAGCGCGAAGAAAGCCAACCCACACCGCCTACCCGCACAGCCCCGGTGTTTGACAGCGCGCAACTGTCTGCAGAAATCGCCAGCTTGGAGGCCGAACTGGCCCAGGAAGTTCAGCAATACGCCAAGCGCCCGCGCATAAATCGCCTGAGCAGTGCCTCCACAGCCCGCGACATCAGCGCATGGTATCGAGATGAATGGCGCAAGAAAGTCGAGCGCATCGGCAACCTCAACTACCCCGACGAAGCACGACGCCAGCGTATCTACGGCAGCCTACGAATGGCCGTGACCCTGAAGAACGATGGCACGGTCATAGAGCTACAAGTACTCGAATCCTCGGGGCATTCGGTTCTGGACGAAGCAGCCAAACGCATTATCAGGCTCTCTGCACCGTTTGCCCCCTTTACTGGAGAGCTGGCACAACAGTTCGACCAAATCGAAATCATCCGCACTTGGCGCTTTGCACGCGGCGATCGCCTGTCCAGCAACTGAATCGCTGCTTGGCGCTTGAGCCTTACCGCCTGAAGCTCCAAACTAGCGCCATGAAAGACGCCAACTCCCTCAAGCATCACTTCCTGATTGCCATGCCGCACATGGCCGATTCGCATTTTGCGCAGACGGTCACCTACATCATTGATCACAACGAAAACGGCGCAATGGGCCTGGTGATCAACAAACCCAACGGCCTCAACCTGACCGATGTGCTGGAGCAACTGCGCCCTGAGCATGAGCCGTCGGCACTTTGCCGCAGCTTGCCGATTTTTACCGGCGGCCCGGTGCAGACCGATCGCGGTTTTGTTCTGCACCCCAGCGGCACGCAATTTCAGGCCACTCTGGAGCCGGGTGAACTGGGTTTGTCGACCTCGCAGGATGTGTTGTTTGCCATAGCCGATGGCAACGGTCCGCAGCAGTACCTGATCGCCCTCGGCTATGCCGGCTGGGAAGCCGGGCAACTGGAAGCCGAACTGATTGCTAACGCCTGGCTGACCTGCCCGGCCGACGCGTGCATTCTCTTCGACCTGCCCTTCGACCAACGCCTGAATGCCGCTGCCGCACGCTTGGGCGTCAACCTTAGCCTGCTCAGTTCACAAGCCGGTCACGCCTGATGTCGGATAACAAAAGCAAACCGCTGCGCCTGCTGCTGGGCTTCGATTACGGCACCAAGCAGATTGGCGTGGCGGTCGGCCAGGTCATCACCGGCCAGGCTCGCGAACTGTGCATCCTCAAGGCGCAAAACGGCGTGCCGGATTGGCAGAAAGTCGAAGCATTGGTCAAGGAATGGCAGCCGGATGCCATCGTCGTCGGCCTGCCGCTGAACATGGATGGCAGCAAAAGCGAGATGAGCGAACGCGCGGAAAAATTCGCCCGCCGCTTAAACGGCCGCTTCAACCTGCCCGTGCACACCCACGACGAACGCCTAACCACCTACGAAGCCAAAGGCCAACGCCTGCAACAAGGGCAGAACAGTGGCTACCGCGAACGCCCGGTAGACGCCCTGGCCGCCGCCCTGCTGTTGCAAGGCTGGCTCGAAGAACATTGTTTGGGCTGAATGCCCGCCGTATCTGCACCTGGAGTGTTGCCATGAGTTTACCCAACCCGGCCGAACTGCTACCGCAAATGGCCGACGCCCTGACCCGCCACCTGAACCAGCGGCAGATCAGCCAGCCGCGTTTTATTGGCATCCGTACCGGCGGCGTCTGGGTGGCTCAAGCATTGCTCGAAGCCCTCGGCCGCCAAGACGCGTTGGGCATTCTCGATGTGTCCTTCTACCGTGACGACTTCACCCAGAATGGCCTGCACCCGCAGGTGCAACCGTCCGAGCTGCCGTTCGAGATCGAAGGCCAGCACTTGGTGCTGATCGACGACGTGCTGATGAGCGGTCGCACCATCCGCGCCGCGCTCAATGAGCTGTTTGATTACGGCCGCCCAGCCAGCGTGACCCTGGTCTGCCTGCTCGACTTGAATGCCCGCGAGTTACCGATCAGCCCGGACGTGGTCGGCGCAACGCTGTCGCTGACAGCAGATCAGCGGGTAAAATTGACCGGCCCAACACCGCTGACCCTCGACTTCCAGACGCTTGCCCACTGAGACTCGCCCCATGACGACCCTAGCCGCCAAGCGCTCGCTGCAGCTCAATGACCAAGGCCAACTGCGCCACTTTCTGTCCCTCGACGGCCTGTCCCGTGAGTTGTTGACGGAGATCCTCGACACCGCCGACTCCTTCCTCGAAGTCGGCGCGCGCGCAGTGAAGAAAGTCCCGCTGTTGCGCGGCAAAACGGTGTGCAACGTGTTCTTCGAGAACTCCACACGCACCCGCACCACCTTTGAACTGGCGGCGCAGCGCCTGTCAGCAGACGTCATCACCCTCAATGTGTCGACCAGCTCCACCAGCAAAGGCGAGACGCTGTTCGACACCCTGCGCAATCTGGAAGCCATGGCCGCCGACATCTTTGTCGTGCGCCATGCGGACTCCGGTGCCGCGCACTTTATTGCCGAGCATGTGTGCCCGAATTTGGCCATCATCAACGGCGGCGACGGCCGTCACGCCCACCCAACCCAGGGCATGCTCGACATGCTGACCATTCGCCGGCACAAAGGCGGTTTCGAGAATCTCTCGGTGGCCATCGTCGGCGACATCCTGCACTCACGGGTAGCGCGCTCGAACATGCTCGCGCTGAAAACCCTGGGCTGCCCGGATATTCGCGTGATCGCCCCGAAAACCCTGTTACCTGTTGGCATTGAACAATACGGCGTGACGGTTTACAGCGACATGGCACAAGGGCTCAAGGACGTTGATGTGGCGATCATGCTGCGCCTGCAGCGCGAGCGTATGACCGGCGGCCTGCTGCCGAGCGAAGGCGAGTTCTACCGCCTGTTCGGCCTCACCGAACAGCGCCTGAAATTGGCCAAGCCGGATGCTTTGGTCATGCACCCAGGCCCCATCAACCGGGGCGTGGAGATCGAATCTGCTGTGGCTGATGGCCCGCAGTCGGTGATCCTCAATCAAGTCACTTACGGCATTGCCATCCGCATGGCGGTGCTGTCCATGGCCATGAGCGGACAAACCGCGCAGCGCCAGCTCAATCAAGATGCCGAGGAGCAGAACTGATGCGTATCCGTATCCTCGCCGCCCGCGTGATCGACCCTGCCAGTGGTTTTGATCAGCAGGCTGATTTGTACATTGAAAGCGGCAAAGTGGTCGGCATCGGTCAGGCACCCACCGGTTTTGTCGCCGAGCAGAGCATCGACGCCCAAGGTTTGGTGGCCGCGCCCGGCCTGGTCGATCTGAACGTCGCCCTGCGCGAACCGGGTTACAGCCGCAAAGGCAGCATCGCCTCGGAAACTCTGGCCGCAGCCGCCGGCGGCGTCACCAGCCTGTGCTGCCCGCCCTTCACCAAGCCCGTGCTGGACACGCCGGCGGTGGCTGAGCTGATCCTTGATCGCGCCCGCGAAGCCGGCCACACCAAGGTGTTTCCAATTGGCGCATTCAGCAAAGGCCTGGAGGGCGAGCAACTTGCCGAGTTGGTAGCCCTGCGCGATGCGGGTTGTGTTGCTTTCAGCAATGGTTTGGACAACTTCCGCAATAACCGTACCCTGCGCCGCGCGCTGGAATACGCCGCCACCTTCGACCTGACGGTAATCTTCCATTCTCAGGATCATGATCTGGCCGAAGACGGTTTGGCCCATGAAGGCCCAACGGCCAGCTTCCTCGGCCTGCCCGGTATTCCGGAAACCGCAGAGACGGTGGCGCTGGCCCGCGACCTGCTGCTGGTTGAACAAACCGGCGTGCGCGCACACTTCAGCCAACTGACCAGCGCACGCGGTGCCCAACTAATAGCAGACGCCCAAGCTCGCGGCCTGCCGGTGACCGCCGACGTGGCGCTGTATCAACTGATTCTTACCGATGAAGCGCTGAGTGACTTCTCCAGCCTGTATCACGTGCAGCCACCGCTGCGCACCGCCGCTGACCGAGACGGCCTGCGCGCTGCGCTGAAAAGTGGCGTAATCAGCGCTATCGCCAGCCATCACCAGCCGCATGAACGCGACGCCAAACTCGCGCCATTCGGCGCCACCGAGCCTGGCATCAGCAGCGTGCAACTGCTCCTGCCCTTGGCCATGAGCCTGGTGCAGGACGGCCTGCTCGACCTGCCCACACTGCTCGCGCGGCTGAGCTGTGGCCCAGCCGATGCGCTGCGTCTACCTGCTGGCAAACTGAGCGTGGGCGCACAGGCCGATGTGCTGCTGTTTGATCCGCAGGCATCAACAGTGGCCGGTGAGGCCTGGTATTCGAAAGGGGACAACTGCCCGTTTATCGGCCACTGCCTGCCGGGCGCAGTGCGCTATACCCTAGTGGACGGACGCATCAGCTATCAGGCCTGACAGCTGACAAAAAAGAATGGCAGAACCATGTGGGAGGCGCTTTAGCGGCGAGCTGTTAACAGCAGCTCTCGCAGCTTAAGCCCACCCCCGACAAGGCAAACTCTCGCGAAAAATGCGCGCCTGTTCAGGCGCGCTCAGCGTTCTTGATTGAGACCTGATTATTCAGCGTCCAAAAATCGTACAGCACTCCGATCAGGAACAAGCCGCCGGTAAACAGGTAGATAACCCCGGTGATCCACTTGCCCTGATACATGCGGTGCACGCCGAAAATACCGAGGAAGGTCAGCAGAATCCAGGCCACGTTGTAGTCGGTATCGCCAGCGGTAAAACGCAGATCCGCCTCACGATCCATCGCCGGGATCAAAAACAAATCGACAATCCAGCCAATAAACAGCAAGCCCAAGGTGAAGAACCAAATGGTTCCGGTCACTGGCTTGCCGTAATAAAAACGGTGCGCGCCGAGAAAGCCAAAAATCCACAGCAAGTAGCCGATGACTTTACTGTGCGTGTCCTGTCGCTGCATGGAATTGCCTCCGCAGATTAATGTAACGGTTTGACGCCACACTCTACGCAAGGTTCGCCGCAGGAGGAAACTCGACCGCCCAAGCCCCTTGAAGGCGGCTGTTGATTGCTAAATACTGTATACATAAACAGTTAATGCGAGCCGTATCATGCAACTGATCGAAAAGCTCACCGTGCTGGCCGATGCCGCCAAGTACGATGCCTCCTGCGCCAGCAGCGGTGCGCCCAATCGCAGCTCGAAGGGTAAGAGCGGCATCGGCTCGACCACCGGTATGGGCATCTGCCACAGCTTTACGCCGGACGGGCGCTGTGTGGCACTGCTGAAAATCCTGCTGACCAACTTCTGCCTGTATGACTGCCAATACTGCGTCAACCGCCGCTCCAGCGACGTGCCGCGCGCACGCTTCACCCCTGAAGAAGTGGTGACGCTTACGCTCGACTTCTATAAACGCAACTGCATCAGCGGCTTGTTTCTCAGCTCCGGCATCATCCGCTCAGCCGACTACACCATGGAACAGCTGATTCGCGTGGCCAAGTTGCTGCGCGAAGAGCATGAGTTTCGCGGCTATATCCACCTTAAAACCATTCCCGACGCCGACCCGCTGCTGATCGCTGAGGCCGGACGCTATGCCGATCGCCTCAGCGTGAACATCGAACTGCCCACTGAGAGCAGCCTGATACGCCTAGCACCCGAGAAGCAGGTACGCACCATCAAGCAGGCTATGCACTCAATCCATCAGGGCGAACACCAGGCGCGCGAGGAAAAAGGCTCTCCACGCTTCGCCCCGGCCGGGCAGAGCACGCAGATGATCATCGGGGCCGATGCCACCGATGACAGCACTATTCTGCACACCGCCGCCTCGCTCTACGGCGAATACCGACTGCGCCGGGTGTACTACTCGGCATTTAGCCCGATCCCACAAAGCCCCAACACCGTACCCTTCGAAGCCCCACCGCTGCTGCGTGAACACCGCTTGTATCAGGCCGATTTTCTCTTGCGCGGTTACGGCTTTGAGGTCGGTGAACTGCTCAGCGGCCCCGGCAACCTGGCCTTGGATATCGACCCGAAACTGGCCTGGGCGCTGAACAACCGCGAGCATTTCCCGGTCGACCTCAACCGCGCCGAACCGGCGATGATCGCCCGCGTGCCAGGCATTGGCGTACTTAGCGCCAAACGCCTGGTGGCTTTACGTCGGCAAAAACGCATCCGCTTTGAAGACCTCACACGCCTGCGCTGCGCGCTGGAAAAAGCCAAGCCGTTTATCGTCACCCAGGACTATCACCCGCAGCAGGCGGGCAGCGAATCGCTCTTGCTGCGTCAGCAACTAAGCGAAACACCCGCGCAGATGGCGCTGTGGTGATGCGCAATGCCCCCTTCGACGGCAGCTTTATTGGCTGGCGCACAGTGGCCAGAAGTCTGCTGCAACAAGGCATTGCCCCGCATCAGGTGAACTGGCGACCCGACGGCGACAGCATGAGCCTGTTCGATCAGTCGCCCACGGCAGCGGACCTGGATGCAACAAAACCCGCACCACGCATTCCCCGACAATTACTGGAGCTGCTGGAAAGTGCGGCGTGTTTCCGCATGGAAGACCGCTGGAGCCTGCTCTACAGGATTCTATGGCGCGTCGCGCAGGGCGATCGTGCGGCCATGTTGCCTGGGGACATCGACGGTAGCCAACTGCATAAACGCCTTAAAGCGGTTCGCCGTGAGGCCCATCACCTGCATGCGTTTTTGCGTTTCCAGCCACGCCCCGAGAATGCCGAAGGCCCGCAGTTAGTGGCCTGGCATGAGCCTGCTCACGATATTTTGGCCAGTGCCAGCGGACACTTTGCCGAACGCTTGGGCCGCACCACCTGGCTGATCGCCACGCCGGATGACGGGATTTACTGGGATGGGCACGTTTTGCATTACCAACGGCCCTGCCCACCTGAATGGCAACGCCTGGCACACACACCCGAAGATAACGGGCAAGCGCTGTGGCTGGCCTATTACGGCAGCACCTTCAACCCGGCGCGGCTCAACCGCAGCGCACTGGAAACCAGCCTGCCGGTGCGCTTCTGGAAAAATTTACCCGAAGGGCCGTTGATTCCGCAGTTAATGAGCCAAGCCCGCGCCGGGGTGCAGCGCGATGGTCAGGCAGAAGCGGTGGCAGGCCGGGGCGGCAAACGCATCAGCCGCCCGGCACATGCGACTGTCAGCGAAAACGCCGACCCGGCTCTTCGTCACTGACTTCCAGCGACAGGCCTTGCGCCATGCTGGTCAGGTGATCGCCGTCGGTTTCCGAACCCAGCTTGATCATCAGACGCAGATCGTTCGCCGAGTCGGCATACAACAATGCATCTTCATAGGTGATCTCGCCCTGGCTGTAGAGGTTGTACAGCGCCTGATCGAATGTCTGCATACCCAGTTCGGTGGAGCGTTTCATCAGGGCTTTGAGCTCATGCACATCGCCCTTACGAATCAGGTCAGCCGCCAGTGGGGTGTTGATCAGCACCTCGATTACCGCGCGCCGGCCCTTGCCATCCGGCGTTGGAATCAATTGCTGCGCAACGATGGCCTTGAGGTTGAGCGACAAGTCCATCCACACCTGATTCTGCCGGTCAGCCGGAAAGAAGTTGATGATGCGATCCAGCGCCTGGTTGGCGTTGTTGGCGTGCAAAGTAGCCAAGCACAAATGCCCGGTTTCAGCGAAAGCCACGGCATGATCCATGGTTTCGCGGGTACGCACCTCACCAATCAGAATCACATCTGGCGCCTGGCGCAGGGTGTTCTTCAGCGCGACTTCGAAGGACTCCGTGTCGATGCCCACTTCACGCTGGGTGACGATGCAGCTCTGATGCTGGTGGATGTACTCGATCGGGTCTTCGATGGAAATGATGTGGCCGCTGCTGTTCTTGTTGCGGTAGCCGATCATAGCCGCCAACGAGGTCGATTTACCGGTGCCCGTCGCCCCTACAAACAGCACCAGACCGCGCTTGGTCAGAGCCAGTTTTTTAAGGATTTCCGGCAGCTTCAACTCGTCCAGCGTTGGGATGTTGGTCTCAATGCGGCGCAGCACCATGCCCGCCAGGTTGCGCTGATAAAAGGCGCTGACGCGAAACCGACCAATGCCACGCGCGCTGATGGCGAAATTGCACTCATGGTTTTCGGCAAAGTCGCGGCGTTGTTGCTCGCTCATCACTGCGTGCACAGTTTCACGGGCCTGCTCGGGCGACATGGGCGTTTTGGTGACCGGCATAATCTTGCCATTGACCTTCATCGACGGCGGAACACCGGCGGTGATAAACAGGTCGGAGCCGCCCTTTTCAACCATCAGACGCAGCAGTTTTTCGAATTCCATCGTTAGTCGCCCATGTGCATTTCGCGGTTATGCAGAAACCAGTAACACGCGTGTGGCGTGCCGCTGGGGAACCGCCAGACAACCGCCGGCGGCGCAAGTTGTGTCAGAAGTTCTCTGGTGTTTTGGCTTTTTCACGCGCGGCTTCCCGACTGACAACACCCTTGGCAACCAGGGTTTTCAGGCATGAATCCAGCGTCTGCATGCCCAGCGAGCCGCCGGTCTGGATCGCCGAATACATCTGCGCCACTTTGTCTTCGCGGATCAGGTTACGAATCGCCGGGGTGCCGATCATGATTTCATGCGCGGCCACACGCCCGCCGCCGATTTTCTTCAGCAGGGTTTGCGAAATAACCGACTGCAGCGATTCGGAGAGCATGGAGCGCACCATGGATTTCTCTTCCGCCGGGAACACGTCAACCACACGGTCGATGGTCTTGGCGGCCGATGTGGTGTGCAGGGTGCCAAACACCAAGTGGCCGGTTTCCGCAGCGGTCAGGGCCAGGCGGATGGTTTCCAGGTCGCGCATTTCGCCCACCAGAATGATGTCCGGGTCTTCACGCAGTGCCGAGCGCAAGGCTTCCGAGAAGCCCAGGGTGTCGCGGTGCACTTCACGCTGGTTGATCAGGCACTTCTTCGACTCGTGGACGAATTCGATCGGGTCTTCCACGGTCAGGATGTGGTGGTACTTGTTGCTGTTGATGTAGTCGAGCATCGCCGCCAGGGTGGTGGACTTGCCCGAGCCAGTCGGCCCTGTCACCAGCACCAGACCGCGCGGCACATCGGAAATTTTGCGGAAGATCTCGCCCATGCCGAGATCTTCCATGCTCAGCACTTTCGAGGGGATGGTCCGGAATACCGCGCCAGAACCGCGGTTCTGGTTAAAGGCGTTAACCCGGAAACGCGCCACGCCGGGCACTTCAAAGGAGAAGTCGGTCTCGAGGAACTCCTCGAAATCCTTACGCTGCTTGTCGTTCATGATGTCGTAAATCAGCGCGTGCACCTGTTTGTGATCCAGGGCTGGCAGGTTGATCCGACGTACATCGCCGTCGACTCGAATCATCGGCGGCAGGCCAGCAGAAAGATGCAGGTCCGATGCACCTTGCTTGGCACTGAAGGCCAGCAACTCCGTGATATCCATGGGACTCCCTAATGACAGACAAGCAGGTAGAATGCCGCAAAACCCAGGCGGCGGGCGCGAGTAATGTCCACGATAGCAGAGAATATTGCAAAGGTCGGAGTGCGCATCCGTGAGGCGGCGCAAGCCTCGCAGCGAGATTTCAACCACATCGGCTTGCTCGCAGTCAGCAAAACCAAACCGGCCGACGCGATTCGCGAGGCATTCGCGGCGGGCGTAACCGATTTCGGCGAAAACTACCTGCAAGAAGCACTGGATAAGCAGACGCAACTGAGCGATCTGCCGGTGGTCTGGCACTTTATCGGACCGATCCAATCGAACAAGACCAAACCCATCGCTGAGCACTTTGCATGGGTGCATTCGGTGGACCGCCTGAAAATCGCCGAACGCCTATCTGCCCAACGCCCGGCACACTTGCCCGCACTGAACATCTGCCTGCAGGTCAATGTCAGTAGTGAAACCAGCAAATCTGGCTGCAGCCCAGATCAGTTGTCGGTGCTGGCACATGCCGTCACACAACTGCCCAACCTGCGCCTGCGTGGATTGATGACAATCCCTGAGCCGACCGATGATGTGACTGAACAGCGCGCGGCGTTTGCCCGTTTGCGTGAGTTGCAGCAAAGCCTAAATCTGGACCTCGACACCTTGTCCATGGGCATGAGCCATGACCTGGAAGCGGCAATTGCCGAAGGTGCGACTTGGGTGCGCATTGGCACAGCCCTGTTTGGCGCGCGTGATTACAGCAACAGCCGATTAAGTTTGCCTTCAGCCTTATTAAGGAAGCCCGTTATGACCACTCCCCGCATTGCCTTTGTCGGTGCCGGCAACATGGCTGCCAGCCTGATCGGCGGGCTGCGTGCCCAAGGCATTGAGGCCAGCGCCATTCGCGCCAGCGACCGTGGTGCCGAGCAGCGCAGCAAGATCAGCGCCGATTTCGCCATCGCCACCTTTGAGCAGAATGCCGAGGCTATTAAAGATGCCGATGTAATTGTCTTGTCGGTCAAACCGCAAGTGATGAAAGAAGCCTGCCTGGATCTCGCGCCTCACATCGGTGAACAGCAGCTAATCGTCTCGATTGCCGCCGGCATCAGCTGCGCCAGCCTGGAAAACTGGCTGGGCCCACGCGCTATTGTGCGCTGCATGCCCAACACACCAGCGCTGCTGCGGCAGGGTGTTAGCGGCCTGTTTGCCAATGCACGGGTTAAATCCGCCCAGCGCGAACAGGCTGAACAGTTGCTCAGTGCAGTGGGTCTGGCCTTGTGGCTGGATAAGGAAGAATTGATTGATGCAGTGACGGCCGTATCCGGCAGTGGTCCGGCTTACTTCTTCTTGCTGATTGAGGCCATGACCGCCGCTGGCGAGAAGCTCGGCCTACCGCGCGAAATCGCCGCGCAGCTTACGCTGCACACGGCGCTGGGCGCGGCACGCATGGCGGTGGCCAGCGATGTTGACGCCAGCGAACTGCGCCGCCGAGTTACTTCCCCCGCTGGCACCACCGAAGCGGCGATTAAAACCTTCCAGGCCAATGGCTTCGAAGCCCTGGTCGAACAAGCACTCAACGCCGCTGCTCAACGCTCAGCCGAGCTGGCCGAACAACTGGGTCAATAAGGAACGAACATGATCGGACTCGATACCGCCGCTGTTTACATCCTGCAAACCATCGGCAGCCTGTACCTGCTGATCGTCCTGCTGCGTTTTATCCTGCAGTTGGTGCGCGCAGATTTTTACAACCCGGTCAGCCAGTTCATCGTGCGCGCCACGCACCCGCTGGTGAAGCCGCTGCGCAAGATCATTCCCAGCGTGGCCGGGCTTGATCTGGCGTCGCTGGTGCTGGCGATTGTGGTGCAGTTGGTGCTGATGGCGCTGACCCTGATGCTGATGGGCTATGGCCTGGGTGACCCGCTGCAGTTGCTGGTCTGGTCGATCGTCGGGGTGACGGCGCTGTTCCTCAAGGTGTTCTTCTTTGCCTTGATCATCAGCGTCATCCTTTCCTGGGTCGCGCAGGGCAGCCACAATCCGACCGCCATGCTGATCAA
>CAMCJM010000021.1 GCA_945874835.1 Pseudomonas synxantha | reverse complement strand
CGACAACTGGGTGCGTTCAGTAGCCGTATCCCCTTTGTGGCACTCAGCAGGCTTTGTATATGAGCCCACTCGGTATCGCTTAACTGGCTTCTGTCGGTCATGGCAAAAGCCAGATTCTAGCCGGTGGCTTACGTCAACAGAACCTAAAGCATCGGTTCGTATTAGCTGGGTACGATGTTAGGGGCACAGGAAAAACGACTGTTGATCCAGCTCAATAAAGTAGCGAGCTATCAAAATTTTGCGCCAGCTTTTTTGGGGGGGCAGGCGGATCTCCCCAGGATTGCTAGAAGGTGTTGGCAGTCCTGGAGCTGCGCGATAAAGACGCGCTCCCGTTTCCGTCCGTTGATTGCCTGGCTGCTTTTATGCGTGTGCTGCTCAATCTACTTATCTGTGGCGTATCGCTGCTGCGCTCACACGGCCTTCATCACTGCGCTAAATTCTGACGACTGTTTATTCGTGGCCTGCCGCGGCAGTGCTTAGGCACGTATTTATCAGGTTGCTTGGTGATGGTGGTGCAGTTGATAATAGTTCTCTTTATGTCCGTTCTGTTCACAAGGAATGCCCTCATGATCCCTCTGCCGAAGCGCCTGCTAGCAGTCGTTCTGGTTTTGGCCAGCGCGCCGCTCGCGGCGAGCCCTTTGGATGCTGCGCTGGATGAAAGCCAGCAGCTGGCGGCCGATGCCAAGGCTTCGCAAGCGCGTATTGAACAACTGGATGACGCCAGCCGGGAAATGCTCACCGAGTACCGCAATGCGCTGCAGCAGGCGGAGGCATTGCAAGGTTATAACGCCCAGTTGCGCGAGCTGGTCGCCGCGCAGCGTAAAGAGCTGACAGGCTATCAAGAGCAGCTGGAGGGTATTGAGCGTACTCAAGAAGCCGTGACGCCGCAGATGCGCCGCATGGTCGAAGTGTTGGGCGAGTTTATCGCGGCCGATTTACCCTTCCTGCCGGATGAGCGCAGCGACCGTTTGGCGCAGTTGCAAGACCTGCTGCCGCGCGCCGATGTCAGCTTGGCAGAGAAGTACCGGCGCATCTTGGAGGCCTATCAGGTCGAGAGCGACTACGGTCGCACCCTGGAAGCCTGGCGTGGCGAACTACCCGCTGAAGGAGGTTCGCGCAGTGTCGAGTTTCTCCGTTTGGGCCGCGTGATGCTGTATTACCAAACCCTGGATGGCCATGAAAGTGGCTGGTGGAACCCGCAAGCCCGCAGCTGGCAACGCCTCGACAACAATGCGCGGCGACCCCTGCACCAGGCTATTGCTATTGCTCGCCAAGAGCAGGCCCCGACCTTGCTTGACCTGCCCGTGAAGACCCTGGCGCTGGAGGCCACGCCATGAACCGTCGCGTTCTTGCTTTTACCCTGGCGCTGCTGCCTGCCTTGGCTGGCGCTGCCGAACCGCTGAGCCCAGATCAACTGCTGCAACGTATTCGCAGCGAGCGTGCAGCTGAAGTCAGCGCCATGCAAAGCCGTGAGCAGGCCTTTATTGCCGAGCGCGGCGAGCGTGCTCAGTTACTGGCCAGTGCGCGCAGTGCCCTGGCCACGCAGAAGGCTGAAGCTGAACAGCTGAAGGCCGAATTTGATCGCCAGGAAAGCCTGCTGGCCGAACAGGAAAAACTCCTTACTCAGCGTGCCGGTCATCTGGGCGAGTTGTTCGGCGTCGTCCGTCAGAGCGCCGGTGATGTCGCCGGGCAATGGCAGGACAGCCTGCTCAATGCGCAATTCCCCGAGCGGTTAGCACGTCTTAAAGCACTGGCAGAAAGCCGCACACTGCCGTCTGCCGCTGATCTTGATGGCTATTGGATGCTGCTGCTTGAACACCTCACGGCCAGTGGCCGGGTTGAGCAACTGCAGCTGCCGGTGGTCGCCGCGGATGGTCAGCGCAGCAACGCAAACGTATTGCGCGTGGGCACCTTCTCCGCCTATAGCGCTAACGCCTTTCTGCGCTACGACGCTGATGCCGGCGAGTTGCTGGCACCGCCACGCCAGCCTTCCGGTCTGGGCGACGTGGCCGACTTTCTGAGCAGCACGGCGGCGGTTAGCCAACTGCCCGTGGACCCGAGCCGCGGTACGTTGTTGGCGCAATTGCAGCGCCAGCCGCAGCTGTGGGATCGCGTGCAGCAGGGCGGCTTGGTCGGCTGGGTGATTCTCGCCTTGGGCGCGTTTGGTTTGCTTTTGGCGTTGTGGCGCATGGTCTACCTGACCCGCGTAGGGCGCAGCGTGAATGCGCAGATGCATGACCTCAGTGCGCCGCGCACGGACAACCCGCTGGGGCGGATCATCGGCGTGCTGGGCCCTAAACCGCAGTTGGCGGATCTGGAAACCCTCGAGCTGAGACTCGACGAAGCCATTCTGCAGGAGACGCCACCGCTGGAAAAAGGCCAGGGTCTGCTCAAGTTGCTCAGCGCGGTAGCTCCGCTGCTCGGTCTGCTCGGCACCGTGACTGGCATGATTGTCACCTTTCAGGCGATTACCCAAGGTGGCGGTGGTGATTCGCGACTGATGGCCGATGGTATCTCGCAAGCACTGGTCACGACGGTGCTGGGCTTGGTGGTGGCGATTCCGCTGCTGTTCCTGCACACCCTGTTGGCCAGTCGCAGCAAGGGCCTGATTCAGTTACTGGAGCAACAAAGCGCCGGTCTGATCGCCCTGCATCTATCCGGGGCGCCGCGCCGTGACTGATTGGGCGGTGCTGTGGTGGCGCGTGGTCGACAGTGGCCATGCGCTGTTCGATTTTATGAGCGCCGGCGGCGTGGTGATGTGGGCGCTGGCGGTGTTGTGCGTGGTGTTCTGGACCCTGGTCTTCGAGCGCTTCTGGTACATGCGCCGCGTGTTTCCGGAGTGGGTCAGCGAGCGTCGTCAGGCCTGGCAGCAAGTACTTAACGATGATCCCGTCAACTGGCAGCGTGCCGTACGCAGCGCCTGGTTGGCGCAGGCACAACAGCACCTGCTGGGGCCATTGCGGGTGAGCAAAACCTTGGTGGCGATGTACCCGCTGTTGGGGTTGTTGGGCACCGTCACGGGCATGGTCGCCGTGTTCGATGTGTTGGCCATCAACGGCACCGGCAACCCGCGCGGCATGGCCGCCGGCGTCTGGCAGGCGACCTTGCCGACCATGGCCGGCATGGTGCTGGCCATTACTGGATTGTTCAGCCTGGCGCGTCTTGAACGTGACGCCCGTCGGGCTTTAGAGCGGCTGGCTGATCAGCTGCGACACGACTGAGATAACCTCCATGAGAATGCGCCGTCACCATCAGCAAGACGAAGACACCGGCATCGACCTGACGCCGATGCTCGACGTGGTCTTTATCATGCTGATCTTCTTTATCGTCACCAGCTCGTTTATCAAAGAGTCGGGTGTCGACGTGCAGCGGCCTCAGGCAGAAACCGCCAGCCCGCAGGACAAAGGCAACATCCTGATCGCGATTACCGCAGACGGTCAGGTCTGGATGGATAAAAAAGTGGTGGATGTGCGCAGCGTGCGTGCCCACGTCGAGCGCATGCGTGTCGACCAGCCGGACGGCGCGGTGGTGGTGCAGGCCGATCAAGATGCGCGCACCGGTCTGGTGGTGCAGGTGATGGATCAGGCGCGCCTGGCCGGTGTGCAGGATGTGGCCCTGGCCGCCACGACGGGAGCGCTTTAATGCGCCTGCCCCTGTCCTTTGCGGCTGCCTGCCTGATGGCGCTGGCGCTTTTCGGCCTGATGCTCTACATGGTCGCGCCGCCCAGCAGCAAGCCCAGCGATGAACCGCTGACGGTGGCCAATTTTGTCCGTCTGGATGGAAGCACCAGTGACACCGGCACGCGCACTCGTCAGCAAGCACCGCAGCCGCCGCAAGCGCAAACGCCACAGACACCCACTCCGCCGACACCGATGACGGCAACGCCAAGCGCTAATCTGCCCGCGCTGGACTTGCTTGTGCCGAGCCTGAGCAGTGGCATTGCCGTCAACAGTGCGCCGACGCCGAGCTTGAGTGGGCTGGCTGCAGGCGCATCAGCGCCCAGTGACGCCGGGGGTGGCCAGCCGGGCGGCCCGGAAAGTGAAGTGATGCCGCTCAACGACGTCAGCCCGCAATACCCGCGTTATGCCTTGCAGCGCGGTATTGAGGGGCACGTCAAATTGGCTTTCACCATCAACCGCGCCGGCTCGGTGGAAAACGTGCGCGTGATTGAAGCCAGCCCGCAAAACGTATTTGAACGTGAAGCCCGTCGTGCCGCCGTGCGCTGGCGTTTTGCCCCGCGTACCGAAGGGGGCTTGGCGGTTTCGCGTGAAGCGGTGAAAACCCTGTACTTCCGCCTGGAAGGAGCTCGCTGATATGTATCGCCTGGTCTTACTGATCGCGTTGTGTGCTGCTGGTGCTGTGCAGGCAGCAGACTTGTCGGTTGACCCCGCGGTTTTCCGCGCGCTGGACAGCGCGCAGGCCGCGCAGAAAAACGCGGATTACGCGGCTGCACAACGCGCTTTGGACGCCGTCACAGGCGCCCCCGGCAGCTTGGAAGAGACCTTGTTATGGCGCAGCCGGGCGTATCTGGCCTGGGCGCAGGGGCAGAATGCCCAGGCCATCGAGTTGCTCGATAAGGTCATCCAGGGCGGCAAACTGGATGCCGCGTTGCAGGCCGAAGAAAGCCTCAACTTGGCGCGCCTGAACCTGATTGAGCAGCGCTACGCCCAGGTGGTGGCCTTGCTTGCGCCGCAGCAGGCCAGCGCCGGCGAAGAGGTGCTGCAGATGCTAGTGCAGGCCTATCAAGGGCTTGGTCAGCCCGCTAAAGCGCTGCCATTGGCCGAGCGCTATGTGCAGGCCAACCCCCGTGCCGCCGACAGTTGGCTGCAGTTTTTGGTGGCGATGAATGCCGACCTCAAGCGGTATGCCGCGGCCGAGCGTTGGCAGCGTCAGTTGCTGGCGCGCCAGCCCAACGAGGTCAAAGGCTGGCGTCAGCTGGCGGCGCTGCAGCAACTGAGTGGTCAGCACGACAAAGCCCTGGCTACGCTGCGCGCGGCTTACCAGAAAGGTCTGCGCTTCAGCGAAGGCGAGTTGGATAACCTGGTTCTGTTGGCCGGTGCCGCTGACCAGCCTTGGCAGGGGGCTAAATTGCTCTCCGGCATGCTGGAACAGGGGTTGTTACCACGCACCAGCGCCCGCGAAGAGCGCTTGGGCCTGCTCTGGTGGCAGGCGCGGGAGCGGCAACAGGCCGCGCAGATCTACCGCGAACTGGCCGCGCGCTCAGGCAGTGCCAAACATTGGTTGCAGTTGGCGCAGCTGGAGCTGGAACAAGCGCGCTGGCAGGCCGGGCTAGATGCGCTGCGCCACGCCGAGCGTGCCGGTGCCGAGCGCAGTAAAATCCGCGCGTGGCGCAACTGGGCAGAAAGCGAGATGAGTTTTCAGCGGGAAAAGCGCGTGGCCAGCGCGGGCTAATCGACGGCAACAGTTTGTTGCGACCCGGTGGCTTATGTAGCCCGGATGTAATCCGGGAAATACCTAAGGTGGGTGAGCTGCATGCCGTCATTACCCACCATCGGAGCGACGCGGTCGATCGCGTGGTGGGTTACGCGCCGCGTCATGATCGTGTTCGGTTTATCGGTCGGCGTACTGCGTCGCTAACCCACCCTAGGGGTCTGAGCGGCTTCGACCTTAAAGCCTTACTCAACTATCCGGCAGCTCATAGGCGTAAATCTTTTGTGCTTCCATCTGGTAGCCGGCTTCTGCCAACTCGCTGCTGGTCTGTTCGACTTTCATCGGGCCTTCGATCCAGAACGGTTGATACAGCGCATCCAGCATCACACCGAGTTCACTGGTGACATGCACGATCTGATTGGACGGTGGTGGTGGCACGTGGATGCACGCGCCGAAGAAGGGCACCAGCAGAAACTCAGTCACGCGGCCTTCGTCAGTCACATCCAGCGGGACGATGTAGCCGGGCAGCTTCACCGATTGGCCATTCAAGGCCTGCACCACTGGGGCGTTGGGCGATTGCTGCATGGCTGCCGGGCTGGACTCGGACAGGGCTTCGGCCAACTGTGCGAGATCATGGATAGGGGCGGGTTCGACGATCTGCGGTGGCGCGTCATGTGGAACCATTTCCGACCACGTCAGCTCGCGCACCTCGCCTGCGAACAAGGGCAGGCTGAAGGTCAGCAGTAGGGTGGCAAGCAGTGCGCGTTGCATGGGCAGCCTCATAAACGAATCGATAAGCCATCAGCCAGAGATTGGCGGTATGCCCGCCAGGCCGGTACACAGCCCATCATCAGGGCGGCGCTCAGGATAGCGCCGAGCAGCGTCCACTCATAGCGGCTTGGCATGTTCAACGGCAGGTACAGGCCGTAGTTGGCTTGGATAAAGCCTTGCGCGCCAGCAATTCCGACATAAAGCAGCAGCACGCCCAGTAATACGCCCGCGAGTGCGAGGGCGAAGGCTTCGACAATCAGCAGGCTGGCGATATGCCAAGGGCGTGCGCCCACCGAGCGCAATATGGCCATTTCCCGGCGGCGTTCGTTAAGGCTGGTGAGAATCGCCGTGAGCATGCCGATCAGACCTGTCAGCACGACGAATAGCGAGACCACAAACAGCGCTTTCTCGGCTGTGCCCATCAGGCTCCAGAGTTCTTGCAGGGCGACGCCGGGGAGGATGGCCAGCAACGGCTCGCCGCGAAATTCATTGATTTCACGTTGCAGGCTGAAGGTGGCGATTTTGCTGTTCAGGCCCAAGAGCACAGCCGTAATTTGTGTGGGCTGCAGGTCCATGGCCCGCGCCTGCTCAGCGCTGACCTTGGCAGCGCCGCGTGCGGGCATGCCGTTTTGCCAGTCGACGTGCAGGGCTTCCATGCCGGCGAGTGATATGTGCAGGGTGCGATCAACCGGTGTGCCGGTGCGATCAAGAATGCCCACGACCTTGAACGGTTTGTCGTCATGCTTGAGCAGGCTGATGGCCGCCACGCCATGGGCCAACACCAGTTCATCGCCGAGTTTGTAAGCCAGCGCCTGCGCCACTTCAGCGCCTAGCACCACCTCGAAGGGATCATCGGTAAAGGTGCGACCGCTGCTCAGTTGCAACTGTTGGGTGCGGGCGTAGCGGTAATGTTCGAAATAGGCAGTGCTGGTGCCCATGACCCGGTAGCCACGGTGCGAGTCACCGAGCGAAATTGGGATCGCCCATTTCACCTGGCGGTGCTTGGCCAGCTGCTCGTAGCTTTCCCAGCGGATGTTGTTGGTGGCGTTGCCGATGCGGAACACCGAGTACAGCAGCAAATTAACGCTGCCCGAGCGTGCGCCGACGATCAGGTCGGTGCCGCTGATGGTGTTGGCAAAGCTGGCGCGCGCTTCGGTGCGCACCCGCTCCACGGCGAGTAGCAGGCAGACAGAAAGGGCAATGGCGAACACGGTGAGCCAAGCGGTAAAACGACGATTGCCCAAGCTGGCAAGGGCGAGACGCAGTAGGTACATCGTTAAATCTCCGCCAGTCGGGTGGCTTTGTTGAGCTCGGCCAACGACAGGCTGCGGTCGAACAGGTGCGCCAGGCTCTGGTCGTGGCTGACAAACAACAAACTGGAACCGGCCGCGCGGCATTCGGCGAACAGCAATTCAAGAAAGGCTTCGCGGGCGTCGGCATCCAGTGCGGAGGTGGGTTCGTCCGCGATCACCAGTTCCGGCTGGCCGATCAGCGCGCGAGCGGCCGCCACACGTTGCTGTTGCCCGATGGACAGTTCGCCTGCACGGCGCTGCAACAGTTCTGCTTGTTGCAAGCCCAGGTGGGCGAGCAGGGCGCGGGTGGCTTCGGCTACGCTGCCGTGTCGCTGCACTGCACGGCTGGTGCGCAGTTTGGAGAAGTGGCAGGGCAACTCGACGTTCTCGCGCACTGAAAGAAACGGCAGCAGGTTGAACTGCTGAAAAACATAGCCGGTGTGATCGACGCGAAAACGATCACGTGCGCCGGCGCTCAACTG
Source organism: Pseudomonas synxantha (assembly GCA_945874835.1). Lineage (GTDB taxonomy): Bacteria > Pseudomonadota > Gammaproteobacteria > Pseudomonadales > Pseudomonadaceae > Aquipseudomonas > Aquipseudomonas synxantha_B. The sequence continues at coordinate 19,620 of CAMCJM010000021.1, read as the reverse complement.
GCTTAAATCTTGGCCCAGCAATTCGATGCGGCCGCGGTCAGGCTTTTGTACGCCGCCGAGCAGGCCGAGCAGGGTGGTCTTGCCACTGCCGCTTGGGCCTTTGAGGAACAGGCTTTCGCCGCGTTGCAGGGTGAAGGCGTCAATGTCCAGCAACTCGGGTTGACCGGGCCAGGCAAAGCCGAGGTTGGACAGTTGGATCAGGGCTGAACTCATGGGGTAACTCGTTTGTGGCGCAGGGTGGAGGGGGAAGCGTCGGCTGCGCAACCCGATCCACCCTACGTTAAATCAGCAAATCAGAAGCTCAGAGTCGGCTGTGCGGGCGTCAGCACCAAGCCCTGCTGGCCATTCGGGCCGATCAGTTGTACCTGAATTTTCTCGGTGCTGGGGAAGCGCTTGAACAGTTCAGCCAGGTCAAGTTGTTTCAAATCGTCTGGCTGTTGGCATTCCAGCATGTAGTGGGCCTCAATGTCGCTGTGTTCGCCGTCGTGGGCTTTTTTGTGGCCGTGGTCATGGTCGTGCTTGTGCGCAGGCGCTGAGGCGTTGAACAGGGGGCTTTCCAGTGATTGCTTAGTCAGCGCGCAGTCACCCGTGGTGAGCCCAAAAAGTGCGTGCGGCTTTTCCAGTTCGCTGCGCGCAGCGCTGACCTTGGCTTTGTCGGCGTCACTTTTGGCAGCATGCTCGAAGCCGACCAGGTTCATGGCCGGGCTGTCCAGTTGCAGCTCCAGCACCTTGCCATCGAGTACAACGTTGAGCTGTGCTGCGCCGTGCTCATGGGCGTCCAGGCTGCCGTGTTCGGCATGGTCGTGCTCGTGGTGATGGTCTTTATGTTTGTGTTCGTGAGCGGTAACAGAGCTGGCTAGGGGCAGCAGGGCAAACGGCAGGGCAAGGAGCAGACGGCGCATGGTGATCTCCGGGACTGGAAAATGGTCGTTACGTTATAACAACTTTCGCCGGTGCAAGGCCAGCCTTGCTTGGCGCGCATGCGTGGCCGTGGGAGCATGGGTGCTGTTTTAAGTGAGGATGGTCAGATGGTGCGAGTTCGTGGGCAAATCGGTGACTGGCCGGTGGATTTGACGGTTGAACTGGATGCGCAGGATTGGGCGCAGCTCGCTCAGCATGTGCGCGCCGAAGCGCTGCCCGCGACAGCCGTTGAGCCCCCTAAACCGGCCGATGCGCCGGCGGCCAGTGACGCACTGTGGCAAACCACGCTGCAGTTGGTGCGCCAAGCCGGACAAGTGGAGGGGCCGCAGCTGCTCGCCCAACTGGCCGGGCTGGCTGGTAGCGAAGCCGCCGGTAAACGCCTGCTGGTGCGCCTGCGGCATTGCGCGCAGGTGCGCATGGAAGCGGGCGTGGATGCGCCGATTTATCACTGGGTTGTTCAATAAGTGCCAACGCGGCAAAGGGGCAAGGGATCGATCACCTGACCTTTCGCGGCTAAAGCGGAGTACCGCCAGCCCCTTCCACGGGGCGAGCAGCACCCGTGGAAGGGGCTTTAGCCGCGAGGGTCTGCCTAGTAAATGGCTTGATACAACTTGCGCCGGTAGGTCGTGACCAGTGGATGGTCGTTGCCCATCAGGTCGAAGACTTGCAGCAGGGTTTTGTGCGGCAGGCCGGCGGCGTAGCTGCGGTTGCGGATAAACAGCTTGAGCAAGGCCTCCAGTGCCGGTTCATAGTGCTGCCGCGCCAGTTGCTGAATGGCCAGTTGGTAGCTGGCTTCATCGTCATCGGCGTTTTGCGCTAGGCGGCTTTTCAGGCTGGCCACCTCAGGCATCTCGGTGGCCTGACGCAGGAACGTCAATTGCGCCCGAGCGCCGGCCAGAGCCTGTTTGTGTTCGTCGCCTTTCACGGCGTTCAGCACCAATTCGGCTTCGCCCAGTTCACCGCGTTCGGCCAGGCAGCGGGCATACAGAATCAGCGCGGCGGCGTGTTCGTTGTTTTCCGTCAGCAGCACCTTGAGCAAGGCTTCGGCATCGGCAAAGCGCCCTTCGCTAAACAATGCCTGCGCCGCTTCCATTGGATCAGCCGCCTCTGGTACGGGTTCTGCCACATGGGGCTTGAGCATTTCGCGGATGGCCGATTCAGGCTGTGCGCCGGCAAAACCGTCCACTGGCTGACCATCTTTGAACAGCACCACGGTCGGCAGGCTGCGAATGCCGAAGCGGGCGACGATCTCTTGCTCGATGTCGCAGTTGACCTTGGCCAGCAGCAGTTCGCCGCGATACTCCTCGGTGATTTTCGCCAGCAGTGGCATCAATGCTTTGCACGGCGCGCACCATTCGGCCCAGAAATCCACCAGCACGGGTGTTTCGAATGAGTTTTCAATCACCAGTTGTTCGAAGCTGCTGCTGCCAGCGATATCAAAAATGTAGGGTGTGTCGCTCATGGTCGGTCTCGTCTGGGCGAAGAATGGAATGGACTATAAATGCGCGCGCGGCGCGGCGGATACAAGGGCGTTCAGGTGCGTTCGGCGAAGTACAGGCTTACATGGCGAAACTCGGCTGGCTCGGCCAGGTCTGGCCAGGTGCAGGCCTCAAGCATGCCCAGGCGCTGATACAGCGGATGCTGAAAATCACGCCCCCGTGAGTCGGCCACCAGCGCTTGGCGTCCTCGGCTGAGGAACTGGTCGAGCAAGGGCAGGTTGGCACGGTCATACAACACATCGGCGACGATGATCAGGTCGAAGCGGTCGGCTTCGGCAAAAAAATCGGCCGAGTAGCTGAGCGCGACCTCATTCAATGCTGCGTTGGCTTTGCAGGCTTCCAGCGCCAGTGGATCGAGGTCGCAGGCCACCACTTCGAGTGCACCCGCTTTGGCCGCTGCAATGGCTGCCACACCTGAACCTGTGCCGAAATCCAGCACGCGTTTGCCGTGCACCCATTGTGGGTTTTGCGCCAACCAGCGCGCCAGTACCAAGCCGCAGGCCCAACAGAAACACCAGTAGGGCGGCTCTTCAAGAATGCGCCGGGTTTCTTCTGGGCGGAAGGCGCGGTGCATGTTGTTGGCGTCGATCAGCCAGAGTTTGATGTCGGTGCCGGGCAGCGTTTCCGCCGACAGTTGCGCATCCCCCAGCAGCGCGCTCAGCGCCTGTTGCAGTGAGGCTGGGGCGCTCATGGCGCGGGCACCAGATGCAGCGCGCCAAGTGCCTGGTTGTCTGCGTGGGCGATGGTTTGAGGCGGCAGGCGCAGAATCAATTTGCCGGCTTGCAGGGCGCGGCCGTGCAGTTCTATGCGCGGGTGCTGGGTGAAGGCTTGGGAGGCGAAAATCAGACGGTAATCCATCAGCTCGCCGTGGCCGCGCAGCTGCGTGGTGCCCAATGTGGCGTAAGGCTTGCCGCGTGAGTCAATGGCTAACAGGGCGAGCTCTACGTCGGCGGCGAGCGGGATATTCATCAGGCTGCCGGTTAACTCGCGTTGATGTGCCAGCAAGGGCGCCGGGGCGGTTTGCGCCGGTGGCGCGGCGACAGTCACCGGCGGCTCTGGGGTGTCACGCGTGCAGGCGCTCAGCACAGCAAGCAGGCTGAGCAGGATCAATGGGCGAAACGGCGTAGGCGCGTTCATCGGGGCAATCACTGGGCTGCGTTGGATGGGCGCTTGTATACCGCAAAGGCCCTGGCTTGTCTTGCCTGCGGGATGCGCTACCATGCCCTCTTTGGGTCTAAGGCTGACATTATCTATGCACTGTCCCTTCTGCGGTGCCAATGACACTAAAGTGATTGACTCGCGCCTGGTGGCTGAAGGCGAGCAAGTGCGTCGCCGTCGCGAATGCCTGGCGTGCGAGGAGCGCTTCACCACCTTTGAAACCGCCGAATTGGTCATGCCACGGCTGATCAAGCAAGACGGCAGCCGTCAGCCTTTCGATGAAGACAAGCTGCGCGCCGGCATGCAGCGCGCCCTGGAAAAACGCCCGGTGAGCATTGAGCGGCTGGAAGCGGCTATTGCTCACATCAAGCACAAGCTGCGGGCGACCGGCGAGCGCGAAATCAAATCGCTGGTGCTCGGTGAGCTGGTCATGGCTGAGCTACAAAAGCTCGATGAAGTGGCCTATATCCGTTTTGCTTCCGTGTACAAGCGCTTTCAGGACCTCAATGAGTTCCGCGAGGAAATCGACCGCTTATCCCGCGAGCCCACCCAAGGCTGATGATGAATTCCGATCACGCCTTCATGGCGCGCGCTCTAGAGTTGGCCCGCAAAGGCCTGTACTCGACTCATCCCAATCCCCGTGTCGGTTGCGTGATCGTGCGCGACGGCGAAGTTGTCGGCGAAGGCTGGCATGCCCGCGCCGGTGAGCCGCATGCCGAAGTGCATGCTTTACGCCAAGCCGGTGACCGGGCGCGCGACGCGACGGTTTACGTCACGCTCGAACCCTGCAGTCACCACGGGCGCACGCCGCCCTGTGCCGATGCCCTGATCAACGCTGGCGTTGCCCGTGTGGTGGCGGCCATGCAAGACCCTAATCCGCAGGTCAGCGGCAATGGCTTGCTGCGTTTGATGCATGCGGGTATCGCTGTGCAGGGCGGTGTGCTGGAAGCCGAGGCGCGGGTGCTGAATGCTGGCTTTATCAAGCGCATGGAGCACGGCTTGCCGTTCGTGCGGGTTAAGTTGGCGATGAGTCTGGATGGGCGCACGGCCATGGCCAGCGGCGAGAGCCAATGGATTACCGGGGCGGCCGCGCGCTCGGCGGTACAGCGCTTGCGGGCGCGCTCCAGCGTGGTGGTGACGGGTGCCGACACCGTATTGGCCGATGGCGCACGGTTGACCCTGCGTGAAAGTGAATTGGGCCTAAACCCAGAGCAAACCTTTATGGCCCTGTCGCGCCAGCCGCAACGCGTGCTGATCGATGGTCGTTTGCGCGTGCCGTTGCATGTGCCGTTTTTTCAAGCGGGTGCGGCCATGGTGGCGACCTGTGCGGCGGCGTCGGCGCGTTTTCGCTATCTAGACGATGGCCACGAACTATTAGCTATGCCCGGCAGTAACGGGCATGTTGACCTGCGCCGCCTGCTACTGGAACTGGCGGCGCGCGGTGCCAATGAGGTGCTGGTGGAAGCCGGACCGCGACTGGCTGGCGCATTCGCCCGCCAAGGGTTGGTGGATGAGTATCAGTTGTTTGTGGCGGCCAAGTTTCTCGGCTCCAGCGCTCGTCCGCTACTGGACATGCCGCTGGCGCGCATGGCCGATGCACCGGCGCTGAAGATCGTCGACATGCGGGCCGTGGGTGATGATTGGTTGATTGTCGCGGTGCCGCAGCCGTCGGAATAACGGTGTGCAACTGCAATAACCGGCCATTCAGCGTGTGGTTCGTCGGTACAGGCACGGTGCAATCTGTGGTAAAACGCGTCTCGGCCTGCAAATGGCCGCAACGTTCTCAGGGCGGGGTGTAATTCCCCACCGGCGGTAATGGCTGCTTAGCCTAGCCCGCGAGCGCTTGGCACTGGGTGTAAACCGGGTGGCAAGGTCAGCAGACCCGGTGTGATTCCGGGGCCGACGGTTAAAGTCCGGATAAAGAGAGAGCGGGATTGCCTCAGCAAGGCGCGTTCAGGCGTGCCTGCAAATCCCTATCGATCAAACGTGCCCTGTTTTTCTATAAAACAGGAGTGGTTGTGCATGTCTGAATTTAATTTTGCACCCCGTGCAGTTGGCATTGTTTGCCAAGGCATCGCGGTGGGTGCGGCACAGGGGGGTCTATGTTTACCGGCATAATCGAAGCCATTGGCAGCATTCGCGCCTTGACGCCCAAGGGCGGCGATGTGCGGGTCTATGTAGAAACCGGCAAGCTGGACTTGGCTGACGTCAAACTGGGCGACAGTATCGCCGTAAATGGCGTGTGTCTGACGGCGGTGGAATTACCTGGCGACGGCTTTTGGGCCGATGTCAGCCGTGAAACCCTGGCGCATACCGCGTTTATCAGTTTAAAAGCCGGCAGCAAGGTCAACCTGGAGAAGGCGCTAACGCCTACCAGCCGTCTGGGTGGTCACTTGGTCAGCGGCCATGTCGATGGCGTCGGTGAAATCATCGCCATGGCGGAAAATGCCCGGGCTTGGCAGTTCACCATTCGTGCGCCGCGTGAGCTGGCCAAGTACATCGCCCACAAAGGCTCAATCACGGTGGATGGCACCAGCCTGACCGTTAACTCGGTGAACGGTGCCGAGTTCGAATTGACCATCGTTCCGCATACCCTGGCTGAAACCATCATGCTGGATTACCTCCCAGGTCGGCAGGTCAACCTGGAAGTGGACCTGCTGGCCCGTTACCTGGAGCGTTTGCTGCTCGGTGACAAAGCCGCCGAGCCGAAAGCCTCGGGCATGACGGAAAGTTTTTTGGCCGAACACGGCTACATGAAGAATTAAGGAATCGCCAGCATGGCTCTTAACAGCATCGAAGAACTGATCGAAGACATCCGCGCCGGCAAAATGGTCATCCTCATGGATGACGAAGACCGCGAGAACGAAGGCGATCTGATCATCGCCTCCGAATGCGTTACTGCTGAACACATCAACTTTATGGCGCGCTTTGCCCGTGGCCTGATTTGCATGCCGATGACCCGCGAGCGCTGCGAAACCCTCAAGCTGCCGTTGATGGCACCGCGCAATGGTTCCGGTTTTGGCACCAAATTCACCGTTTCCATTGAAGCGGCTGAAGGTGTTACCACCGGTATTTCCGCCGCCGACCGCGCGCGCACCGTGCAAGCGGCTGCGGCCAAAAACGCCAAAGCCGATGACATCGTCAGCCCCGGGCATATCTTCCCGCTCATGGCTCAGCCCGGCGGTGTACTGGCCCGTGCCGGTCACACCGAAGCGGCCTGCGACCTGGCGCGCATGGGCGGTTTTGAGGCAAGCGGGGTGATCTGCGAGATCATGAATGACGACGGCACCATGGCCCGTCGCCCTGAGCTAGAAGTGTTTGCCGCTGAGCATGGCATCAAGATCGGCACCATCGCCGATCTGATCCATTACCGCCTGATCCACGAGCGCACGGTTGAGCGTGTCAGCGAGCAGGTGCTAGACAGCGAGTTGGGCACGTTCAATCTGGTGACCTACCGCGATTCCCTGGAAAACGATGTGCACATCGCCCTGACTCTTGGTGCGATCTGCGCCGACGAGCCGACGCTGGTGCGCGTGCACAACATGGACCCGCTGCGCGACCTGTTTATGGTCAATCAGCCGGGGCGTTGGAGTCTGCGTGCGGCCATGGCGCAGGTGGCCAAAGATGGCAGCGGCGTGGTGCTGCTGTTGGGCAATCCGCTGACCGGGCCTGATCTGCTGGCGCACTTGGAGCGGCAGTTGGGCGGGGATGCCAAACCGGCGAATCCGACCACCTACAGCACCGTCGGCGCCGGCTCGCAGATTTTGCGTGACCTAGGCGTGCGTAAAATGCGCCTGATGAGTTCGCCGATGAAGTTCAATGCAATATCCGGTTTCGACCTGGAAGTTGTAGAATATCTGCCCGCTGAATAACCATCGCCGAGCTTATGCACGTTTGCAGGCCGTGATGCACCCTGTTTGGCGCAGCCGTTTACTGGTGTAGACGGCTCTAGCCGGCAGGTTTGCCACTGATCTGTAGGATGCTCGCTCCGCGCTGTTTTGTTGGGCTATACATTGCTTGCCCGCAGGCTCTTTAACGCTATATGAGAATTGTTCCATGACCCTGAAGACCATCGAAGGTACGTTCATCGCCCCCAAGGGCCGTTTTGCCCTGGTTGTCGGCCGCTTTAACAGCTTTGTTGTCGAAAGCCTGGTAAGCGGTGCCGTTGACGCGCTGGTTCGCCATGGCGTGAGCGAAAACGACATCACCATCATCCGCGCACCGGGTGCCTTCGAAATTCCGTTGGTCGCACAGAAAGTCGCTCAGCGTGGTGATTTCGACGCGATCATCGCCCTTGGCGCAGTGATCCGTGGTGGCACCCCGCACTTTGAATATGTGGCTGGTGAATGCACCAAGGGCCTGGCCCAGGTGTCCATGGAGTTCGGCGTGCCGGTTGCATTTGGCGTGCTGACCGTTGATTCCATCGAACAAGCCATTGAGCGTTCCGGCACCAAGGCTGGCAACAAAGGCGCAGAAGCAGCACTGTCTGCTCTGGAAATGATCAGCCTGCTGGCGCAGTTGGAGGCCAAGTGAGCCAGAACGACAGCACCGGGCAGCCGCCGCAAGCGCCGAAAAAAGGCCCTAGCACCAAAACTCTGGCGCGTCGTCAAGCACGCTCGCTGGCCATGCAGGCGCTGTATTCCTGGCACATGGCCGGGCAGGCTCTGAACGAAATCGAAGCGCAGTTTCGCGTAGACAACGATTTCACCACTGTGGACGGTGCCTACTTCCACGAGATACTGCACGGTGTGCCACGCCAGAAAACCGAAATCGATGGCGCGTTCGAGTCGCTGCTAGACCGTCCGCTGCACGAGATTGACCCGGTCGAGCTGTCGATTCTGCGGCTGTCGACCTTCGAACTGAAAAACCGCATCGATATCCCCTATCGCGTGGTGATCAACGAAGGCATTGAACTGGCCAAAGTGTTTGGCGCCACTGACGGGCACAAGTTCGTCAACGGTGTGCTGGACAAGCTGGCACCGCGTTTGCGCGCGGATGAAGTTCGCGCCAACAAGCGTTAAGGCCTGTTGTGGTGCTTGACTTACGATCTTGCGAGCTAGAGTCCTGCAAGGCAAAAACAGGCGAGGACGCGGAGTTTACTGGTGTAAATGAGCAGTCCGAGCCTGTTTTGACTTGCTCCGCTCGCCCTTCGGGCCAGCCTTCGGCTGTTACTCCCGCTGGTCGTTGCAACGCAGCAGGGCCGACGCGCAGCAGATCGTTGCCATCTCATGGGTGAGTTTGAGCTGATCCGTCACTACTTCGCCGCTGCGCCCTGTGCGCAGGCTGGCGAAGGCGTGGCCTTGGGCGTCGGCGACGATTGTGCCCTGCTGCAATTGCCGGTTGGCGAGCAACTGGCCATTTCTACCGACACCCTGGTGGCCGGGGTGCATTTTCCTGAAGCTGCCGATCCATTTTTGCTAGGCCAGCGCGCGCTGGCTGTTTCCGTCAGCGATCTGGCTGCCATGGGCGCTACGCCGCTCGGTTTCACCTTAGCCTTGACCCTACCCCAAGCCGAAGCGCATTGGCTGCAAGCGTTCGCCCGTGGTTTGGATCACATGGCGCAGCACTGTGCGATTCGCCTGATCGGTGGCGACACCACGCGCGGCACCCTGAGCTTGACCCTGACCGTCTTTGGTCGTCTCCCCGCGGGCATGGCATTGACGCGTCACGGCGCACGCGTGGGTGATCTGCTGTGTGTCGGTGGCGAATTGGGCGATGCGGCGGGCGCGTTGCCGCTGGTGCTGCAGCAACGGCACGCTGAACCGGCCATCGCCCAAGCATTGTTGGCGCGCTATTGGTCGCCGTTGCCGCAAATTGAGATGGGAGTTGCGCTGCGTGGCAAGGCCAGTGCGGCGCTGGACATCTCTGATGGCTTATTGGCCGACTGCGGGCATATTGCGCGCGCTTCATCGGTGCAACTGATTATCGAACAGGCACAGGTGCCGGTTTCTTCGGCCCTGCGCGCTTTTGTTGGCGAGGCCGGTGCAATGGCGTGTGCGCTGAGTGGTGGCGATGATTATCGGCTGGCCTTTACTCTGCCCGCGCAATACCTCGACGAGTTGCAGCAGGCTGGCTGGCCGCTGCGGGTGATCGGGCGCGTCGCCGCCGGTCAAGGCGTACTGTTGGTGGATGAGCGGGGCCGTCCGGTCGCGCTCCCGCAACATGGATATCAACATTTTGGATAACCCCCGTGACTGAGAAACCCGAACACGCTGCAACCCTGCCCGTAGCGCCCTCTGTTTGGCGCAATCCCTGGCATTTCCTGGCGTTTGGCTTTGGCACTGGGGCTATGCCTAAAGCCCCTGGCACTTGGGGTTCGCTGGCGGCCCTGCCGTTTATTCCGTTGCTGCAGTTGTTGCCCGACTGGGGTTATTGGCTGATGCTGTGCGCAACCATGCTATTTGGCTTCTGGCTGTGCGGCAAAGTGGCCGATGACCTGCGCGTGCACGACCACGAAGGCATTGTTTGGGATGAAATGGTCGGCATGTGGATCACCCTTTGGCTGGTGCCAGAGGGTTGGGGCTGGTTAGTGCTAGGCTTTGTATTGTTTCGTCTGTTCGACATCCTCAAGCCTTGGCCGATCAGCTGGATCGACCGGCACGTGCATGGTGGTGTCGGCATCATGCTCGACGATGTATTAGCTGGGGTGCTCGCTTGGATATCCCTACAGCTGATCGTCTGGGGTTGGGCCAACGGCCTGGCGGCAACGCTGGGGTTCTAGCGGGGAGTGAGTCGATGGGGTGCTGCTGTCGCTGGTTGTTTGTTGCCTTGCTGGGCCTGTTTAGCACGTCGGGCAGCGCCCTTGAACTGCAGCATGTGCGCATCGCCGCGGAGTCTTGGCCAGGGCATACAGATGCAGATGGCAGCGGTTTGGCCTGGGATATCTTCCGGCTGGTGTTTGAGCCTGCCGGCGTACGCGTGCAAATAGAAAGCGTGCCTTATATGCGCTCTATCGGTTTGGTGCAGCGCGGCGAGGCGGATGCCTGGGCCGGCTCCTACCTGAATGAAGTGGACCAGCACATGCTCTATCCGCGCTGGCACTATGACGCAGACGAAATCGTCGCGCTTGGGCTGAAAGGCGCTCCGCCGCTCAGCCTGGAAACCTTGGGGCAGTTTCGTTTGGCCTGGGTGCGTGGTTATGAATATCAGCGTTATTTACCCAGCGTGCGCCAGTACCGCGAAGTGATGCGTCGCGACGGTATTCTGCGCATGCTGGATCTTGATCGCGCTGATTTCTATCTGGATGCACGGGGCGAAGTGGACGACGTGCTTGAAACCAGCGCTGAGCGCTCGCGCTATCGTGTTACTCCGTTGACCACGCTGCCGCTTTACCTCGGCTTTGCCGACAACGCGCGTGGCCGCGCACTGGCAGCGTTGTTTGATAAACGCATGGATGAGGTGGTTGCCAATGGCAGCTTGCGGCCACTGTTCAAGCGTTGGCAAGAACCCTATCCGTTTGACTGATGACGAGAGTGAGCATGCGTGTATCTAGCCTGTGTGTGGCCCTAAGTGTGGCGCTGGCTGCCAGCTTTGTATTCGCCGCACCCCATGTGCGCGTGGTCGGGCTGTTCCCGGGTGCAGCCGTGTTGAACGTGGACGGTCAGCGCAAGCTGGTCAAGGTGGGGCAGGTCGGTCCTGGCGGTGTGGTGGTGGTCAGTGCTGACAGCCGTGCTGCTGTGTTGCGTGTGGATGGCGTTGAGCGCACCTACACCCTTAGCCGCGAATACAGCGAGGGTTTTGCCGAGCCGCAGAAGAAACAACTGAGCGTGGCCAAGGGCAGTGGTGGGCATTACTGGATCACCGGCTCGGTGAACAGTCAAAACCTGCAGTTTCTCGTCGATACTGGGGCCACCTCAATCGCGCTTAATGATGGCCGCGCGCGCCGTTTGGGCATTGATTACCGATCGGTGGGTTCGCCCTTGCAGGTCAGCACCGCCAGCGGCACCGCACGCGGCTGGCGGGTGACACTGGATCGGGTCAAGGTCGGCGAGTTAGAGGTCTTGGGCGTTGAGGCGGTGGTGCTCGAAGGTAGCTCGCCGACCGAAGCGCTGCTGGGCATGAGCTTTCTTAATCGGGTGGGCTGGAAAGTCGAGCGGGACATGCTGGTGCTGGAATCCAAGTACTGACGGTGCAAACCGCCCAATGATCTGCTTGATCATTATCATCAGTCATTCAAACTGACCGCCTCATCGGCCCTGCTGTTACAATGCGGCCACTTTCTTACTGCCTCATTCTTTAGGAGCCTCCGGTGTCCGTCGTGTTTGTCGCCGCCTCCCAGCTGCCTACGCCCTTTGGCGTGTTCACCATGCATGGTTTTCTTGAGCAAGCCACCGGCAAGGAGCATGTAGCCCTGACCTTTGGTGATGTGGCCGATGGTGCCCCTGTGCTAGGTCGCCTGCATTCCGAGTGCCTGACCGGTGATGCCCTGTTCAGTCTGCGTTGTGATTGTGGCTTTCAGCTTGAAGCTGCCTTGCGCGCCATCGCTGCTGAAGGCCGTGGCGTGCTGCTCTACCTGCGCCAGGAAGGCCGTGGCATTGGCTTGTTGAATAAAATCCGCGCCTATGAGTTGCAGGACGGCGGTGCCGATACTGTGGAGGCCAATGAGCGTCTGGGCTTCGGCGCGGATCAGCGTGACTACGCGATCTGCCTGCCCATGCTGGACCATCTGGGCATCAGCCAGCTCAAACTGATGACCAATAACCCGCGCAAGGTCAAAGCGCTGGGCGACATGGGCATCAATGTGGCCACGCGTGTGCCGCTGCAGATTGATCACAACCCGCATAACCAAAAGTACCTCGCGACCAAAGCCGGCAAGCTTGGGCACATGCTCGGCAGCCTGCATCAGGGCGAGGCCGAGGAGAACCTGTGACCCGTGCTCAAGTGCGCCGCCGACTGGCGCTGGAGTGGTGGCGGCATTTGGGCGTGGCCCTGGTGCCGCTGTTTGTCCTCAATCTGTTGTTTGGTGCTGATCAACAAACCGGCCTGCTGACCATGCCGTTGTTTATCGCCGGGCTGGCCTCTATGTTTGTCAGCTTGCCGCTGTTCAGTGGTTATAAGCGTGCGCTGGTGGCGACGGAAAAAGCCCTCGACACCCCGCAAGAGCACGATGCCTGGCTGGAGTTGGCGCGCGTCAGGCGTTTGGGCTTTATCGGCGCATCATTACCGGCCTGGATTGCCGCCCTGGCGTTGTTTGCCGGGTTGGAAGCGATTCCGCTGATCCTCTTGGCGATTTCCAGCATCGTTCAGTTGTACCTCTACCGCATTCCGCCGCAACTCGGCTAATGCGTGGCCTGACACTCTGTGTACTGCTGTCGCTGGTATGGCCAGCGATAGCCGTCGAGCGAGTGATCACCCTGGCCCCTTCTTTGACTGAAATTGTCCTAGAGCTCGGCGCGGGCGACCTGCTGGTTGGCGTGCTCGACGGCGGTGAGCGCCCGGCAGCGGCGCAGCATGTGCCCTCGGTTGGCCGGCTTGGCCAACTGGAGCTGGAAAGCCTACTGCAGTTGCAGCCAGATCTGGTGCTGCTCTGGCCCGACAGCATCAGCCGCAGCCAGCGCGAGCAATTACAACGCTTTGGGATTGATGTGCTGGTGGTTGAACCGCGCAAGTTAGGCGATCTAGCTGAGCAGTTTGTAGACATTGGTCAGCGTATTGGCCGCGCAGAACAAGGCCGCGCACTGCAACAACAATTCCTCGCAGGCCTGCTTGCCTTGCGCAAACAGTACGGCCGCGAGACACCGCTGCGGGTGTTTTATCAGGTGTGGGATGCGCCGCTGTATACCCTCGGCGGCCAACAGATAATCAGTGATGCGCTGCACGTCTGCGGTGCGCGCAACGTCTTTGCCGAGCTGAGCCTACCTGCGCCGCAGGTCAGTATCGAAGCCGTGCTGCAAGCCAACCCCGAGGTGATTCTGGCCAGCAGCCAGGCGCAACTCGACGCCTGGCGTATTTGGCCGGGCCTGGCGGCGGTTGAGCGTGAGCAACTCTGGGTGGTGCCGGATAGCGGCCTGGAACGCCCCAGCTTTCAGATGCTGGGGGCGTTGGCGAAATTGTGTGAGCGGTTGAGCGAGGCGCATCCGTAGAGGTGCCTCAGGCAACCACATCTCAACGTCTGGTGCTTTTTGAGCAAGTCCGGGCGCGTTGCTGCTTAAAGTTGTGGCGTCCAGGTCATCGACACTAGAGCTGTACGTCCAGCTTCCTGGTAGGTAAACGGCACGCGCGCGAATGTCGTGCTGTCGTATGCTGTACCGCCAGCCTGGTAGTAGTTGTGGTCCAGTAGGTTATCCAGCTTCAGGTCAACGCGCAGATCGCTGAGCGCTTTCCAGCCGGCTCGCAGGTCTAGGACCCCATAGCCAGGAATTTCATGGGTGTTGGCCAGGTTGTCGTAACTGTGACCGACGACTCTCCAGCCTGCGCCGATGTTAAACCGACCAATACTACGATCCATGTCGAGGGTGAAGGTGTTTTTCGGGCGTCGGCTCAGACGCTTGCCATCGTTGCCGCTACCGCTGTTATTGCGTGCATCGATCAGGCTATAGCTCAGTGCTGTTTGCCAGCCGAGCATCTGCTGCTTAAGTACCGCTTCCAAGCCGTGAATCGTGGCTTTGTCAATATTTTCTGGGCGAAAGGCATCGCTACTGCCGGATTGATTCCCGTCCAGCGCATTGTTAGTGACGATCGCGTCTTCGATGCGTATTCGATAAAGCGAGACTTCCATTGTGCTGTTTGAAGAAAATTGTGAACGCCATTGCAGCTCATGGCTACGCGCGGTTTCAGGCTTCAGGTCCGGGTTGCTGTAAACCGTGCAGCCGAAGCCGGGGTAGCAGGAGTCTGGGTAGTAAAGATCATTAAATGTAGGTGCGCGGAACGATTCACTATACGAGGCAACCAGGTCGTTAGTGCCGTTCAGGTGCCAGGTGAGCGCAGCATTCCAGCTGTTCTGGTTACCAAAGGCCTGATTGTCGTCGTGTCGCAGGCCAAGCTCAGTGCCGAACTGTTTATTGTCATAGCGGTGCTGGATAAACGCAGCGCGGTTCCAGCGTGAGTCTTCGTTGAATGCGGTTGAGCTATTTAAGCGATCTTCATGCCAGTCCAGGCCGAGTATTACCTGCTGGTTATCGCTGGCCTGCAAGGTATGTAGCCAGCTGGCTTGGTCTCGGTAGCTGTTAAATGTCGATCCATCATAAGGATCAAATGACTGCTGACGGCTCTCGCTGTGGTCCAGCTCTAGGCGTGTCAGCCAGCGCTCGGTCAGCTGCGATTGCAGGTAGGTGCTGGCCGATGATTCTTCAAAGTGCGTTTCAGCGCGCTGGGCTGGCGACAAGCTGTAGTCATACTCACTTTGCCCACTGTTACGCAGCAGGCCGACACCTGCTTCAAGGCTATCGCTGAATGCGTGCGACACGCTTAGGTTAAGGCTTTTGTTACGGAAGCCGCTGTCTTCGCTGCCTATAAGGTTCGTGCGCTCAAAGCCCGCGGTTTCATCCAGTGAGGCGCCAAGGTCGAAGCGCGTGCGCTCATCGCCGCCGGACACGCCTAGGCTGCGTTGCCATGTGCCATGGGTGCCGTAGCCGATTTTAAGGTGAGGGTGCAGGCCTGGTTGGCCGGTGCGGGTGAAAATCTGGATGATGCCGCCGATGGCGTCAGAGCCATACAGCGCCGAGCGGCTGCCGCGAACGATTTCAATTCGCTCGATTTGACCAAGGCTGAGCTGTTCCAGGCTGGCAGTCCCGCTGGAGCTGCCAGCAATGCGCTGGCCGTTAACCAGTACCAGGCTTTGCGCGGTGGAGGTGCCGCGTATAAAAACACCACTGAGAGAGCCAAGGCCACCACTGCGCTGAACGTTGACACCTGGCGTGCGCGCTAGCAGATCAAGCACGTCGCTTGCTTGCAGGCGTTCAATATCTTTGCGCTCAAATACGGTTACAGCCGCTGTCGCTTTATTAGCCGGTTCGGCCAGGCGGCCCGAGGTTACGACTAGCGCGGGTAACTCATGGTGGCCTGCATCGGTAGCAGCAGCGCTAAGGCTGGGCATTAGGGCTACAGCCAAGGCAATACGGGACAACTTCATCTAGAGAATCCTCAAAAGGTCGGAAGACTTTTGAGGAGGGCAGGGGCAAGAACGGGCGTGCGCAGACGCAGCCTGAGCTTGACGGTGATGCCCTCCGCAACACCAGTCACATCCAGCAAGGCCGGTCTCCGGACTCTCGACATACGTGGCCTCGTCCTTCCCGGATTGCTCCAGTGGACAGCGTGAGGCGGCGTGCAGAATGGTTCTGCGGTCGATTACCGTTGCGGGGGCAGTGCCGGGATGGCTCGTTGGAGCGCACCGGCTTCCCGTTTAACGCCGCTTCACGGATGAAGGGCGCACCTTGGCAGAAGTAAAACGCCGCGCACCTTAATGCGCGGGTGCAATCATTACAAGTGAGTCGTGTGCAACGCCGGGCTTAGCTGCGCTCAGCAGACGAGCGGCTCAGGCGTTGGCGCACGGCGGATTCGATGCCGGCTGCATCCAGGCCGCACTCAGCGAGCATTTGTGCCGGTTTGGCGTGCTCTACGTAATAGTCCGGCAAGCCCAGGTGCAGGATCGGCGTCAGGCTGTTTTCCGCCGCGAGGAATTCGCTCACGGCACTGCCGGCACCGCCCATCACGCTGTTTTCTTCCACCGTGACCAGCAGTACATGTTCGGCCGCTAACTGGCGCACCAAGGCTTCGTCCAGCGGTTTGACAAAGCGCATGTCGACCACAGTGGCGTCGAGGGTTTCACCGACCTTGATGGCTTCGCTCAGTTGCACGCCGAACACCAGCAGGGCGACGCGTTGGCCGCTGCGGCGGATCACGCCCTTGCCGATCTCCAGCGGTGTTAACTCTGCTTCAATCGTGGCGTTAGGGCCCGTGCCGCGCGGGTAGCGCACGGCCGCCGGGCCGTTGAACAGGTGGCCGGTGGTGAGCATGCGGCGCAGTTCGTTCTCGTCGCTGGGCGTCATCACCAGCATGCCGGGGATGCAGCGCAGGTAGGAGATGTCAAAACTGCCGGCGTGGGTTGGGCCGTCTTCGCCGACCAGCCCGGCGCGGTCGATGGCGAACAGCACGTCGAGATTTTGCACGGCCACGTCATGGATCAGCTGGTCGTAGGCGCGTTGCAGAAAGGTGGAATAAATCGCCACCACCGGCTTGGCCCCTTCACAGGCCATGCCGGCGGCCAGGGTCACGGCATGCTGCTCGGCGATCGCCACATCGAAATAGCGTTCGGGGTAGCGCTCGCTGAACGCCACCAGGTCCGAGCCTTCCTTCATCGCCGGGGTGATGCCGATCAAGCGCGGGTCTGCAGCAGCCATGTCGCACAGCCATTGGCCAAACACGCTGGAATATTTCGGTCCGCTGGCTTGCTTGGGCGGCGCGATGGGCGCGTTGATCGGTTCCAGCTTGGTGATGGCGTGATAGCCAATCGGATCGGCCTCGGCCGGGGCAAAGCCTTTGCCTTTTTTGGTGACCACATGCAGGAACTGCGGGCCGTCGAGGTCGCGCATGTTGCGCAGGGTGGCCAGCAGGGTGGGCAGATCATGGCCGTCGATGGGGCCGACGTAGTTCCAGCCCAGCTCCTCGAACAGGGTGCCGGGGACCAGCATGCCTTTGGCGTGCTCTTCGACCTTGCGCGCGATTTCCCAAGCACCGGGCAGGTGCGAAAGGATCTTTTTGCTGCCTTCGCGCATGTTCGAGTAGGTGCGGCTGGAGATGATCTTGGCCAGGTAGTTGGACAGGCCGCCCACGTTCTTGGAGATCGACATGTCGTTGTCGTTGAGGATCACCAGCATATTGGCACCCACATCGCTGGCGTGGTTCAGGGCCTCGAAGGCCATGCCGGCGGTGAGTGCGCCATCGCCGATCACGGCCACGGCTTTGCGCTTGCTGTTTTGCAGCTTGGCGGCGATGGCCATGCCCAGTGCGGCACTGATGCTGGTGCTGGAATGGCCGACGCCGAAGGTGTCGTACTCACTTTCACTGCGGCGGGGGAAGGCGGCGATACCATCCTTTTGACGCAGGCTGCCCATCTGCTCGCGGCGGCCGGTGAGGATCTTGTGTGGGTAAGCCTGATGGCCGACGTCCCACACCAGTCGGTCATCCGGCGTGTCGAAGACGTAATGCAGGGCCACGGTCAGCTCAATCACGCCCAGGCCTGCGCCGAAATGCCCGCCGGTTTGGCCAACGGTGTACAGCAGGTATTGGCGCAGCTCGTCGGCGAGGATTTCCAGCTCGGCTTCGCCCAGGCGACGCAGTTCGTCCGGCGTATTGGCGCGGTCTAGAAGTGGCGTCAGCGGGCGCTCACGGGGAATCTCGTGGAAGGTCGTCGGCATCAGGCAGATCGTTATAGGTGTAAAAGATGCGGCAGTTTACCTGAAACTGGCGACAAGCTTTAAGCAAGACTCTGCATGGCGAATGCGGGGGATTGTCGCGCGGCCTTTGGCGGCGTTTTGTCGGGGATAAAATCTTGGTGCGCCGCGGGTTTGCTGAGCTGGCGGGTTCATGCGCCAGCATTCGCATCGTAATTACCCAGGTTGGCCTGGCCTAACTGCGCCGTTCGACGATAAACCGGGCCAACTCGCGCAGTGGCTCCGCCGCCTGGCCGAACGGGCGCAAGGCGTGCAGGGCCAAATCGCGAAGTTCAAGGGCGTAGGCCTTGGCAGCATCCAGGCCGAGCAGGGCCGGGTAGGTGGGTTTGTCGTGGGCCTGATCCTTGCCCTGGGTTTTGCCCAAGGTGGCGGTGTCGCTTTCCACGTCGAGGATGTCGTCCTGCACCTGAAATGCCAGGCCGATGGCGCGGGCGTAGGTGTGCAGGGCTTTGAGGGCGTGATCGTCTGCCTGGCCGCTGGCCAGTGCGCCGAGTTGTACGCTGGCTTCGATCAAGGCACCGGTCTTGTGTCGGTGCATGATTTCCAGGGCGTTTTGGTCGAGTTGCTGGCCAACCGACCCCAGGTCGATGGCTTGGCCGCCGACCATGCCAGCCGGCCCGGCGGCGCGGGTTAGGGCGCTGAGCATGGCCAGGCGCAGGTCGGCTTCATGCGGGTTGCGCGCCGGGTCTGCGAGCACTTCAAACGCCAGGCTTTGCAGGCCGTCCCCGGCGAGAATCGCGCAGGCTTCATCAAAGGCAATGTGCGTGGTCGGCTGGCCACGGCGCAAGTCATCATCGTCCATCGCCGGCAAATCGTCGTGCACCAGCGAGTAGGCGTGGATCAGCTCGACGGCGCAGGCAGCGGCATTGGCGCGCTCAGGCGTGCCGCCGAGGGCTTCGCAGGCGGCGTACACCAGCAAGGGACGCACGCGTTTGCCGCCATTAAACAGGCTGTAGCGCATGGCGGCGTAGAGGCGTTCCAACTCGGGGAGCGGGCTGTGAAGAAGGGCCTCCAGCGCGGCATCCACACGTTGCTGGCAGCTGCTCTGGTAGGCCGCAATCATGCCGACTGTTCCGCGTCGAAGGGGGCTTCCTCCAGCTCGCCGTCGCGCTCCATAAGGATCTGCACTTTCTGCTCGGCTTGGGCCAGGGCGGCTTGGCAGTCGCGGGTCAGGCGCACGCCCTGTTCGAAGGCGGTCAGCGAGTCTTCCAGCGACAGCTCGCCGTTTTCCAGGCGTTCGACCAGGTTCTGTAGGTCGGTCAGGGATTGCTCGAAGTCGAGCGCGGCTTTTTTGCGGGCGGCCATGGCGGGTATCTCGGGGCGGATCGGGGAATCGGAACCGGCGCGACACTAGCAGAGCCGCGCCGGGTGGGCAAATCAGTGGGCGTGATTTGGGGCGGTGGGAGGCACTTTCGGCTCTGGCTCCTGCTTCGCCCTACCTCCTGCATCCATGCAGTCGTAGCGGCGGGGTGTTATCGCGGCTCAAGCCCCTCGCACAAGACGGCTGCTAGGTTCTGTTGACGTAAGCCACCGGCTAGAATCTGGCTTTTGCCATGACCGACAGAAGCCAGTTAAGCGATACCGAGTGGGCTCATATACAAAGCCTGCTGAGTGCCACAAAGGGGATACGGCTACTGAACGCACCCAGTTGT
>CAMCJM010000020.1 GCA_945874835.1 Pseudomonas synxantha | reverse complement strand
CAGAAGCCGTTGCGATGCCAGTAAAGAATCTTTACCTGGCTGCGCGTTCGGTTGAGGAAGACAAACAACACAGGGTCGAACACGGCCACCTTGATATCCAACTCGACCAGCGCCGCCAGACCATTAATGGATTTGCGAAAATCGACCGGCTTGGGATAGAGGTATACAACTTTGACCTTGGGGTCGGGGCGCATCATGGGCTGGCTCCAGAAAGAAATCGGGAGCACAGCATCAGGTTGTGCAAGGTTCATTTGAAGGTGGGGTTTGTGGAGCGGTTACAATACAGCCGTTGCGATGCCAGTAAAGAATTTTTACCTGGTTGCGCGCGCGATTGAAGAAGACGAACAACACCGGGTCGAACACCGCCACTTTGATATCGAGTTCGACCAGGGCCGCCAGGCCGTTGATGGATTTACGGAAATCGACCGGCTTGGGATAGAGGAAAACGGCTTTGACCTTGGGGTCGGGACTCATCATGGGCTGGGCTCCAGAAATAAATCGGAGCACAGCATCGGCGGGTTATCGGCTCATTTGAAGGTGGGGTTTATGGCGTACTTACAAAAAACCGGCCTTTTCAGACCGGTTCTTTATGCAGCATCAAACAGGTTTAGCGAACGCCCGCCTGGCGCAGGGCCGCTGGGGTGTAATCGCTTTCCTTGGCAGGGTAGTCGAACTGGTAAGCACTTTTCTCTTCGTTCTTCATACCCAGAGCCAGGTAACGACCGGACAGCAGGTCATACAAGGTCTCAACGCTGTACCACGGTACTTGCTTGTCGTAGTAGTACTGAGCATGAGCCTCAGCTACACGCCACAGGGTACCGCGACCGTCGTAATGGTCGATTTGCGCGGCTTGCCAGGTGTCTTCGTCAAGGAAGAAGTCACGTTTGGCATAGATGTGACGCTCGCCAGCTTTCAGGGTTGCAGTCACGTGCCATACACGGTGCAGCTCGTAACGGGTCAAGTCTTGGTTGATGTGACCAGCTTTGATGATCTCGTCATACTTCAGCTTCGGCGAGTCCAAACGGTAGCTGTTGTAAGGAATGTAGACTTCCTTCTTACCGTTGAGTTTCCAGTCATAACGATCTGGAGCACCGTTGAACATGTCAAAGTTATCTGAAGTACGCAGGCCATCGGCTGCAGTACCTGGACCGTCATACGACACCTGCGGAGCACGGCGTACACGACGCTGGCCGGCGTTGTACAGCCACGCCAGACGCGGCTCTTTTACCTGGTTCAGGGTTTCGTGTACCAGCAGGACGTTACCGGCCAGACGCGACGGAGCAGTTACACGTTGCTTGAAGTAGAACAGCACGTTACTTGGCTTGCTGGCATCGGCCTCTTTCAGCGCACCGCGGAAGGTGAACTCATCCTGGAAGTAAACCAGGCTGTAAGAACCGTTGGCCTGCGGAGTTGCCTGGGTAACCAGACGCTTCACGCTGCCACCGCGATAACGGGTGATGTGGTTCCAGATCGCTTCCAGACCGTCCTTCGGAATCGGGAAGGGGTTAGCCTGCTCGAAGTTCTCCAGACCGTTACCGCCCTCGACCATCTTGGTGTTCAGCGCATTACGCTCGGAAGCGTCCAAAATGAAATCCGGCATGGCGGCCGAACGGTGCGTGGTGAACACCGGCATTTTGTAAGTTTCTGGATAACGCTTGAACATCGCCAACTGACCTGGGGTCAGTTTGTCTTTGTACTGCTCAGCGTTCTGCGCCGTGATGGTGAACAGCGGCTGCTCGCTCGGGAATGGATCGGCCAGGAAGCCAGCCGCGTCTGCAGCACCGGCATTTTTTGGCAGACCACCGGTCCAGGCCGGGATCGAACCATCGGCATTGCCTGCCATCTCAGCGCCCACTGGGGTCAGCGTGTTACCGAGCTTGGCCGCTTCATCCGGCGATACGGCTGCCATCACACTGCTAGCCAGCAGCGTGAGAGCCAGCGCACCGGTTTGCAGCAGACTTTTTGTTGTTTTCATGGTCATAGTCGTCCTCAAAATCTCGTCCGCTTACTTAGAAGTTCACGCCAAAGCTGAGCGCAACAAAGTCGCGATCAGTAGAAGTGTTGTATTTACCGTCGAAAAAGTCGGTGTAAGACAGGCTGGCGGTGTAGGTATTTTGATATTCCGCATCAAGACCTAAACTGATGGCTTTACGACCTTCCTCAAAGTTGCCACCTGGGCCAGGGGAATAACCATCCACATCATGAGACCACGCAACACTTGGCCGCAAGTTAACACCGGCGAAAACATCTGGGTAATCCCAAATAGCACGAGCACGGTAGCCCCAAGAGTCTGATGTTGTGAAACCATCATTAGCAGCAGCTTTTGCCAGCATAGAAGCACTGCTTCGACCGCCAGCAGTTGCATCATTTACAGGGCCAGACATCTCGCCAGCCGTACCGAAAATAGGATCGCGCCCATAACGGCCATCCACGCCACCGACATGTGTCCAGCCAACTTCACCAACCAAAGTCAGACGAGAAGCACCCATGACCTGATCAACAAAGTGAGTAAATGTAGTTTGAAGTTGTGTTATTTCTTTTCGGGTGTAACCGTGCAAAACGCCATCAGCACCAGGGCTTAAAGGTGAAACCTTGTCATAAGGAGTCTGATTGGTACCACCAAGCGCAGCGGGTAGATTAAAGTTAACACCCCGCAACCCAGCATAAAGAACGTCAGTAGAGTTAAGCTGCACAGGAGCATTCGGACGGTAGCTAACTTCACCACTCCACGCAGTACCAGTAGGCAGCGTTGTAGAGAAACTGACTCCGTAAAGACGAATATCCTCAGGATACTCCACAAAGTAACCACCATTGGCAGCATAAGCTAGCGCACCTGCGTTAGCTGCGGCTAACCCACCCGCCGCAGCTGCAGCCGCCGCATTGCCTAAGCCGCCGTTAGCAGCAAAATTGCCATCAAAAGTCGCTTGAACTAGCGCATCGATTGAACTGAGAGCGGAATCACTTTGCGCCACGCCACTAAAAATTGGGGCACGACTGTGATAGTTCATAAAGTACGCGCCGAACTCAGTATCAAGTGGTTCGAACATATAGCGAAAAGCTAAGCCCCACTGACCACTATCGCGAGCATCCTGATCACCCTTTCGAGGAACCGTTACACCCTCATCGGTCGATGCAACCAATGATGCGTCCCCACCTGTAAGACCGTTAAACGTATTAAGACCGCCATTTATTTGGGCCAATTGAGCCGGCGTAAGCGATGCCAATACATTCAAGTTACGATCACAGCCATCAGCAACAATGTCGGCCTGCGAGAAGAAGGTGCCGCAGTTATCGGTAACCGTCTGATCCCACTCTAATTGGTAAAATGCCTCCATCGAGAGGTTTTCAGTTAAACTTTGCGCGACGTAAAACATGTTAACCGGAATCAAACCTTCCTTGACTTCCGCACCAGGACGACGAAAGGCAGATACATCAACTGGATTTATCGAATTAATACCCCCTTGAATAAAGGTACTTTCACCCCAACTCACAACCTGTTTACCCAAACGAACCGAGCCGGGCTGATCGCCGATAGCGTAGTTATGATAAACGAAAGCATCTAGAATTTGCGCCCCTGAAGACTGAGCACCTTTTTTACGATTACTATCACTAATATCTTTAAACTGACGATTTTCATCCTTCAGCTCAAAGTCGTACCAGTACTTGCCGCGTACGAAAACACCGGTATCCCCATACTTCAATTCAAGGTCGTGAATACCCTTAAAAATCTTCGAGAAAGTTTCGCCCTTCTTGAAGTTAAGGTGTCCATCATCGGAGGTTTGCGATAGTCCACGACCACCGTTATTAACGCCAATAAGATCTTTATCAGCCCCCTTCACCGACCAGCTCGCGCCAACCGACATCGAGGAGTCAAACTGCCCTTCGATTTCACCGATATTGAAAGTAACGCCGAATGCAGGTGCGGCGAGGGTGGTGGCGAGGCTGACTGCCAGAGGCAGTTTGGCCAGGCGCCAGATTTGTTTAGTTTTTGTCATCGACGCTACTCCATGTGTTTTTTGTTATGGATGGTGCGGACTATAGCCAGCGGGTACTACTGCATGATCCCTCTAAAGTGTGATTTGCAGCCCTCAGGCACTCTGGCTCGCAGGTTTCGGCGTGTTTTGTCGCGACCGACCGAACCAAGAATGGGTTGTGAAGAGCAATTAACAAGCCAAACGCTTGTTTGACTGAGCAGTCACTTAAAAACAGCCTTATGCCCACAACAACCCGCCTGGCGCTAACAACCTGCAGTGCTTCACCTACAACCTTCGCTACCGCAGGTAAAGCCTTGCAGGGCGTGCCTTTAGCGTGTCGCCAAGGGTGCCGCGCAGCGAGCGAGCGCATGGCTACGCTCGGTGACCACTGGCTCAGACAGTCGACAAAAACGCACTCCCAGCGGCCTGCCATTGGGCAATATCCAGGCGAATGCGTTTCTTATCCAGCTTGCCGACACTGGTCTTGGGAACTTCGGTAACAAGTGCTATTTGCGACGGTATCGCCCACTTGTTGATGCTGCCCTGATCGACAAAAGGCTTGAGGTGTTCTTTGAGGCCTTTGGCGTCCAGGCCTTGCCCGTCACGCAGCACCAGCAGAGCAAACGGGCGTTCGCCCCACTGCGGATCAGCCACGCCAACCACTGCTACCTCACGCACCGCCGGGTGACGGCTGATAAGGTCTTCCAGTTCGAGAGAGGAAATCCACTCGCCGCCGGTTTTGATCACATCCTTGATGCGGTCGCGAATTTCGATAAAGCCCATGTCATCAATAGCGGCCACATCGCCGGTGTGCAGCCAGCCGTGCTCCCACAGTTCTTCACTCTTTTGCGGCTCGCGGAAGTAACCCTGGGTCAGCCACGGTGCACGCAGCACCAACTCACCCTGGGCTTCGCCATCGTTGGGCAGCAGCTTGCCTTCGCTGTCCATGATCGCCGCTTCCACCAGCGGCACGGGCACACCGGCTTTGATGCGGTAAGCCGTGCGCTCGTCTTCGCTGCCCGCCAGCAGCTCTTCATTGATATAGGCGCAGGAGATCAGCGGGCAGGTTTCCGACATGCCGTAGGCGGCCGTGAGTTGAATACCGTTGGCCTTGGCAGCTTCGTAGAGGGCGCGATTAAGCGCGCTGCCACCGATGATCATGCGCAGACCGCCAAAATCGTGGCCTTTGGCGCTGGGGGTGTTCATCAGCATTTGCAGGATGGTGGGCACGCAGTGCGAGAACGTGACCTTCTCCTGCTGGATCAGCTTCATCAGCAACTCCGGCTCATAGCGGCCCGGGTACACCTGCTTGACGCCCAGCATGGTCGCCACATACGGCACGCCCCAGGCATGCACGTGGAACATCGGGGTGATGGGCATGTACACATCGGCGTTGCCCATCAGGCGGATGCTGTCCAGAGCGCTGACGGTGGCAGCCATGGCCATGGTGTGCAGCACCAGTTGACGGTGAGTGAAGTACACGCCCTTGGGGTTGCCGGTGGTGCCGGTGGTGTAGAAGGTGGTGGCCACGGAGTTTTCGTCGAAATCGGCGAATTCATAGGCTGGGCTGGCAGCCGCCAGCAGCGTTTCATATTCGCCAACCAAACCACCCAGCTCGGCTGTTTTATCGGCGGTGTCGGTGAGCAAAATAGTTTTTTCGACCGTGGTCAGTTGCCCTTCGATGCTCTGATAGAGCGGGACGAACTCACTATTAACCAGCACAAACTTATCGTCCGCGTGGTTCATGGTGTAGAGGATCTGATCCGCCGAGATACGGATGTTGATGGTGTGCAGCACCGCGCCGATCATCGGAATGGCGAACATGCATTCCAGGTAACGGTGGCTGTCCCAATCCATCACGGCCACGGTATCACCGGCCTTTACACCCGCTTCGGTGAGCACATTGGCCAAACGGGCGATGCGCTCGTTGAGGGTGGCGTAGCTGTAACGCAGCTGGTCGCGGTAGACGATTTCGCGGGTTTTTTCATAACGAATGCCAGATAACAGCAAGCGCTTGATCAACAGCGGCGCAGGGTGAGCATTCTCAGCGGGAGCAATCAGACGGGTCTGCAGCATGGCGATACCTGTTTATGGTTTTTATCAGTGGCGCCAATCTAGAGTCCTCGCCGCCCGCTCAAATCAGCCCAAAGAATGATTTTGGGCGTGACTCTTTGGCCATTTCTGGTCACGCAGTAGAATCCCTGGCGGGTTCTACGGTTTTTGCCTCAGTCTTTAAGGAGTTCTCCGATGTCCGATATCGTCATTGTCAGCGGCGCACGCACGCCGATGGGTGGTTTTCAAGGCAGCCTGTCGAGCGTTGCAGCGGTTGATTTGGGTGCGGCTGCCATTCGTGCAGCGGTTGAGCGCGCCGGGGTTGCACCTGCCGATGTGCAGGAAGTGATCATGGGCTGCGTGCTGCCCGCCGGCCTCAAGCAAGGCCCGGCGCGTCAGGCGTCGCTGAATGCCGGCCTGCCGTCGGCCACCGGTTGCACCACCATCAACAAGCTCTGCGGTTCGGGCATGAAAGCGGTGATGATGGCCTTTGATTCGCTCAAGGCCGGCAGCAATAACGTGATGATCGCCGGCGGCATGGAGAGCATGTCCAACGCGCCCTACGTGATGACCAAAGCCCGCGCCGGCTTGCGCATGGGCCATGGCGAGATCAAGGACCACATGTTCCTCGACGGCCTGGAAGATGCGCGCACTGGCCGCCTGATGGGCTCGTTCGCTCAGGAAACTGCTGATCAGTACGGCATTACCCGCGAAGAGATGGATGCCTACGCCATTGAATCGCTCAAGCGGGCCCAGGCGGCGATTGCCAGCGGGGCTCTGGATGCCGAAATCGTCCCGATCACGGTCAGTAGTCGCAAAGGCGATGTGCTGGTCAAAGATGACGAGCAGCCCCTGACGGCCAATCTGGACAAGATTCCGGGCCTCAAACCGGCTTTCCGCAAGGACGGCACCATCACGGCGGCCAACGCCAGCTCGATTTCCGACGGTGCTTCGGCGCTGCTGCTGATGACCGCTGAAGAAGCCGCCAAACGTGGCCTCACCCCGCTGGCGAAGATTGTCGCCCACGCCACGCAGAGCCAGGACCCGAGCGAGTTCACCATTGCGCCGATCGGCTCGATCAGCAACCTGTTGAAGAAAACCGGTTGGGACAAGGCCGATGTTGACCTGTTTGAAATCAACGAAGCCTTTGCCATGGTGACCATGCTGGCGATGCGTGAGCACGGCCTGGATCACGCCAAGGTGAACATCTACGGCGGCGCGTGTGCGCAAGGCCACCCGGTGGGCTCCACGGGCTCGCGGATTATCCTGACGCTGATCAACGCACTGAAGAACACCGGCGGCAAACGCGGTATCGCCTCGCTGTGCATTGGCGGCGGTGAAGCCACTGCCGTGGCAGTTGAGCTGCTCTAACAAAGGCGACTCAGGAAGCCGTCACGCGGCTTCCTGCATAGGTAGCCCGGATACATCCGGGCTACCTATGCAGGCCTATATAACCCCGCCCTACGCCTGCCTTAGATACCGATAAAGTCCAGCGACTTACCGACTTTGCGCCAGAAGCTGCGTTGCATGCGCTCGGTTTCGCCGCTGGCGGCGATGCGCTCAAAGGGCTGCACTTCCCGTGTGCGGGTGATTTCTGTGATTGCCACATCACGCGTGACCAATTGCAGTGGCCCGTCGCCTTCGTCAGGGTTGAGCACATTGACCGGCGGCGGATTGAGTTCGTCGTAACGCAGGAAGTAAATGCCACCGGCCTCGGCATCGAGGGCAAAGCTGCTGATCAGGGTGAAGTCCATCGGCCCATCGGCCAGTAGCGTCCAGTGCGAGCCCAGCAAAGGCCGGCGCATTTCCAGCTTGTAGCTGGCGATATCGAACTCCAACACCATGTAACCGTTACTCGGCAGACTGCCGATCAGCGCGTTATTGAGAAACAGCGCCGGGGCTTCCAACTCCTGATCAGCCCAATCACTTTGCGGGCGATAGAGGTACACCAGCGCATGGTTGTCGTCACTCACGTCATGCTCATGGAACAGCTCGCCCTGAGTGCTCCCCCAAAAAGCACCGGGGCTGGAGCAGCCCGCCAGGAGCAAGGCGGCGAGCACAACAAGGCAGGGCAAGACTCGCATCGACGGCATCCTCACTAAAATGATCGGCCGAGCATAGCGCTGCGCAGGCCGACCTACACCCGACAAAAGTGCGGCTCAGCGACGGCGATCCAGCAGATTGACCAGCAACTGATCCAAAGCGCCCCAGATGGATTGCTGCAAACGTCGCCACCAAGGCCGCGCCCGCCAAGCTTGCAGAGTGATTTCTTCACTGTCGGCAAAGTCCGTTTGGAAACTGGCTGCCACGCTGGCGGTAAACGCAGGATCAAGCGCCTCCAGATTGGCGTCCAGATTAAAACGCAGGTTCCAGTGATCAAAGTTGCACGAACCGACGCTGACCCAGTCATCCACCAACACCATTTTCAAGTGCAGGAAGCGCGGCTGATACTCATGGATGTGTACGCCGGCTTTGAGCAGGCTGGCGTAGTAACGCTGACCGGCAAAGCGCACCTGGGGGTGATCGGTGTGCTGCCCCGCCAGCAACAACCGCACCTCAACCCCACGTTTGGCGGCTTGGCGCAACGTGCGGCGCACGCGCCAGGTTGGCAGAAAATATGGCGTCGCCAGCCAGATGCGCTGCTTGGCCCCGCGCAAGGCACGCACCAGCGAAAGCAAAATGTCGCGGTGTTGTGAGGCATCGGCAAAGGCCACGCGACCCCAGCCATGCCCCGATGCCGGTAACGTTGGCAGACCTTTTAAGCGCAGCGGCAAGCGTGGACGCCAGGCGATCCAGGCCTGCGCTGCGCGCCACTGACGCTCGAACAACTGCTGCCAATCGGCGACCAAAGGCCCGCTGATTTCCACCATCACTTCATGCCAAGGGCTGTT
The DNA here is from genome assembly GCA_945874835.1 of Pseudomonas synxantha. Taxonomy (GTDB): domain Bacteria; phylum Pseudomonadota; class Gammaproteobacteria; order Pseudomonadales; family Pseudomonadaceae; genus Aquipseudomonas; species Aquipseudomonas synxantha_B. Next base: position 18,922 of record CAMCJM010000020.1, on the reverse strand, counting down.
GGTTTGCTCAGGCAGCCAGAATTCGTCGGTCAAACCAGTACCACCGACAAAGGCAAATTGCTGATCAACCAGCAGCAATTTGCGGTGATCGCGGTGAAAGTTGCGCAGGCCATGCTTGAAGCGCAGTGGGTTGTACCACTGCACCCGCACACCGGCCTCGGTGAGGCGCTGGCGATCGGCGGCGTTAAGGCCTTGCGCGCCAAAATCGTCAAACAGGCAGCGAACCCGCACACCTCGCTGCGCCGCATCGCACAGGGAATTGAGCAGCACTGTGCTGCAGGCACCGCTTTCCACCAGGTAGAGTTCGAGGTCGACTTGCTGCTGCGCTGCGTTGATGCGCAGCAGCATTTGCCGGAAAAACTGCGGCCCGTCGATCAACAGTGACAGGGCATTGCCCTGTCGCCAGGGGAAAACGTTATACGGCATGGCCGTTCACTTTAAGGCTGCCTTGTGCTGGACAATCGAGCCGCCACCATAGCGGCCCGACAGCGCCTTGCAAACCCTGCTGCCTGAGCCATTCAAGGCGGCATGTTACGGCGCCAGAACAGCTGCTTGCGGCAACAGTTGGCATCCTTCACGCGGCCCCAGCCACTGCGCCGTGTGTGTGCTGCCCAAGCCACGCGCGGTGACACGCTTGTGCGCGGCATCATCGAAGAAACCACTGAGCGGCACGTACTGCGCCACGTAAGCCTCGCAGTAATCAGCCGGGTTATTCACCACATAACGGCAGGAGCAGTACTCCTTGGCCGAATAAGCACCAATGATGCTGGGGAACGCTTGCAGGTGGGTGCGGTTCTGCCACGCCAGCGCGGCCAAAAGCAGAACAATAAGCAGCAACAGACTGGACAACGGACGGCGACGGATCATGGCTGCACCTCTTGGCCCAGAGCAGCGATCACCAGTTTAAGGAAGTGATTGCGATCAAAGCTGCCATCACGGTCATCGGCGTAACGCACCACCACCAGGTTCTCGCTGGCGATCACGTACAACCCCTGCCCCCAATGCCCGGACGCCACCAACGTATCCAACGGCGCATCCGGCCATGGTCGGGGGGCACCGCCCACCGCAGCATTCAACCACCAATGCCCGCCCGGCACGGCTTCACCGGGTTGCTCGGCCTGCGGCTGATAATTGCCGAAGGGGGTACGGTTGAATTCGACCCAAGCCTTGGGCAGCAATTGCTGCACGCCCCAACGCCCGTCGCGCTGCATCAGCAGGCCGACACGGGCCAGATCACGGGCGCTCATGTACGCATAGGATGAACCGACAAAAGTACCGCTCGCATCGCGCTCCCACACGGCGCTGGTGATGCCCAGCGGTTCAAACAGCGCCGTCCAGGGGTAGTCGGCATAAGCTTCGGCACCGACCATGTTCTTCATGGCTGCGAACAGCACATTGCTGTCCCCGCTGGAATAGCGAAAACGCGCACCGGGCGCGGCATCGGCGCTGTGCGCGGCGGTGAAGGCGGCCATGTCAGTGCGGCCACGGGTGTAAAGCATGGCCACCACTGACGATTTCAGCGGCGCGTATTCGTAGTCTTCCTGCCAGTCCAAACCCGAGGCCCAGTTGAGCAAATGCCCAACCTTGACCTGCGGGTGAGCGGCAAACGGTGGGTAGTAGTCGGCCACCGGGGCATCCAGACGAAAGCGCCCCTCGCCGTACGCCACGCCGAGGGTCGTGGCCAACAGGCTTTTGGCCATCGACCAGGTGAGGTGCGCAGTCGCCGCCGTGGTGGGTGCGACGTAACGCTCGTAGACCACCTGCCCATCACGGATCACCAGCAGAGCATCGGTGCGCACGCCTTTGCGTGTGGCGTCGTCACGAGCCGGGAAGGCGTAGTTATCCAACTCATTGAGCGCGCTGCTCGGCGCAGCCAACTGGCTGTCCCAGTCGCGACCAGGCCAGTTCTCGGCCTGCGCCGTGGCGCAACCCAAGGCGAAGAGACACGCCAGCATCAGCCGCCGCGCGGGGAAGGTATTCAGGGACATAAGGCCGCCTCTGCTGAGATCGAAGGCGGCACCCTAGCATGACGCGGATGACATCCAACAGCGCCGAACGCGCCGCTTTATCCCGCGATTCGGCGCGAAACGTCAGTGCATGATCCGGGACATTCGGCAAAGGCTATGCGGCTGGATTCAGGTCCTAGCAGCTCAATCGCGGCTGAAGCCCCTCCCACCATTTACTGCACACCCGTTGCGTACCTCAGCTGATCGTTCTGCCCATCAAATGGTCACGTGCTATTTCGGCAGCCGGTAATCGTCAGGCCCCATCAGGTCCATGCCGCATTCCAGGTTCTCGATCCAGTTGAGAAAGGCGTTGATCATTTCCGCGCCGACAAAGGGCCGACCATGCTGCGGCACGATCATCGACACATCCACCTCACGCACCATCGCCGCCCACAAACGGCAGACCTTGTTACCGGCCATGTAACGGCGGTGGAAGCCGAGCATGTTGGGCACATGGTTGACGAAATCGGTGACCGGGTGCGCGTCATCGACCATCGAAGCGCCCATGTCGCCGGAAAACAGAATTTTGCTCACCGGGTCGTAGACCTGAAAGTTACCCACCGAATGCAGAAAGTGTGCGGGCACGGCTTTAAGCATGCATTTACCCAGCGCAAATGACTGGCCGCGATCCGGCAGCGCGATGATACGGTCAAAGGTGTTGAGGCCATGACTCAACGCCAAGTAGTTGGCCGTTAGATGCGGCAAAAAACGCGCCCAGAGCTTGGAGCAAATCACCCGCGCACGGGTGTGCAGCAGCCATTTATCCAGCGAGGCAATGATGTCTGGGTCTTGGTGCGAGGCAAAAATGTAGGTCAGGTCCTGCACGGGAATGTGCTTGGACAACTCCAGCGACAGCGGCGTGTAGGTCAGGTCTCCGCCCGGATCCAGCAGCAGGTACTGCTCGTTATCGGTGATCAGAAACTGGTTGGACTGCACGCCCTCCCCGCTCACCAGGTCATCGAACATCATGCACTGATGCTCGCCGTTATCGAACAGCACTATGGGCTCGCGTCGCATGGCAGGCTCTCTCCGGAAAGCTTGCGAGCTTAACCAGCTGGAAAACGGGCCTACTGATCTGGATCAAACCGGCAGGCATACGCCGCTTAAACCCGTAGCCCTGATGCCACCCTGGGCCATCCGCGGCCCAGACAATCGCTCCCGGATTAGATCCGGGCTACAGGGTTATGCCGAGCAGCGCCTGGGCTCTTTCCAGGCGCTTGCGCCGGGCGCTGGCGGCAATCGACAGTAACCCCTGATCGCGCTGCCAAAGCTGCGCCCAGGCCGGGTCGCCGGCGGCAAAGGCGGCGTCCAGCGCCGCACGCAGGCTGTCGAACTGGGCGAACAGTCCGGCCAACAACACATGGCTGGCAGGCGTGCTGGGGCATTGCCGCGTCACCTCGGCGCAGCCGGCCAGCAACCCCAGCAACCGCAGTTGCACGTCTTGCGGCCAGGCAGACTCTTGCCCCACGCCGAATAACCAGGCGCACAAGGCCGCCAACACGTGGGTGTCTTCCAGGGTGCGGAAGGGCTTCACGTAGGCATCCCAGCCGTCGCCGGGCAAGCGCTCACAGTGCGCGCCGTGCAGGTGCAGACGACCATGACTGAGATCCGGCATCAACGGCAACGCGGGCAATGTTTCGATACGCACACCTGGCGCACCGTTGCGCACCACGCCGACGGCCAACTGCACCGGCTGCCCGGATTCATCCTCACGGGCGGCCACCAGCAGCCAATCAGCGGCATCGGCGGCGGTGACAAAATCTTTGCGGCCATCCAGCACCAGCGCGCTGATCCGCGTGCTCATGTCGGCCGGTCGCGTGCTGCGATTCTCCGTCACGCACAACGCGCCCAAGGTAAAGGGTGCCGCTGGCCAGAGTGCGCGCAACGCGCCTTGATAGCCCGCCAGAAAGGCCAAGCCGGGCGTGGCCGCCAAACGGCCACCGAGCATGGCTAGTTGCAGGGGCGTTACCGGCCCCAGACGCTCCAGCAAACTGGCGTACCACTCCTCCAGACCCGCACTGGGCAGACGGGGTTGAGGGCTCAACAACTGTTGCCAGGGCATGCCGCACTCCTTGTTGGGATATGGGAAAACAGTGTCACACAAGCATCACCAAATCTTCACGGAGGTGACACCGCCGCTACCTAGCCTGAGCTTGCCCAACAAGATCGACCGGCTGCAAGGCAAAAAGCCGGTTAACGGAGACTCAGGCATGACTCAGATGGCAATCACCCGCGACCGCACTACCCCAGCTCGTCGCCTGCAGGCCGAGCGTTTACAAGGCGCTGCCGCCCTGCGCGAAGCCCAGGCACTGCGTTTCCGCGTGTTCAGCGCCGAATTCGATGCCAAGCTCAAGGGTGCTGAGCTGGGCCTGGACATGGACGACTACGATATTCACTGCCAGCACATCGGCGTGCGTGATCTGAACAGCGGCGAGTTGGTCGCCACCACCCGCCTGCTTGATCACCGCGCCGCCGCCAGCCTGGGTCGCTTCTACAGCGAAGAAGAATTCAGCCTGCACGGCCTGCCGCACCTCGAAGGCCCGGTGCTGGAAATCGGCCGCACCTGCGTCGACGCCGGCTACCGCAACGGCGCAACCATCGCCGTGCTCTGGGGCGAGTTGGCCGAAGTGCTCAACGAAGGCGGTTACCGCTACCTGATGGGCTGCGCCAGCATTTCCATGCAAGACGGCGGCATTCAGGCCCAGGCCATCATGCAGCGCCTGCGCGAACGCTACCTGTGCACTGAACACCTGCGCGCCGAACCAAAAAACCCGCTGCCGCACCTGGATGTGCCGAGCAACGTGATTGCGGAAATGCCGCCACTGCTCAAGGCGTACATGCGCCTAGGCGCAAAGATTTGCGGCGAGCCGTGCTGGGACGAGGATTTCCAGGTCGCCGACGTGTTTATCCTGCTCAAGCGTGACGAGCTGTGCCCGCGCTATGCACGGCACTTCAAGGCGGCCGTATAGGGTTAGCGAACCCGTCACCGAGCAGCTCCATGACGCATAAGGTTGCCCTTAGCGCCGGCACTCTGTAGACAGTGCCGGCGCTTGTGTTTTTGCCGCGGAGAGCCTGATGAAAAAATTGCGTTTGCACCTGCGCCTGACGCGTCTGCTGCTGGTGATCAGCTTTGGCACCTTGCTGGCCGCTGGCATCAGCGTGCTGGAGCGACTGGTTCGGCATGATCTGATGCCGACTCGCCAACGCCTGACCCGCTGGTTCTTGACGCACCTGGCGGCAGCCTTGCCGTTTCGTCTTAACGTGCAAGGAGAACTGCACCGCGAGCCGATGCTGTGGGTCAGCAATCATGTGTCGTGGACGGATATTCCGCTGCTCGGCATGCTCACGCCGCTGTCGTTCCTGTCCAAGGCCGAGGTACGCACTTGGCCAGTGGCCGGTTGGCTGGCGCACAAGGCCGGGACGTTGTTTATCCGCCGGGGTTCAAGTGACAGTGGCCTGCTCAATCAGCAGCTGGGCAACCATCTGCAACGCGGGCGCAATTTGCTGATATTCCCGGAAGGCACCACCACCGATGGCCAGGCCCTGCGCACCTTTCACGGGCGTTTGTTAAGCAGCGCGATTGACAGCGGCGTGCAGGTGCAGCCGGTCGCCATTCGCTACCTGCGCGATGGCAAGCCGTGCAGCGTGGCCCCGTTTATTGGCGAAGACGACATGCTCTCGTACCTGCTGCGCTTGCTCGGCAGTGATCTGGGTGAAGTGCAGATCCAGTTGCTCACGCCCATCGCCAGCCATGCCTACAACCGCAATGCCTTGGCGCGCGAAGCCCAGCAGGCCATCAGCCTGGCACTGTATGGCGCAGCGCCCCTGGTCGAAGAGTCCGAGCAGGCAGCTTAAGCCAGGCGCTCGCGCTCACTGGCGGCGAATGCCTGTAGTTGTGGATAGAACTGCTGAAAGTCCTCAAACAGCGGCGTGTACAGCCGCTGCAAATCGCTCAGACACCCAAGCAGCAAGCCCGGCCGCGACAAGCGTCGGTCAAGCGCTGCCAGCACCTGCTCCAGCACGGCGAACTCGCGGTAACTTCCCAGCCAATCCTGCGCGGCCATGCGCGGGGCAATCCGCGCCAGGTACTCGGGCAAACGCGGTTCGGCCGCCAGCACGCGGTAAACCCGGTCGGTGAAATGCGGCAAAGGCTCATGGGCGTAATCAGCCCAGTTCAGCGCCAGGCAATGATCGAAAAACACATCCAGCACAATCCCGGCATAACGCCGCTGCGCCAGCGGGAAACGGCTGCGCGCCTGTGCCTGCAGTGGGTGGCGGTCGGTGAAGGCATCGATACGTCGATGCAGACGGATGGCCGCCTCGATATCCGCCGGCCACTGCCCGGCCAGCGGCCCTTTGACGAAATCGCCGTAGAGGCTGCCGAGCAGCTGCGCCGGCGCGTCACCGCCAAGATGAAGATGAGCGAGGTAGTTCATGCCATCAGCTTATACATCAGCAGTCTCAATGAGGACTATTGCCCGGAACGATCGGTATGCCGCGAGCAACCGGGATAAGGTTTGCCCATCGCGTTCACGCACCGGAGCCACGCCCATGACCACACTTTTCGACCCGATTCAGATTGGCGATTTGCACCTCAACAACCGCATCATCATGGCCCCGCTGACGCGCTGCCGCGCCGATGCAGGCCGCATACCCAATGCCTTGATGGCTGAACACTACGTGCAGCGGGCCAGCGCTGGGCTGATCATCAGCGAAGCCACTGCCGTGACCCCCATGGGCGTCGGTTACCCGGACACCCCCGGCATTTGGTCTGACGAGCAAGTGCGCGGCTGGAGCAATGTGACCAAAGCCGTGCACGCGGCGGGTGGCAAAATTGTGCTGCAACTGTGGCACGTCGGGCGCATCTCTGACCCGCTCTATCTGAACGGTGAATTACCGGTGGCACCCAGCGCAATCAAGCCAGCCGGGCATGTCAGCCTGGTGCGCCCGATTAAGGACTTCGTCACCCCGCGCGCCCTGGAAACCGAAGAAATCGCCGACATTGTCGAGGCCTATCGACAAGGCGCGGAAAACGCCAAAGCCGCCGGTTTTGACGGCGTGGAAATCCACGGCACCAACGGTTACCTGCTCGACCAGTTCCTGCAAAGCAGCACTAACCAGCGCACTGATCAGTACGGCGGCAGCTTGGAAAACCGCGCACGGCTGTTGCTGGAAGTCACCGATGCAGCGATTGCGGTGTGGGGCGCTGGCCGTGTTGGCGTGCACCTGGCACCGCGTGCCGACAGCCACGACATGGGCGATGCCAACCGTGCGGAAACCTTCATCTATGTGGCGAGAGAGTTGGGCAAACGTGGTATCGCGTTTATTTGCGCCCGTGAGAAAGCAGCCGACGACAGCTTGTCGCCGATGCTGAAACAGGCATTTGGCGGGGGGTTTATTGCCAACGAACGCTTCACCAAGACGCAGGCCAATGCCTGGATCGCCGAGGGCAAAGCCGACGCGGTGGCGTTTGGGATTCCGTTTATTGCCAACCCGGACCTGCCAGCACGCCTGGCACAGGACGCCGAACTGAATGCGCCACACCCGGAAACCTTCTACAGCCAAGGCCCGGTCGGCTACCTGGACTATCCAACGCTGTAAGCCTGAGGTCGCACCGCTACTGTGGGAGGGGCTTTAGCCGCGAGCATTGACCAACAGTCGCCGCTAAAGCGCCTCCCACAAGGCACTTTCAGCCGCTGTAATGGCCACAAATAAAGAAGCCCGCCAATTGGCGGGCTTCTTTGTTTACGGCTAACTCAGCGCGCGTCGATCTGCTGCTGCAAATTCAGCACCTGCGCTTGCAGGGTGTTGATGTTACGCGTCATCTGCGCGCGGAAGGCATCAAACTCAGCCGTGCTGCTGGTGGTCGAGCGGGTTTCCAAATCGCTTTTCAGTACCAGCAGATCCTGCTCGACACGGGCAATGGCTTGCGTGGCATTGCCTTGCTTTTTCAGGGCGTCGATCTCAGTGCGCAGGCTGGCAATTTTCTCGTCGAATTTACCTTGCCCTGCCAGGGCCGTCTTCAGCGCGGCCTGCTCTTTTTTCACGGTCGCTTGCTCGTCAGCCAGCTTGCTCAGAGCGCTCTGCAGCTTGGCCTCGCCGCCTTCTTGCGCCTTGAGTTGTGCACCCAGCTGTTCAATACGTTTGTTCTGCTCGCCCTGTTGCCGCGTGGCGGCCTGCTGCTGGCTGATCAGCTCGGCCAACTTACTCTCCAGCTGCTTGACCTGCAGCTTCAGCGCTTCGCTGCCGCTGGTGACCGTGGACTCGGTGGCCACCACCTTGCCGGAAATATCCTGAATGCGACCGGCAGCTTCCTCACTGATGCGCGCGAAGCTTTCCTGAGTGGCAACCAACTGCTGCTCCATCAGGCTGATTTGCTGAAAACTCCACCAGCCAAGACCGCCCAAGGCAATCATCAGTGCCCCGACCAACGCCCAGAGCGGGCCGACGCTTGCCGACTTGACCGCCACCGCAGGGGTTGCGCGAGCATAAGCCGGGCCGCGCGGCGACTCAGACTCGGCGTCAAAATCATCGTGATCGCGCACATCGGCGCGCAAGCTGGGCACGTTGGCAAGTTCGTCGTTGGCATCGTTACGCATGGGTCAACCTTAAAGAAAGCACGGGGGTGAGGAGCCTGTCGGATTTAACACGGCCCTGCAGCGGAAAAGCTGGACTTGGCCACTTTAGCTGCTCTTTTTCGTTAAATAGCCGGCTAATCGCCTCAAAAGACCAACAAAACTGACGCAAAGCGGACTTCCCCTCGCTACGAACGCTCAAGCCCGACAGGCTCCAGCAAAGTGCCGCGCAGTATACCGATTCGCGGGCAGCGCTTCAGGCTCGCGCCATGCCAGGGCAAGACGCACCGACGAAGGGCATGGCACAACCCATCGACCCGCTGCAGCCCGCACCGTTCCACAGAGTGTGAACTGGTACGCGCTTTGCAGTATCCCTAGGGCGACGCTGTGCAGCATCACGGAAGTTGGGGAGCTGCAGCGAGATCCGGGCGCGATGGCGCTTTTGATCAGGCGGGGCGTTCAGGACGAACAGCTCTCAGCGTTCTTCTAGTCAAAAGGGGGGGGAAGTCATGGAACTGAACAGAGAAGTGCTGGATTGCATGAAAAATCTGCGTCGGCGTTTGCGCGATGAGCTGGCGGTGGATATCCGCATGAGCCAGCCAGGTGCAATCGACAGCATGCTCAGCGCCTGCCAGACATCCAGCAGTGAGGAAACCCGCCAACTGGGCCAACTGCTTGCGCAATACAGCGACCGCCCAGCGCCAACCGTGCGCATGCAGGCCGGGCATCCGTTACTGGTGGAAGACCTCGCCCACCGCCCTGCCAGCGCATCGGTGCGTATGTATCGCGGCCAACGCGTTTACGCCTGACTCAGCCGTGATGTTGCGCCTGCCACCAGGCGCAAAACTCATCCAGTGCTGTCCACAGACTGGTGGTCGGATCATAGTCGAGGTATTGCCGGGCACGGCTGATATCCAGCGAGAAATCCTTGGCCATAACTGCCACACCAAGGCGAAACAAGGTCGGCTCCGGCCGGCCGGGTAAAAGCGTGCACAGCCCTTCATTAATGGCCGCCGCGCTGTAGGCTAGGCTGTATGGCAGGTGCCGGGTGACCGCTGGCAGATCAAGTTGACGCAGCACGTAATTGACCACATCCCACAGCGGTACGGGTGCACCGTTGCTGATGTTGTAAACCTGCCCCAGTGCTGAGTCGTCGGCCTGCAGAGCGCTCATCAGCGCCTCGTTGAGATTGTGAATACTGGTGAAATCGACCTTGTTCAACCCATTGCCTATGATCGACAAACGCCCCTTGCGCTGCATGTTGATCAGCCGTGGAAAGATGTTGGTATCGCCCGCACCGGTGACAAAGCGTGGCCGCAGGGCCAACACTTCCAAGCCAAATTCCTGAGCGGCGAACACCTGTTGCTCGGCCAAAAACTTGGTTTTGCCGTAATAATCGGAAAAGCGCTTGGGCAGTTGCTCTTCGCGCAGCCCAACATGCGCCTTGCCATCGAAATACACCGAGGGCGAGGACAAATGCACTAAACGACGCACCTTTTGTTTGAGGCAGGCTTCCACCACGTTCTCCGTCACCGTGACGTTGGCCTGATGAAAATGCGCGTAAGTGCCCCACACCCCCACCGCCCCCGCGCAATGCACCACCGCATCCACGCCACGGCAGAGCTGCTCAACCAGCGCAGGCTCACGCAAATCGCCCTGAATAAATTCCGCGCCCTGCGCACAAAGAGCCGTGACCGCCTCCGCTCGGCGGCCGTTGATGCGCACCTGCAGCCCTTGCTCCAGGGCATGACGGGCAAAGCGTGAACCGATAAAACCACTGGCTCCGGTTACCAAGATCTTCATGCAGGTCTCCTTATTACGCGTTGCCGCCACTGTAGCAGCCGTCGTGCCTATTGCGGCTTAGCGCGCCTGAATGCGGACACATTTGCACACCCTGCGATAGGGCCACGGCAGCGCGTGCAACCGCTAAGCTGTGCGCTCGCTACTCACGACAGAGGAATCAGCATGAGCACTCACTGGATGATCTACGGTGCCAATGGTTACACCGGCCACCTGCTAGCCGTCGAGGCCAAGCGTCAGGGCCTCACACCCATTCTGGCTGGTCGCAACCCGGCCGCCGTACATGCACTGGGCAGCCTGCTGGGCCTGGAATGCCGAATATTCGATATTCATCAGCCCGATCGCGCCAAGGAAGCCCTGGCAGGTATTGCTGTGGTTGCCCATTGTGCCGGGCCGTTCTCTGCCACCAGCGCGCCCATGCTTAATGCCTGCCTGGCGAGCGGCACGCATTACGTCGATATCACCGGCGAAATCAGCGTATTTGAAGCCGCTCAGCGGCGTGATCAACAGGCCCGTGAGCGCGGCATCGTGGTCTGCCCCGGCGTCGGTTTTGATGTGATCCCCAGCGATTGCCTGGCCGCCTGCCTGCATCAAGCCCTGCCCGATGCCACCCATCTGGCCTTGGGCTTTGACACCGGCAGCGGGCTATCGCCCGGCACGGCCAAAACCACGGTGGAAGGTTTGAAGTTCGGCGGTAAAGTCCGCCGCGAAGGCGTGATCACCGATGTACCACTGGGGTACAAACGCCGCACCATCAATTTTGGTCGGGGCGAGAAAGCCGCCGTGACCATTCCGTGGGGCGATGTATCGACGGCCTATCACTCCACCGGCATCGACAATATCGAGGTGTACCTGCCCACGCCCACAGCGGCGGCGATTGGTATGCGCCTGATTAATCCGCTGCGCCCGCTGCTGAGCCTGGACGCCGTGCAGAACTGGCTCAAACGTCTGATTGAGAAACGCATCAGCGGCCCGAATGAACAGGCCCGCTCACGTCAACGCACTTGGTTGTGGGGTGAGGCACGCAACGCCAAGGGCGAGGTGCGCACCGCACGGCTGGAAACCGCCAACGGCTACGACGTCACCGTACACGGTAGCTTGCTGGCGGTGCAGCACCTGCTGCAGTACGACGGCCCCGGCGGTTACTTCACCCCGTCCAAACTGCTGGGCGCACGCTGCGTCGAGCAACTGCCGGGCTCAAGCCAGGTGCTCGTGTCCTGAATCCGATCAGCGTCAAGATGGGGCCACCAACCGCGTGGCCGCATGACGCTGCACATGCTGGGTGAGTGCATTCAGTAACTCTCCACCATTTCGCCAATGGTGCCAGTAGAGCGGCACATCGATGGTCTGGTCAGCGATCAGCTCAATCAACTCGCCACGCGCCAGTTCAGCTTGCACCTGCAACTCGGGAATCAGCCCCCAGCCAAACCCTGCCAACGCCAGACGGATAAAGCCCTCGGACGAAGGACACAGGTGGTGGGCAAAACCGCCCTCCACACCCAACCCGGACAAGTAGCGATGCTGCAGCAAATCATCCGGGCCAAAAACGATAGCCGGCGCATGGGCCAACGCCTGTGAACTCACTCCATCTGGGAAATGCCGGGCGATAAAGGCCGGACTGGCCAGCGCCCGGTAGCGCATCGCGCCCAGCAGGATGGCTCGCGCACCCGCCACCGGGCGCTCGCTGGCACACACGCAAGCGGCCACTTCACCGGCGCGCATACGCTTGAGGCCAACCTCTTGATCCTCCACGACCAAATCCAGCAGCAACCGCTGCTCGCTGCAAAATGGCCCCACCGCCGCCGCCCACCAGGTCGCCAGGCTGTCGGCATTCAGCGCGATGCGTAAACGTTCGGGCACCCCACCCTCGTCCAGCGCCGGGACTTGCGCCTGAATATCGCGTTCCAGCAACCGTACCTGCTGCACGTGGTTAAGCAGACGACGGCCGATGTCTGTTGGCGCCGGCGGCACTGCACGCACCAGCACGGGCTGCCCGACGCGCGCTTCCAGCAGTTTGATGCGCTGTGACACCGCCGATTGCGAAAGCCCCAGCACTTGGGCCGCACGCTCGAACCCGGCCTGCTCGACAACCGCGGCCAGTGCAGCCAGGAGTTTGTAATCAAGCACAATCAGTTTTCCTAATGAGCAATCAGCACTATTGGTTTCTCTTATACAGCCCCGCGCAGCAGACTGGCCAGCATCCACTCCTCAAACAAGGCACACACCATGACCGGAGAAACCTCACTGAGCGTGCTTTTGCGCAGCATGAGCCCTCACTTGAACGAAGGCGCTTACGTGTTTTGCAGCTTAAGTGACGCCTCACAACTGGCGGGTACTCCGCCGCTGGGCAGTTTTCACGAAGCAGAGGGGCTGACCGTTATTCTGCCGCGCCAGCAAGCCGATCAACTCAACCTGCCCTACAACTACGTGGCCGCTTGGCTGACGCTGCACGTGCACTCAGCACTTGAAGCGGTTGGCCTGACTGCCGCGGTTGCTACAGCCCTGGCGCAGGCTGGGATCAGCTGCAACGTGATCGCTGGCTATTACCACGACCACCTGTTCGTCGCCCATGCCGACGGGCCGCGAGCGCTGGCGGTACTGCAAGCGCTCAGCGCCAATCAGGAGTGAGGCCATGTGGCAAAGCTATAGCAACGGCCTGTTGATTGCGGCCGGTTTGATCATCGCCCTCGGTGCGCAGAATGCGTTCGTGTTGGCGCAAAGCCTGCGCCGTGAGCATCACATACCGGTGGCACTGCTCTGCGTCATCTGTGATGCCTTGTTGGTCACAGCCGGGGTATTTGGCCTGGCCGCCCTGCTTACACAAAGCCCGCAACTGCTTAGCGTGGCCCGCTGGGGCGGTGCTGCGTTTTTGCTCTGGTACGGCGCACAGGCCATGCTCCGCGCCAGCCGCCCGCAAGCCTTGCAGCAGGCCGCAAGCGGCCTGCCGCGCTCACGTAATGCCGTACTGCTCGCGGCCTTGGCGGTGACCCTACTCAACCCGCATGTGTATCTGGATACGGTGTTGTTGATTGGCTCGCTGGGGGCGCAACAAAGCGTTCCGGGGGCCTATGCACTGGGTGCGGCGAGTGCCTCGCTGCTCTGGTTTATGTGCCTGGCGTTCGGTGCAGCCAGCCTAGCCCCTTGGCTGGCGCGGCCAAACACCTGGCGATTTATCGACCTGGGCGTGGCCGTGATGATGTTCAGCATTGCCTGGCAATTGCTCAGCGGCTCCGCGCTGCAATAAATCAACATTATTTAATAGGTCATCTGCCAGCACCGCAGCGGGTTCCCACACAGTTGCCGCGTGTTTAAGGGCTTGGCCCGGTGCTATGATTCGGTGCTCGCGACGCCAAGGTATAAGGCGTCGCAGATATGGCCGCCCGTGATCGGCTTCGCGCACACCGCACCTGATCTGATTAGGAGATAAACCATGGCTTTCGAATTGCCGCCGCTGCCCTACGCACATGACGCCCTGCAGCCGCACATTTCCAAGGAAACCTTGGAGTTCCACCACGACAAGCACCACAACACCTACGTCGTGAACCTGAACAACCTGGTGCCTGGCACCGAGTTCGAAGGCAAAACCCTGGAAGAGATCGTTAAGACCTCTTCGGGCGGCATCTTCAACAACGCTGCTCAGGTCTGGAACCACACCTTCTACTGGAACTGCCTGGCCCCTAACGCTGGCGGTCAACCAACTGGCGCACTGGCTGATGCGATCAATGCCGCGTTCGGTTCGTTCGACAAGTTCAAAGAAGAATTCAGCAAAGTCACCATCGGCACCTTCGGTTCCGGCTGGGGCTGGCTGGTGAAGAAAGCTGACGGTTCCCTGGCCCTGGCCAGCACCATCGGCGCCGGCTGCCCGCTGACCAGCGGCGACACCCCGCTGCTGACCTGCGACGTGTGGGAACACGCTTACTACATCGACTACCGCAACGTACGTCCGAAGTATGTCGAAGCGTTCTGGAACCTGGTCAACTGGGACTTCGTAGCGAACAACTACGCAGCCTAAGCTGAGCGTCTAAACAAGAAACCCGGCCATGTGCCGGGTTTTTTGTTTTAAGCCTTTGCCCTACAGCAATTTGCGTGGAGAAAACGCCAGATGCAGCGTCTCGACCTGCTGCACGGAGCGGCTTAAATGCTGATCGGCAATCACCGGCCCCAGATACTCACACAGCCCGACATACAGCAGGTTAAGCAACTGCCGCAGGTGATCGACCGCCAAGCCCGTCTGCTCCAACTCAGCGCCCTGCTCCAACCATGCGCGTACCCTTAAGCGCTGCTGATTGCTGCAACCCAATGCACTCAGGTTGCCACCGGCAAAACGCCGCAAGCGCGGCACCAGGTCCATATCCAATTGATTAAACAGCGCCCGACCAAGCGCCTCAAAACAATGCCACGCCTGCTCATCGCCGGTTGATAGCAACGAAGGGCCGCCGCCTGCCTGCTGACGCCAACGGCGCAATTGCGGCTCAGGGTCAGGCAATAAATCGGATAACGGTCCGGTGAGTGCGCCCACCAACTCCCGGTAGAGTCGGGCGCGTTCCAGTTTGCGCTCCGTGGTAGAAGCCACCTCGCCGAGAAACTCATTCAAAGCAAAGGGTGGTTTATCCGCATATTTGCTTTCCCACAGGGCCAGCACTGCGAGCAACTCATCCTCGGCAAAGTGTCCCGCCAGGCCGGTGTAAATCGCCCGGCGGCGCGTGGCTAGGCTCATGTCACACCCTCCTTGGTAAATCGTTGGGATCAAAAGTCACGGCAAGGTTGAACTCGGGATACCCCACCTCGGCATGTTCGGCGAAATCCAGACCGCGCTGTTCATGCTGAGTCGATGTGCGCAGCCCAAGGGTTTTCGCCAACAACAGATAAAGCATCAGCGCCAACGGAAATGCCCACACGAACGCGACCCCAGCACCTAACAGTTGCACGCCAACCCGCGACCAGTTGAACAGATCACCACTAAAGAACAGCCCGGCGGCAACCGTGCCCCAAACACCGGCAAACCCATGCACAGGCACCGCACCGACCACGTCATCCAGTTGCCAGCGCTCCAGCAAACGCATGCCGAACACCACCACAAAACCAGCCACCAAACCGGTGAGCAGGGCAAATAACGGCGACATCGTGGCGCAACCGGCGGTAATACCCACCAGCCCACCCAATGAACCGTTCACGGTGGTGGTCAGCAGCACCGGGCTAGACGTGCTGCGCTGCGCCATAAAGGCACCCAACGCTCCGGCGCTGGCGGCCAAATGCGTGTTCAGGGCAATCAGCCCCAGACTGATATTCATCTCCAGGCTGCTACCGGCATTAAAACCAAACCAGCCCACCCAGAGGATAAAACCACCCAGCGCCACCAGGCTCAGGTTATGCCCAGGAATCGGTCGGGGCGTGCCGTCGGCGGCAAAACGCCCCAATCGCGGCCCTAACACCAGAATCCCGGCCAGCGCGCACCAGGCGCCTACGCTGTGCACCACCGTGGATCCGGCAAAATCAATAAAGCCCAATGTGGCCAGCCAACCTTGGCCACCGTAAATGCCACTCCAGACCCAACTGCCGAACACCGGGTAAATAAAGCCACTGATCACCACTGCGCCAATCAGGTAGGCCGAAAACCGCGTGCGCTCGGCCATTGCACCGCTGGCGATGGTGGCGGCCGTCGCCGCGAACATCATCTGAAATAACAGAAACGTGAAATCCCAAGGCTCACCTTCGTGCGGGGCAAAATGGCTCATGCCAAACCAGCCGGTGATATTGCTGCCGAACATCAAGCCAAAGCCAACCAGCCAGAACGTGATCCCACCGACGCAACCGTCCATGTAATTCTTCATCATCACATTGACGGCATTTTTAGCCCGCGACATGCCGCTTTCCACCAGGGCAAAACCGGCCTGCATAAAGAACACCAGCACACTGGCCAGCACCAGCCAGGCGGTATTCGACGCCTCATTGCTGGCCGCTTCTGCCAAAGGCGAAACCCCATATACAGCCAGGCCAATCAGTCGAGTCTTCATCGCAGCATCCCCCTTAACGGTGAGTTGAGGGCTGCACGCGTGCATCCTGCGCATAAACGCACGCCCTCAAAAGCAACACCGCAAACCTCATGCCAAGCGAAAACAGCCTAGGATTGTGAAAACCAGCAGGCAAATGCACCGACACCGTGCACACCCTTCATCGACCTGCCAAGATCCGCGCCAAGGCTGCGCAAACGCCTTGTTCGACAAAGAGTGTTAATGGCCCTTTGACTGCAAGCGCGACATTGCCAATACTCAATGCAGACTGACGCTGAAGACTTCACAAGGAACCGTCATTTGAAGCTGGAATTGAAGAACAGCTTGTCGC
The DNA here is from genome assembly GCA_945874835.1 of Pseudomonas synxantha. Classification (GTDB taxonomy): domain Bacteria; phylum Pseudomonadota; class Gammaproteobacteria; order Pseudomonadales; family Pseudomonadaceae; genus Aquipseudomonas; species Aquipseudomonas synxantha_B. Next base: position 2,199 of record CAMCJM010000020.1, on the reverse strand, counting down.
TCAAGTTGCTCCGCGTTGTGCTGTTGTCAGCGCTAATCGTAGGCGTGGTGCTGAGCCTGGCGCAGATCGTGTTTGACGTTTACAAAACTCGCCAGGCTGTGGCAAACGACGCGCACCGGATTCTCGGCATATTTCGTGATCCGTCAACGCAGGCGGTCTACAGCCTCGACCGCGAAATGGGCATGCAGGTGATTGAGGGCCTGTTCCAGCACGAGTCCGTGCGCATGGCAGCCATAGGCCACCCCAACGAGCCGATGCTGGCTGAAAAGGCCCGCGAGCAAGCCAACGTCCCTACACGCTGGCTCACCGACCCGATTCTGGGTAAAGAACAAAACTTCACCACTCAGTTGGTCGGTCGAGGCCCGTACAGCGAGTATTACGGCGACCTCAGCATCACCCTCGACACCGCCCCCTACGGTGAGAGCTTTGTGACCAACTCGGTCATCATTTTTATATCGGGTGTGCTTCGCGCACTGGCAATGGGTCTGGTGCTGTATCTGGTTTATCACTGGCTGCTGACCAAGCCACTGTCGAAAATCATCGAGCACCTGACCAACATAAACCCCGATCGCCCCAGCGAACACAAGCTGCCCATGCTCAAGGGCAACGAGAAGAACGAACTGGGCTTATGGATCAACACGGCCAACCAACTGCTGTCCTCCATCGAACGCAACACCAGCTTGCGCCGCGAAGCAGAAAACAGCCTGCTGCGCATGTCTCAATACGATTTCCTCACTGGCTTGCCGAATCGCCAGCAACTGCAACAACAACTTGACCAGACTCTTAATGATGCAGGTCGCCTGCAGCGCCGCGTTGCTGTTTTGTGTGTTGGGCTGGATGATTTCAAAGGCATCAATGAGCAATTCAGTTACCAGACAGGCGACCAGTTGCTGTTGGCACTCTCAGATCGCCTGCGCAGCCACAGCGGCCGCCTTGGCGCGCTGGCTCGCTTGGGCGGTGATCAGTTTGCCCTAGTGCAAGCTGATATCGAGCAGCCCTACGAGGCTGCGGAGTTGGCGCAAAGCGTACTCGACGACCTCGACAACCCGTTCATTCTGGATCATCAAGAAGTTCGCTTGCGGGCGACCATCGGCATCACCTTATTCCCCGAAGACGGTGACAGCACCGAGAAACTGCTGCAAAAAGCCGAACAAACCATGACGTTGGCCAAGAGCCGCTCGCGTAACCGCTACCAGTTCTACATTGCCAGCGTTGACAGTGGAATGCGTCGCCGCCGTGAGCTGGAAAAAGACCTGCGCGAAGCCCTGGCACTCAATCAACTACACCTCGTCTATCAACCACAAATCGACTATCGCGACCACAACGTGGTCGGCGTCGAGGCGCTGCTGCGCTGGCAGCACCCAACGCACGGATTTGTACCGCCAGACCTGTTTATCCCGCTGGCCGAACAAAACGGCACCATTATCCCGATTGGCGAATGGATTCTCGATCAAGCCTGCCGCCAGCTGCGTGAATGGCATGATCAAGGCTTCACTGAACTGCGTATGGCCATCAACCTGTCCACCGTGCAACTGCACCACGCCGAGTTGCCGCGCGTGGTGCACAACCTGATGCAGGTCTATCGCTTACCGCTGCGCAGCCTAGAACTGGAAGTCACGGAAACCGGCCTGATGGAAGACATCAACACCGCCGCCCAACACCTGCTCAGCTTGCGCCGCTCAGGGGCGCTGATTGCGATTGACGACTTCGGGACCGGTTATTCCTCCCTGAGCTACCTGAAGAGCTTGCCGCTGGATAAGATCAAGATTGATAAAAGCTTTGTGCAAGATCTGCTCGAAGATGAAGACGACGCCACCATCGTGCGCGCCATCATCCAACTGGGTAAAAGCCTGGGTATGCAGGTTATTGCCGAAGGGGTTGAGACTGTTGAGCAAGAGACTTACATCATTGCTCAGGGCTGCAATGAAGGTCAGGGCTACCTGTACAGCAAACCGCTGCCTGCACGTGAGTTAACCGCCTACCTAAAACAGGCCAGACGGCTCAACAACCCGGCTAACCCCGTCACGCTGTAAAAACAAACCCGCCAATCGGCGCAATGCTGTTCACTTAAGCGGAGCAGCTTTGCGGTCAACTGGGTAGCGGGTCTTGGACATCTTCACCGTCCTGGGTGTCGATGGCCTGGGCCGCTTTTTTATGAATAGCAGGCCGATACTGCCGCGTAAATCCGCCAACCGTCGG
>CAMCJM010000019.1 GCA_945874835.1 Pseudomonas synxantha | reverse complement strand
ATGAAAGGTGAGTCGCTGCGGCGGAAAAACACAGAGGAAGAAGCCGCATCGTGACCGATGCGGTTAGAATTTAAACCCCGCGCAATCGGGTGGAGGCACCGGTCACGTTGTTAGCGAAATGAGCGGTCACGTTCACCGAAATCCGCACGTGGCCTTGACCTCTGTTGGCGCTGGCGCGCTGGGTAGCGTGATTCTGCTGTTTCTTTACCCGCTGCGCATGACTCCGCATCGCCTGGTGGCCACTGATATCGTGCATGCGATTCCGCTCGCTGTCGTTGCGGGGCTGGGTTATCTATTTGCCGGGATGGTAGACGGATGGATGTTGATTAGCCTGTTGCTGGGTTCGGTTCCGGCGGTGCTGCTGGGGAGCTTGCTGGCCGGAAAAATCACTGGGCGCTGGATTCAGATTGGGTTGGCCTTGGTTTTGCTGGTGGCCGGGGTAAAGGTACTTGCATGACCCAATCCTCCCCCAATCCATATTTAGGGTACAAAAAAGGGCTACGTTTTCACGTAACCCTTTTATTTGTATGGTGCCGGCACCAGGAATCGAACCCGGGACCTACTGATTACAAGTCAGTTGCTCTACCAGCTGAGCTATACCGGCCTTTGAGGTTCGCCATTATATCTATTCATTTGGCTGAGTAAAGCCACTTGTCGCTAGATATTTACAGTCTCGGTTATCAGCCGGATTTGGCTTATGCACATTCGCGGGGCGGGTTGTGTGAGCGTGCGCAGTGTTTGTGCGTTGGTTCACTGATTTTTATAAGTGCATGTTTTTAATGGGATTATTTATGTGCCTAAAAATTGATCAAGTGTTTTTAGGCGTGTAACGGCGCGCGTTCGCGGCGTTTGCTCAGATTCTGTCAACAGAGTTATCCACAGATGTTGTGGGTAAGATTCAGTGGCGTTCTGCCAGTAACAGCATATTGCGCGGGCTTTGCTCGGGTGCGCAGAAGGTACCCAGACGCACCTCATAGCCCTGTTCTTGTAGGTAGAGCGCGCGGTCGAGCAGCAGCCAGAGTTCCAGTGGGCGGCGGAATAGGCCGCGTAATAACTCCAGGTTGCGCACGTGAGCCAGGCGTTGCCAGCCTTGCTGCTCAAGCTTTTGCCAGTTTTGCGCGCTGGGGCACGGCAGTTGTTTAAGCGCGGCGAGGTCTTTGCAGTAGTCGGCAAAGGGTTTGTCCAGCCAGGCGGCTGGCAGGGACGGCGTGGGCAGGTACTCATCTATGCCGCGAATGTGCCGCTGTAGTCCGTCAAAAGCCAGTCGGCGCGCCATGGAGATATCGCGTTGACGGCGCACGCGCGCACCGGCCGTGACGGTTTCACTCAAGGGCAGGCCGAGGTCGTCAATCGACAGTTTCAGCGTCGAGTCCTGCGCGCGTTTCGACAGTGCTTGGTAATGCGAGCCACTGATGCGGTTGTAGCAGCACGGCGCAACGGCCAACTGCTGGCAGCCGGCTTGGCTGGCCAGTTGCAGTAGGCGCACATGCAGGTCGCCACAGGCATGCAGTGCCACGGGGGGGGGGGCCGCATGCAGTTGGGTGGCGGCATCGTCGGCCAGCACATCCTGCGCAATATGGTGTGCGTGAATGCCTAGCTTGCGGCTGAGGTGGAGTCCGCTGCTCACCAGTTGCGGGTTGTATTCCAGGCACGTTAGCGCGCCGCCATCGTGGGCCAGTCGGTGGCCGAGGTGGCCTTTGCCCGCGCACCAGTCCAGCCAGTGCCGCGGTGTTTGGCTGAAGTTCAGGCTGCGTGCAAAGGCATCGATTTGTTGCCATTTACGCCCCGGAACGTCGGTTTTGAATTGCGCTGGCATGCTCAGGGCGGGCCGTTGCGGCAGTTCACCGATCAGACTTAATGCATGTGCCTGAGTGGCCAGTTGTGGAAAGGGTGCAGGCGCAGGCAATAAATGCGGCTGGTTATGCGCCGCTTCTGCGTGCTCCAGGCTTTGTGCCCTGAGCCAAGCCGCCAATTGTGGGTGTTGGGCTTCCCAAGGCAAGGCGGGGTAATGCACGAAGGGTCGAGGCCGCCACAGCCCGGCGTGCTCGTCGAGAAACGCGTCGAGTGCGTTGAAGCGCGCCAGCAGGTCGGCGTTTTCTAAAATGGGCGGGTGTGTGCTGGTCGGCATGGTGGGTCAGGGCTGAGGGCACATGGCCCTCAGCTCATCAGCGGCCCTGGCAGGCGTCGACGCGCAGCCAGCGTTCCAGCAGCTTGAAGCCGCGTACTAGCAGGAAGGCGATCAGCAGGTAGAACATCCCTGCCGCGAAGAAAATTTCTACCGGCAAGTACGTGCGCGCAATGATCGTGCGCGCCATGCCTGTTAGCTCCAGCAAGGTCACAGTGCTGGCCAAGGCGCTGGCCTTGAGCATCAGGATGACTTCGTTGCTATAGGCCGGCAGGCCAATACGTGCCGCGCGTGGCAGGACGATATAGAACATCGTCTTGGCTCGCGACATGCCCAGTGCGCGCGCCGCTTCGATCTCGCCCGGTGGCACGGCTTGAATCGCACCGCGCAGAATCTCGGCAATATAGGCCGCGGTGTGCAGCGTCATGGTCAGCACGGCGCACCAGTATGGGGAGCGCAGGTAGGGCCAGAGCGGGCCTTCGCGCACGGCATCGAACTGCGCCAGGCCGTAGTAAATCAAAAACAACTGAACCAGCAGCGGTGTGCCGCGGAAGAAGAAGATGTAGCCGTAGGGCAGTGCGCGCACATACCAGTGCCGTGAAGTGCGGGCGATACCCATCGGCAGCGCCAGAATCAGCCCGGCTATAACGGCGATGGCCACCAGTTCCAGAGTCAGCAGTGCACCTTCAGCCAAGCGCGGCAGCCATTTGATGATCACTTCCCAGTTGAGCGCGGTTAGGCCTGCCCAAAGCGCATAGGCAATAAGCGCAACGGCAACCGACCAGGCGGCTATTTCAGATATCTTCCTCATGACGCGCTCCTGACAAAACCACGGCCGGAGCGTTTTTCAAGGAAGTGCATGCCGATCATGGCGAGTACGGTCAGGCCGAGATAAATGAATGCAGCCACCAAGTAAAAGGTGAAGGGTTCTTTGCTGGAGGTGACGGCGATTTGCGAGCGGCGCATGATTTCTTCCAGGCCGATGACCGAAACCAGTGCAGTGTCTTTCATCAGGATCATAAACAGGTTGCCCAGGCCGGGCAGGGCGATGCGCCACATTTGCGGCAGAATCAGTCGCCAGAAGATCCGCGGTTTGGACATGCCCAAGGCCAGGCCAGCTTCGCGGTGGCCCTTGGGGATGGCCAAAATTGCACCGCGGAATACTTCCGTGGCGTAAGCGCCAAAGCACAGGCCGAGGGCAATGGTGCCGGCGGCAAAGGCATTCAGCTCAAGGCTTTCGATACCGAGCAAGTCTGCCAGGTTGCGCATTAACTGCACCGTGCCGAAATAAATCAGCAACACCCAGAGCAATTCGGGAATGCCGCGCACGATGGTCGAATACGTACCGCCAAGCCATTGCAGTGGCTTGTACGGCGAAGTTTTGGCGAGAGCGCCGAGCAAGCCAAGCACCAGACCTAGGCATAGCGCGCTGAGCGCCAGCTTGATGGTCATCAGGGTGCCAGCAGCCAGGGCTGGGCCGAATCCGTAGAGGTCGAAATTCATAGGGGGTCAGAAGCCTGCGCCGCCCAGGCGGGCGACGCAGTGCCGGCAGCTTAGTAAATGCTGAAGGGGAAGTACTTGTCGTTGATTTTTTTGTAGGTGCCGTCGGCGACGATTTCAGCCAGCGCAGCATTCAACTTCACGCGCAGTTCATCACCCTTACGCACGGCAATGCCGATCTTGTCGTTATCGAAAACCGGGTCGCCTTTGAATTCGAAGCTTTTACCGGCGTCGCTCTTGAGCCATTCCCACTGCACGAAGCTGTCAGCGAGGATGCCATCCAGGCGGCCCGAGGATAGGTCCAGGTAGGCGTTTTCCTGCGTGTCGTACAGCTTCAGGTCAACTACGCCATTCAGATTGTCTTCCAGCCAGGTGCCCGCGATGGTGGCGCGCTGAGCACCGATTACTTTGTCTTGCAGGCTGGCTTTATCAGTTTTGAAGTCTGTGCCTTTTGGCGCGACGAACTGCAGCTTGTTGGTGTAGTACGGCTCGGTGAAATCTACGGCGACTTTGCGCTCTTCAGTGATCGACATGGAGGCGATCAGGAAGTCGAACTTCTTCGCGTTCAGGGCCGGGATAATGCCGTCCCAGTCTGAGGTGACCACTTCGCACTCGACTTTCATCTTGGCGCACAGGGCCTGACCAATTTCCACGTCAAAACCACCGACTTGGCCGCTGGCATCAATCAAATTGAAGGGTGGGTAAGCCCCCTCGGTGCCCAGTTTCAGCTTGTCGGCTGCGACGGCGCTGGTGCCGAAGGCCAGAGTGGCGGCCGCGGCCAGCAGGATCTTCTTATAGTTCTGCATGCGTAGTTGCTCCGTGTTTTCAGTGGTTGCTGGACATGAATTGTTTGCAGCGCGCCGAATTCGGGTTGTCGAAGACTTGCTCCGGGGAGCCTTGTTCTTCAACCAGTCCCTGATGCAGGAACACCACTTCACTGGACACCTGACGAGCAAAGTTCATCTCGTGAGTCACCAGCAGCATGGTGCGCCCCTCATCGGCGAGTGCGCGGATCACATTAAGCACTTCTTGTACCATCTCCGGGTCGAGGGCCGAAGTGGGCTCATCGAACAGGGTGACTTTCGGTTGCATGGCCAGGGTGCGCGCGATGGCCGCGCGCTGCTGTTGGCCGCCGGAAAGCTGATTGGGGTAGACGTGACGCTTGTCCGCAATGCCGACCTTGGCCAGCAGCGCCTCGGCCATTTCAATGGCTTCAGCCTTGCTCTTACCGAGTACGCGGCGTGGTGCTTCGATGATGTTGTCGAGCACGCTCATGTGCGGCCACAGATTGAAATTCTGGAAAACAAAACCAATCTCACTGCGCATGCGATTGATCTGGCGGTTGTCGGTGGCGACTAGGTCGCCATTCTTGGCGGCCTTGAGTTTGAGTTCCTCGCCGGCCACGATGATCTGGCCTTTGTGCGGATTTTCCAACAGATTGATGCAGCGCAGAAAAGTCGACTTACCGGAGCCGGAAGAGCCAAGGATGGAAATCACATCGCCATCGCGAGCGGTGAGGGAGATGCCCTTGAGCACCTCAAGGTCGCCGTAGCGTTTGTGCAGGTCGCGAATTTCCAGCGCAGGCGTGGCCTCAGCCATTGGGTGTCCTCTTCTTATAAATGCATGACGGCGTTACACAGCCTCCCTAGCGAGGCGTCAAGCTAGCATAGCGTTTCGCTGACCGCCAAGCCGTTTACCGGCTCGCGGGTGCTCGCCCGGTCACGCTGTCGCTTGGCTGCAGTTTGCTGACGCGTAGACGCAAAAAAGCTGATGTGTAGGGTTCTGTCAGAAGATTCGGCTCATGCGAGCCAGCAGACCCTCGTGAGGGCGGGTGCTGGCCGTCGTGCGGACTTTTCCTGTTCTGTTTATCAGGCAGTCGGTCGCTGTGTTGATAAGCGATGGCAGGGGGAAATACTCGATTACCTACTGACCGTCGCGGCTAAGGCGCTGCCTGCAGATTGCAATGGGCTCAGTGTAGGCAGCATTGTTTAAACTTTTTGCCGCTGCCGCACGGGCAGGGGTCGTTGCGGCCTGCTTTGGGTCCTGCCTGTATCGGGGGTTGTGGTGGGCTGGCCAGTTGGCTGCGCTGCGCCAGCCAGTAAGCATGCAGGGCGCGTACAGCGGGCTCGATGGCCGTGACCGACTGCTGGTGCTCAGCTTGGCTCATGTGCTCCAGTCGCGCGAAATTGGCTTCGCTGCCGTGCAGTTCGATGGCCGCCAGATGCGCCGCCTCGGTTTCCGGCAGTGCCGGCCATTGCACCAGGTTCACCCCGCGCATATAGCCGAAGCACCACTCCTCAACGATGGTCAGGGTTTCGCCTTGGTGCTCGCGGGTACTGAACAGTGCAACGAACTCGGCCGGGTACTCCATCAGCATCAATACGCAGTTGTTGATGTGCTGAATCAGTAGGTTCATAAAACGTTGCAGTTCGGCGTCTTTGGCGAACTTGGGTGTTACGCCGCCCCACAGTGCTGGCAGCCAACGGCTGGGCGGCAATACCTCTGGGCCAGAGATCAGTGCGACGAAAAAACCGTCCAGTTCGCTGGCGTCCAGAATGGAGTCGTCGTTGCCGTACTTCATCAAGATGCTTTCGACAAAATCCAGTTCGGCATCGCTAAGCGGGTCGGTTTTCATACAGGGCTCTTGTGGTTCGTTTGATCTTGGCGGTGTTCGGCCGGGTGTGCAGGGGGCTTGAGCAGCGAGGTATGAAGAGTAATTGGTTGGCGGTGCTGAGCGAGACGTAGGCCGCCAGCTTTTCTGCAGAAAAAGAAAAAGGCCCACATCGCTGTGAGCCTTTTTCTGTATGTGGTGCCCGGGGACGGAATCGAACCGCCGACACGGGGATTTTCAATCCCCTGCTCTACCGACTGAGCTACCCGGGCCAACGGCGGCTATTAGACGGATTTGAAGGGGGAGTGTCAAGCGTGATTTTGAAAAATATTTAACTATTACGGGTGGTTAGGTTCATGTGGCAGGGAAAGGTCGGCTGTGCTGGGTCGCCCGTATGCAATCCTGGGCGATTTCTCCGGTGGCGGTTTTCCCCGGATTTCATCCGGGCTACAGCGCGGTGGCGGCGGGGTTGCTGTTAGCGCTTTTCGCCGCTAAAGCGCCTCCCACAGGGTGGTGGGCTTGTGCGGGTGGCGGGGGTTGGTTGTGGGAGGGGCTTTAGCCGCGAAGGGTGCGACAGCCGTGTAAGGGGGATAGCACGTTGTTTATCCAGTATCGCAGTGTGGTGGATGGATAAGGCGTCATCCACCCTGCGGTCTGGGCGATGGTGCGGCAGATTATTCGCTCGGCGGCACGTAGCCTTCGGCTTGGGCGTATTCCTCGCCAGAGAGGAATTTGTCCATTTCGCCCTGGAGGAATTTGCGGTCTTCGGCGTTCATCATGTTCAGCCGGCGCTCGTTGATCAGCAGGGTCTGGTGCTTCTGCCATTCGTCCCAGGCTTGCTTGGAAACATTGTTGAAGATGTCTTCCCCTTTCGCGCCCGGATACGGCGGGCGCTCCAGGCCGGGGAGTTCCTGCTTGTGTTTGCGGCATTGTACGGTGCGGGTCATGGTTGTTCTCCAGTGTTCTGTGGGGTAGCCAGTGCATCGGCCGCGCGTTTCAGTAGTTTTTTAACCGGGGCGGCGAGGCCCAGGCGCGGCGGGGTGGCGAGGTTATACCAGAGCCAATCGGCCTCGGCCACGGCGGCAGGCGCGCTGTTGACGCGAATCAGGTGCGGTTCGATGGCCAGTTGGAAGTGGCTGAAGGTATGAGTCAGTTCTGCCAGCGCCTGTGATGGTGCCAATTGCAGGCCGTGACGGTTGGCCAGGTTGTCCAGGTCGTTTAGGTCGTCCAGCTCCGGCAAGCTCCATAGTCCGCCCCAAAGGCCGCTGGAAGGGCGGCGGTAGAGCAGCACTTCGTGGTTGCTGTTGGCCAGAATCGGCATCAATGTGCGTTTTTGCGGCAGGGTTTTGCGCGGTTTGGGGATGGGGTAGCGGATCTCCAGGCCGAGCAGGTGCGCCTGGCAGCCGCTTTGAAGCGGGCAGAGCAGGCAGCTGGGTTTGCTGCGGGTACATAGAGTTGCGCCCAGATCCATCATGGCTTGCGTGTAGTGATTGACGCGGGCCTGCGGGGTGAAGCGTTCGGCCACATCCCAGAGCTGTTTGGCCACCTTCGGTTCGCCCGGATAGCCTTCCTGCGCGACATAGCGGGCGAGGACGCGCTTGACGTTGCCATCAAGGATCGGCGCGCGCAGGCCCATGCTCAGGCTGGCGATAGCCCCTGCTGTGGAGCGGCCAATGCCGGGCAGTTCGGTGAGTTGCTCGACATCACGGGGGAATTCGCCAGCGTGTTCACGCAGCACAATCTGCGCGGTTTTCTGCAGGTTGCGCGCGCGGGTGTAGTAGCCGAGGCCTGTCCACAGGTGCAGCACCTCGTCTTCCGGAGCGGCGGCTAGCGCTTGCACCGTCGGCAGGGCGGCCATAAAACGGTAGAAGTAGCCGAGTACGGTGCTGACCTGAGTCTGCTGCAACATGATTTCCGACACCCACACGCGGTAAGGCGTGATGCCCTGTTGCCACGGCAGGTCTTTGCGCCCGTGGCTGTCGTACCAGTTGAGTACCGCGTTAGAAAACTGCTCAGGACTCATCGGTTAAACAGGCCCTTGAGTGCGTCTTTCAGTTCGGGGCTGACTTTGTCGCCGAGCTTTTCTTCGATCTTTTCGTTGAGTTTGTTGCCGGCCAGTTTGGCGGCGACTTTGCCCAGGCCTTCTTGATCCAAACGGCAGGCTTTGCCGCCCATTTCCAGTGGGCCGCGGCAGCGCACGGGCCATTCGATGCCGACATAACGCTCGTTGACTTGGCAGGCTGGGTCGGGCATTTCGCGTTGGTCGCCGAGGATGCTGACGCCGATGCGGTAGTCGAGGCTGAGGATGCGCAAGTCCAGATCGCCCTTGCCACTGACCTCCAGGCCTGGAATGCGGGCCGTAAGGTCCGGGTTGCTGGCCACGCCGTTGATCAGCTTCAGGCTGCCTTGCAGGGTTTCAAGCGGCGTGTCTTTACCGCGCGGGTCTGTAGTCAGGGCTTTGCGGTTGAGAGTGGCGATGCCACGGCACAGTTGCTGCTCTAGGTTGGCGTCGAGCAATACGCCGTCATTAAGTCGGAAGTTGGCGCTGCCGTTGAGCCCGTCAACCCAGGCGCGCTGGCTGTTGCCGCGGGTGCTGAGGTTGGCGGTGAGGTCGAGCAGGCCTTTGATCGGCGACGGCTGCTCGGGCTTTTTCAGGAAGGGTTCCAGCGGGATGCGTTTGAGGGTTTGTTGCACGCTCAGCAAGGGTATGGCCGGGCGCACGTCGAGGCTGCCTTTGCCCTCGAAGCTGCCATTGCCCAAGGTGCCGCGCACATCCTGCAGGCTTAGCAGGCCACCTTTGCCTTGGGCTTTAAGGGTGAAGGCGTTGATGGATTGCTCTTGCACGGTGAGCTGATCAAGGCTCAGGTCGAGCTGCATGTCGAGCTTGCGCAGCATTTCGATGGGCAGTACTTCGCTGCTGCTCCAGGCATGCTGAGTGGGCGCGTCGGGCAGCGGTGTGCTGCCGGAAGCCCCCGCGCTGGCGACGCTGGCTTTGACCTCGGCGGTGCGCGCGGTGTTGGCGGTTTTGGCGTCTTTGTCTGGGGCGGGCAGGTAGCGATCCAGGTTCAGTTGGTCGCCTTTGAGTTGTACGCGCAGGGCTTGTTTGGCGAAGTCAGCCAGCGCCAGTTGGCCGCTGAAATGACTACCGTCGAGGCTGAGTTTGAGGTCTTCAAGGGTCAGGCTGTTGGCTGTGCCGCTGAGGCGGGTGACCAGTTCGAACTGATTGAGGGTTTTGGCGTCGCTCATCGGCGGCAGTTTTTGACCGATGGTGGTGAGGAACTCGCGCAGGTTGACCGGGGCAATCGACAGGCCGCCGCTCAGTTGCGGTTGTTTGTCGAGGTCGCGCACTTTCAGCTCGCCTAAAGCGCGCAGTTGGTTGGCGGAGAGTTTCAGGCCGTTCCATTCCGCCACTTGAGCGGCCAGGTCAACCAGTAGCTGGCCTTGAGCGGAGTAGGTGAGGGTTTGCCCGTCGAAGGGTTCGCCGGACACTTCCCCGGACAAGCGCGCGTCTTCCAGTTGGTAGCGTTTCAGGGCGCGGTCGAAACGCAATTCGCCTTGCAGCTCGCTGCGGGCGCGCAGCACGGGTTGATTGAGGCCGAAGAAGGCGCTGAGTTTGACCGGGATGGCTGCGCCTTCGCGGATCGCGCCGGTGGTCAACTGGATGCTTTCCGCGCTGAATTGCTGGCCTTTCTGCATGTCGTGGTAGCTGATGCGTGCGCCGTTGACGATCAGGCTGTCGATGTCCAGTTTCAGGGGCGCGCTGCTGTCTGTCGGGGTGGTGCTTGGCGCGTCGTTGTTAGGGGGTATTGAGGCGTCGGCGGTCGCTGGTGCGGCGCTGGCCGGTTTGCCGACGTTCTCCCAGTTGCTGCGGCCCTTTTCATCGCGCTGCAGGTTGAGGTTGAGGCCGTCGATGCGGATGTCGCTCATCTGCACTTCTTTGCGCAGCAGCGGCAATACGCGCACCGACAGGCCCAGCAGGCGCAGGTCGGCAAAGGGTTGCTCGGGGGTGCTGAGGCTGGCCAGGCTGGCATCGGTCAGCTCCAGGCCAAGCCAGGGAAACAGGCTCCAGCCGATATCACCGTTGAGGGTCAGCTCCAGATTGGCCTTGTCGCGGGCAATCTGGCGGATTTCGTCTTTGTAGTCATTGGGATCGAACAGGTGGGTGAGGGCAAAGCCCAGCGCCACGATGATCAGCAACAGGCCAAGGAAAAACAGGCCGAGGATTTTGCCGAGCGCTTTCATCTACGAATCCTTGCTTCGAATGACTGGAGTTAAGGCAAGCGAGTATAGCGCCGACAGCCGGACGAGTTGCTCATGCCGGTTATAACCGCGTATGGGTTTTTTGGGGCCGTTGACCGATTGCCGGGCTGGGTGATGCAGTCCATCCGGCGGGGCGCGTATCCCCCTTGGCGCTTTGCGCCTATAATGGCGGCCTTTTTCCGTGGGCAATTTCTGGAGCTGGTGATGGCCGAACGTACGGCATTCGTCGAACGCAACACCCTGGAGACCCAAGTCAAGGTCTCGATCAACTTGGATGGCACCGGCAAAGCCAAATTTGATATTGGCGTGCCGTTCCTTGAGCACATGCTTGATCAGATTGCCCGACACGGCCAGATCGACATGGATATCCAGAGTAAGGGCGACCTGCATATCGACGACCACCACACCGTGGAAGACGTCGGCATCACCCTCGGTCAGGCCTTCAGCAAAGCCATCGGTGACAAAAAAGGCATGACCCGTTACGGCCATTCCTACGTGCCGCTTGATGAAGCGCTGTCGCGCGTGGTGATCGACTTCTCCGGTCGTCCGGGCCTGCAAATGCACGTGCCGTTCACCCGCGCCGTGGTCGGTGGCTTTGACGTGGACCTGTTTCAGGAGTTCTTCCAGGGTTTCGTCAACCACGCGCTGGTCAGCCTGCACATCGACAACCTGCGCGGCACCAACACCCACCACCAGATCGAAACCGTGTTCAAGGCGTTCGGCCGCGCGCTGCGCATGGCGGTGACGCTGGACGAGCGTATGGCCGGGCAAATGCCGTCGACCAAAGGGTGCTTGTAAGTGCAAACCGTTGCAGTAATCGACTATGGCATGGGCAACCTGCATTCGGTGGCCAAAGCGCTGGAGCACGTCGGTGCCGGTAAAGTGCTGATCACCAGCGACGCTCAGGTGATTCGCGAAGCGGATCGCGTGGTGTTCCCCGGTGTGGGCGCGATTCGCGATTGCATGGCCGAGATCAAGCGCTTGGGCTTCGACAGTCTGGTGCGTGAAGTCAGCGCGGTTCGGCCGTTTCTCGGCATCTGCGTGGGCATGCAGGCGCTGATGGAGCACAGCGAAGAGAACGATGGCGTCGATTGCATCGGCCAGTTCCCCGGCAAGGTACGTTTCTTCGGCAAAGATATGGTCGAGGATGGCGAGCCGCTGAAGGTGCCGCACATGGGCTGGAACGAGGTGGCGCAGTCGGTCAAACACCCGCTGTGGCACAACATTCCGGACCTGGCGCGCTTCTACTTCGTGCACAGCTATTACATCGAGGCCGGCAACCCTAAGCAGGTGGTCGGTCGCGGCCACTACGGCAAGGATTTCGCCGCCGCGCTGGCCGAAGGCTCGCGTTTTGCCGTGCAGTTCCACCCAGAAAAAAGCCACACCCACGGCCTGCAGTTGCTGCAGAACTTCGCCGCCTGGGATGGCCGCTGGTAAATGAGCCGGGCGAGAAAGGATGCGCCACCGCTTTTTCAGTTCAGCGCTGATCAGCGAGCAGGTATTGCTCGCGAGCTAAAGCATTTCATGGCTGAGCGTTTTGAATTAGAAATGGGCGGTTTCGAGTCCGAGGAGCTATTGGATTTCTTCGCCCTGAAATGTGGCCCCTTGTTCTACAACCAAGCAGTGCTGGATGTGCAAACGGTTCTGAGGGACCGGTTTGAGAGCATCGAAAGCGACCTCTGGGCGCTGGAAAAGAATTAGAGCAGCGACAAGCGTCGAGCTTAAAGCTGTAAGAGATAGAACCGCACGCACGCTTGCAGCTTATGACTTGCAGCTTGCCGCTCTTTTGACGAAGGAAAAAGCATGCTTATTATCCCCGCTATCGATCTGAAAGACGGCGCTTGTGTGCGCTTGCGCCAGGGCCGCATGGAAGACTCCACGGTGTTCTCCGATGACCCGGTGAGCATGGCTGCCAAGTGGGTCGAGGGCGGCTGCCGCCGTCTGCATCTGGTCGATCTCAACGGTGCCTTTGAAGGCCAGCCGGTCAACGGTGAAGTGGTCACGGCTATCGCCAAGCGCTACCCGACCCTGCCGATCCAGATCGGTGGCGGTATCCGCACCCTGGAAACCATCGAGCACTACGTGCGTGCTGGCGTCAGCTACGTGATCATCGGCACCAAGGCGGTGAAGGATCCGCAGTTCGTCACTGATGCCTGCAAAGCCTTCCCCGGCAAAGTCATCGTGGGCCTGGATGCCAAAGACGGTTTCGTCGCCACCGACGGCTGGGCCGAAGTGTCGACCGTGCAAGCCACTGATTTGGCCAAGCGCTTCGAAGCCGATGGCGTCTCGGCCATCGTTTATACCGACATCGCCAAAGACGGCATGATGCAAGGCTGCAACGTCGAAGCCACCGCTGCCCTGGCAGCCGCCAGCCGCATTCCGGTGATCGCCTCCGGCGGCATCCACAACCTGAGTGATATTGAGAAGCTGCTGCTGGCGCGCTCGCCGGGCATCATCGGTGCAATCACCGGGCGTGCCATCTATGAAGGCACTTTGGATGTGGCTGAGGCGCAAGCTTTCTGCGACGCCTTCAAAGGTTGATCTGAACCTAGGGTGGGTTAGTCGCGCAGCGGCGTAACCCACCGTTGGAGTCATCCGTTGGCGCGACGATGGGTATCGTTGCACTCAGCGGAACGCCGCCCGCCCCATCCAACGAGAACATAGTTATGGCTTTGGCTAAACGCATCATCCCCTGCCTCGACGTCGACAACGGTCGCGTGGTCAAGGGTGTGCAGTTCGAGAACATCCGCGATGCTGGTGACCCGGTGGAAATCGCCCGGCGCTACGACGAGCAAGGTGCCGACGAGATTACCTTCCTCGACATCACTGCCAGTGTCGATGGCCGCGACACCACGCTGCACACTGTCGAGCGCATGGCCAGCCAGGTGTTTATCCCGCTGACCGTGGGCGGTGGCGTGCGTACTGTGCAGGACATCCGCAACCTGCTGAATGCCGGCGCGGACAAAGTCTCGATCAACACTGCAGCGGTATTCACCCCCGAGTTCGTCGGTGAAGCGGCTTCGCGCTTTGGCTCGCAGTGCATCGTCGTGGCCATCGACGCCAAGCGCGTGTCGCTGCCTGGCGAAACCCCACGCTGGGAGATCTTCACCCACGGCGGGCGCAAGCCGACGGGCCTGGATGCGGTGCTCTGGGCAAAAAAGATGGAAGACCTCGGCGCGGGTGAAATCCTCCTGACCAGCATGGATCAAGACGGCGTAAAAAGCGGCTACGACCTGGGTGTCACCCGCGCCATCAGCGAGATGGTCGGCATACCGGTCATCGCCTCCGGCGGCGTCGGCAACCTGCAGCACTTGGCCGACGGCATCATCGAAGGCAAGGCGGCGGCGGTGCTGGCGGCGAGCATCTTCCACTTCGGCGAATACACCATCCCCGAGGCCAAGGCCTACATGGCCAGCCGCGGCATTGTGGTGCGCTGAGGCGGGTTGGGTTTTAACGGCTGCTATAAACAGCTGCGTGGATGGATAACTGGATTAACAATGCAAATTGATGCTGTGATCACGTGGGTTAATGGGGGGGATGCTGATTGGCGTGCCAAGCGGCAATATCACTCATGTGAGCCTCAGCTCGACCTTTTACCCTCCTCAAACGGTGAGGGGCGCTACCGAGATAACGACTTACTGTTTCTGTTGCGCTCAATGGAAAAGTTTTGGGGCATTGACGGCAACATCTTCATTGTCACCGACCAGCAGATACCGGGCTTTATCGCCGATCATCCTCGGCTGCGCATTGTCGATCACTCTGAGATTCTCGCTGCGCACTATCTGCCGACATTCTCGTCGCGTGCTATCGAATCAGCGCTTCACCACATCCCCGACTTGGCCGAGCATTTCGTCTCGTTCAACGACGATCAAATGCTGATGCGGCCGGTTCAATCTAAAGACTTCTTCAGTGCGGCTGGCGCTAGGGTTTTTTTGACCCGCGAGCGAATCCCGGTGACGGACGCAGAGCTGCAACTCTCGGGGCATAACGATGCCAGCAACGCGCGGCATTGGATGCAGCAAACCTATGGCGCATCGACCATCGAGTTCATTCCCGAGCACGCCCCGAAAGCCATCCGCAAAAGCTGGATGCTGGAGCTGGAGCATGCTCACCCGGATATTTTTGATGAGGTGCGTCAGGAGAAATTCAGACGGCGGACCGGGCAGAGCATCCTGGCCAACCTCTATCTTGACTGGTGCGCGACCCACGGCCGGGCCGACATTGGTTGGGAGCAGTGCCGATATCTGCTAACCGATGATGTGGAGAATGAAACGGTCGCCTCGCTGGTCGACTCGCTCGGGCGTCACCTGTGCGTATGTATCAACGACACAACAGACGATCGCTCTGACATCGCCACCATGCGCGATAAGCTCGACCGCATCCGCACCGAGCTTTTCCCCCGTCCAAGTAACTTCGAGTCACCACGCCGTCAGTTATCGGCTCGCGCTTAAGGCCGAGTTGATTGCTGATTTCGGCACATTGCCCGCCGCCCCCTGGCAGACTGCTGGCAGTTTGAATCTCATCTGTTGGAGCGCTTCAGCCGCAATGCTGCGGCACAACAGTCGATCTACCAGTTACTGCTGCGGGTGAGTCGACAGCAAAGTGTCGACTCACCCGCTAAAATAATAGCGTTTGCGTTCAACTCGGCGCTTTTGGCGTCGACGTTCTGTGCGCTGTCCCCTTATGGCCTTGCCCATGCACGGAGTTCTTATGCCTGCTATTCGATTTTTAACCGCGCTGTGGCTGTTGTGTGTTGCCGGTCTGGTGCATGCGCAGCCGCTGGTTTTGCTGACCGAAAACCTGCCACCGTTCAGCATGGCCGCCGGTGGTGGCAATTTCGCTAAAGATGCAGATGTACAAGGTATTAGCAGCGACACGTTGCGTGCGCTGTGCAGCAAGGCGCAGCTTGAATGTCAGATGATCCTGCGCTTCCCCTGGGATCGTCAGTACAAGCAGGCGCTGGACAACAAGGGCTACGGAGTATTCTCCACTGCCCGCACGGCGGAGCGTGAGTCGCTGTTCAAGTGGGTTGGGCCGATTGCAGTGAGCGACTGGGTGTTGCTGGCCAAGGCCGATAGCAGCATTACGTTGAACAGCCTGGAGCAGGCCGGTGCGTACAAGATTGGCGGTTATCGCAATGATGCGATTTCACAGTTTCTGATCGACCGTGGCGTTACAGTGCAAACCAGCCTGCAGGATAAGGAAAATCTCAACAAGCTGGAAAAGGGCTTGATCGATCTGTGGGCCACCGATGAAGCCGGTGGGCGCTATCAGGCCAAGCTGTCGCCACTGGGCGCGCTTAAGTTGGTGCATCGCTTCTACAGTGCTGACCTTTATCTGGCGCTGAATAAAGAGACGCCTGATGATGTGGTGCAGAAGTTGCAGAAAGCCTTGGACGATATGCGCGCTCAAGGTGAGTTGGGTAAGATTAAAGACGGTTATCTGTAGCCTCTTGCGTCTCTGTCTGCGTAAAACCTGGGCTGGGCTTAGTCGAGCGTGCTGGGTATGCTTGCAGGCTCAGCCCAACTAAAGATGTGAGAACTCATGCTGAAGGAATTCTTAACCGCCGTTGTCGGCACGCTTATGGTGCTTGCGGGCAGTGCTCGCGCTGAAATCGACCCCAATTACCGCATGGTGCTGCTGACCGAGAACTTCCCGCCCTACAACATGGCGATCAATGGCAAGAACTTCGCCCAGGAAGACAATATCGACGGTATCGCCGTGGATATTATCCGCGAGATGTTCAAGCGCGCCGGCATTCAATACAACATGACGCTGCGCTTCCCCTGGGATCGGATCTACAAGTTGGCCCTGGAAAAACCGGGCTATGGCGTGTTCGTTGCGGCACGCTTGCCTGAGCGCGAGGCGCTGTTTAAATGGGTCGGCCCAATCGGGCCGGATGACTGGGTTCTGCTGGGGCGAGCGGACAGCAACATCACCCTTAATACTCTGGACGATGCCAAGCAGTACAACGTAGGCGCTTACAAAGGCGACGCGATAGCCGAGCACTTGGTCGAAAAAGGCCTTGAGCCCATTACTGCCTTGCGCGACACGGAAAACGCCAAGAAGCTGATGGCTGGGCAGATTGATCTCTGGGCCACAGGTGATCCTGCGGGCCGGTACTTGGCTAAGCAAGACGGTATTTCCGGTCTGAAAACCATTCTGCGTTTCGATAGCACCGAGTTGTATCTGGCGCTGAACAAAGAGGTGCCGGACGAGGTTGTCCAGAAGTTGCAAGCCGAGTTGGACAAGATGCGCAGTGAAGGGTTTGTTGACGATATCCTGAACAATTACCTGTAATACGCAAAACCAGTGGGCCGGTTACCAGCCGGCCTGCGCCATGGATGGTTGACGCCACGTACCATACGTCGCCGGGCACCTGCCCGAGCAAGGATGCCGCTAGCCATAATCACAATTCATGCGAGCGGAGTGACCTATGTTGAAAACCTGGAAAGCCAGCCTGTTATTCGGGCTTATCTTCACCGCCTGCCGCGCCCATGCAGAGCTTCCCGCTGATTACAAAGTGGTGCTGCTGACTGAGAATTTCCCACCCTTTAATATGGCGGTGGACGACAAAAACTACGCGCGCGACGACGGTATCGACGGCATCAGTGCCGAAATCGTCCGTGAAATGTTCAAGCGTGCGGGCATCAACTTCACCCTGACGCTGCGCTTTCCTTGGGATCGGCTCTACCGCCTGACCCTCGATAAACCCAACTATGGCCTCTTCTCTATGACCTTCACCGCCGAGCGTCAGCCGCTGTTTAAATGGGTTGGTCCGCTGGCGAAGACGGGCTGGGTGTTGTTGGCCGCGCCGGGTAATAACGTCACTGTTACCAGCCTTAAAGACGCCGCTCAATATCAGGTCGGTGCCTACAAAAACGATGCCGTGAGTCAGCACCTGGAAAGTCAGGGGCTGAGTCCGGTTAACGCCCTGCGTGATCAGGAAAACATCAAGAAGCTGCTCAGCGGCAAGATCGATCTGTGGGCCACCACTGACCCTGTCGGGCGTTACTTGGCCAAGCAGGAAGGCGTCAGCGGGTTGAACACCGCATTGCGCTTTAACGAGGCTGAACTGTTCTTGGCATTGAACAAAGACACCCCGGATGAGGTGGTGCAGCGCCTGCAGAAAGCCTTGGATGAAATGCGCGCCGAAGGTTTTGTCGACGAAGTGCTCAATAATTACCTGTAACCAAAGCCGTTATTAAAAAGCCCGGCCTTGAGTGATCAAGGTCGGGCTTTTTGTTGCTGCAGTTTCGCGGGGCTAGCCCACTCCTGCAGGATTATTGCTAGTCGCCGCGCGTAACGCTCAGGCCTTTGAGTAGGTTCAGCGCCTGGCTCAGTTGGTAGTCGTCATCCTGCGGGCGCGCAGGGCTGTCGGTCTTGCCCTTGCTGGGCTTGTCCGCGCCGCCGTTGCCATTGCCCAGATGACCTTGCAGGTCGGCTTCTTTGATGCCGCTTTCATCCTGCTCGCGGGTGAGCTTAGCGCGCGCCACTTCGATATCCGGCACGATGCCTTGAGCCTGAATTGAGCGGCCGTTGGGCGTGAAATACAGCGCCGTGGTGAGCTTCAGGGCGCGGTCGTTATTCAGTGGCAGTACCGTTTGCACCGAGCCTTTGCCAAAGCTGTCGGTGCCCATCAGCACGGCGCGCTTATGATCCTGCAGAGCACCGGCAACGATTTCCGAGGCCGAAGCGCTGCCGCCGTTAATCAGCACCACCAGTGGCACGCCTTCGCTGGCGTCTGCTGGGTCGGCATTAAAGCGCAGCTCAGAATTAGCGATGCGGCCTTCGGTGTAGACGATCAGGCCTTTCTTAAGGAAGTGGTCGGTCACTTCCACTGCGGCTTGCAGCACGCCGCCAGGGTTGTTGCGCAGGTCGAGGACAATGCCGCGCAGCTTCTTGCCGTTGTCCTTACGCAGCCTGGCCAGTGCCTTGCCAACTTCCTCGCCCGTGTTGACCTGGAACTGGGTGATGCGGATATAGCCGTAGCCCTCATCGAGCAACTGGCTCTTCACGCTTCTGACCTTGATCACCGCGCGGGTCAGTTCGACGTCGAACGGTCTGCCGCCTTCGCGTACCAAGGTCAGTTCGATGCCGCTGCCAGGCTTGCCGCGCATTTTCTCCACGGCTTGTATCAGCGACATGCCTTTGGTGGGTTGGCCGTTAATTTTAACGATCAAATCGCCTGGCTGAATGCCTGCTGCAGAGGCGGGCGTGTCATCAATCGGCGAGATGACTTTGAGGAAGCCATCTTCGCTGCCCAGCTCAATACCCAGGCCACCGAATTCACCGCTGGTGCTTTCCTGCAGGTCGCGAAAAGCTTCAGGCTCTAAATAGGCAGAGTGCGGATCAAGGTTACTGAGCATGCCCTTGATCGCGTTTTCCAGCAGGGTCTTGTCGCTGACGGGCTCAACGTAAGCGGATTTGATGCGGTCCATCACTTCGGCAAAGGTGCGCAAGTCATCCAAGGGCAGTGGCGCGCTATCGCTGACGGTATCCGTCGCCAAGTCCGGCGTGGCCTGCGCCGCCTGGCTGCCCAACAGGGTTGTGGCCAGCACCAGTGCGGTGAGGCGGAACAGATGCGGCATGTCTTACTCCTGTCCTGAATCGGTAATCGCGGCACTTATAAAAAGTTAACCCTGTGCGCGGCACCATTGCGCGGGGTCGATTGCTCGGCCCTGCTGGCGAATGGCGAAATATAGTGCAGCGTCTTCCTGGCCGCCGCTGTTGCCGACGGTGGCAATGGCTTCGCCGGGTTTGACCACGTCGCCGGCATCTTTGAGCAGGCTTTGGTTATGCCCGTAGAGGCTCAGGTAGCCATTGCCGTGATCGAGAATGACCAGAAGCCCTGCGCCGCGCAACCAGTCGGCAAACACTACGCGCCCGCCGTGAATGGCGCGCACTTGACTGCCAGCCGCGGCATCAATCAGCACGCCATCCCACGTGGTGCGTGCGTCGCCGCCGCGCGGAGTGCCATAACGGGCAATCAAGCGGCCGTTGACTGGCCAGGGCAGCTTGCCGCGGGCCTGAGCAAAAGGCCCGCCAACGCTTGCGCCGGCAGTGACCAATGGCCCGCTGGCCGACGTTTGAGGGTTGCTGCGTGGCACCTCGCGCTCGGCCAGCAAGGCTTGTTGGCGCGCCGCTTCTGCTTCACGGGCCTGGCGGGCGAGGGTCTGTTCGATGGTTTTCAGCACTTGCGCCAGTTCGGCGCGTTCCTGCTCGCGTGTCTTGAGCTTTTGATCGCGAACGGAAAATTCTTTATTGAGTTTGGCCAGAGCCACCTGGCGCTCTTTGCGCATGCCTGCCAACTGTTCGCGGCGGCCATCAAGGGCGCTTTTCTGTTCCAGCAATTGGCTTTGCTGGTTGGTAATGTCGATCTCGATGTTGGCCAGTTGGCGCAGGGTTTCATTGAAGGCGTCGAGTTGTTCCATGCGCGCTTCGCTGAGGTAGTCGTAGTAAGTCAGGGTGCGTGAGAATTTTTCCGGATTCTGCTGGTTGAGCAGCAGCTTGATGTATTCCTGGCGACCGCTTTGGTAGGCGGCGCGAGCCTGGATGCCGATCAGGCGCTGCTGTTCAAGTCGGGCGCCTTCCAGTTTTTTTTTCTCGTCGTTGAGGCGGAGGATTTCCTCCTCACTTTTTTTTAGATCGTTCTGCAGGCCTTTAACCTGATTTTCCAGCTGCCCCATTTCGCTTTCGGTTTTCTTCAGGTCTTTCTGCACGCCGGATTTTTCCCGCTGCAGTTTTTCCATCAACTGTTTCAGTTCGGCGATATCGGCACGCGCAGCGTCGAGCTGCTTCTGTGCAGCCGCTTTTTCGTCGGCGAAGGTCGGCGTTAACACGAGGGCGAGGAAGAGAAGGGCGAAGGCACGAAACATGGGGCTGACGCTACCTGAATGAGGAACGCGTCTAGTATGCCTAAAAAATGGCCATGTAGCCGTTACATGTTGCAGGTATTGGGCTGTGTTCAGCGTATTCGCTGCGCCGGTTGCTGATGCGGGCAACCGGGTCGGCGTTGCGGGTTGACGCCGATTAACCCGCCTGCCAGGTGTGTAACCGGTAGGCGGGGCTATATCAGTGCAGTTCGACGATGCTGGTGCCGGTCATTTCGGCCGGTACAGGCAGGCCCATCAGGGTCAGCAGGGTGGGGGCCACATCGGCCAGTACGCCGCCTGCGCGGACGGTTGCGGCACGTTTGCCGACATAGATAAAGGGCACCGGCTCGCAGGTGTGCGCGGTGTGCGCCTGCCGGGTGCTTTCATCGGCCATCTGCTCAACGTTGCCGTGGTCGGCGGTAATTAGGGCTTCACCGCCCACTTTGTCCAGCGCGGCGACGATACGGCCGACGCAGCTGTCCAGGCACTCAACAGCGGCCACGGCCGCAGAAAAGACGCCGGTATGACCAACCATATCGCCGTTGGCATAGTTGACGATGATCACGTCATAGCGCTGATGTTCGATGGCATCGACGATCTTGTCGGTGACTTCCGTCGCGCTCATCTGCGGTTGCAGGTCATAGGTGGCAACGTTTGGAGAAGGGATCAGGATGCGCTCTTCACCGGCAAACGGCTCTTCACGGCCGCCGGAGAAGAAGAAGGTGACGTGGGCGTACTTCTCGGTTTCGGCGATGCGCAGTTGAGTTTTGCCATTATTGGCCAGGTATTCGCCCAGTACGTTGGTCAGCGCCACGGGTTTATAAGCGCTGGGTGCCTGGATGCTGGCAGCGTATTGGGTGAGCATGACGAAACCGGCCAGTTGCGGCACGCGCGCACGCTCGAAGGCATTGAAACCTGGCTCGACGAAGGCACGCGTCAGTTCGCGGGCGCGGTCGGCGCGAAAGTTCATAAAGATCACCGCGTCGCCATCTTCCATGCGCACAGGTGTGCCAATGGTGGTGGCTTTGACGAATTCATCGCTTTCGCCACGCGCGTAGGCTGCATTCAGGCCGTCCACGGCAGTCGCAGCGTTGAACTGAGCGCTGCCGTCGACCAGCAAGCCATAGGCCTGCTCGACGCGATCCCAGCGGTTGTCGCGGTCCATGGCGAAGTAGCGCCCGGTCAGGCTGGCAATACGACCCTTGCCGAGTTTGGCGAAGGTGGCGTCCAGCAACTCGATGGATGGCTGGGCGCTTTTCGGTGGCGTGTCACGGCCGTCGAGGAAGGCGTGCAGGTAGATCTGCTCAGCGCCGCGCTGGGCCGCCAGTTCAGCCATTGCCGCAATATGCTCCTGATGGCTGTGCACGCCGCCGTCCGAGAGCAGGCCAAGAATGTGCACGGCTTTACCTGCACGCACTGCGTTGTCCACCGCATCGGTGATGGCCGGGTTGCTGAAAAACTCGCCGTCGCGGATGGCTTTGGTCACGCGGGTGAAGTCCTGATACACCACGCGGCCTGCGCCCAGGTTCATGTGGCCCACTTCAGAGTTGCCCATTTGCCCGTCCGGTAGGCCGACATCCATGCCGGAGCCGGAAATCAGTCCATGCGGCTGCGTGGCACGCAGGTGGTCATAGACGGGCGTGTTGGCCGCCATGATGGCATTGGACTCGGGGCAGTCACTGTGGCCAAAGCCATCGAGGATGATCAGTACCAGGGGTTTGGGCGTGGCGCTCATAAAGCAGGCTCGCTGTCGGTCGAGGGGCGGAAACAAGGCCAAACATGTTACGGCCAAGTGCGGTAAAGGTCACTGCCGTGCGGGGTTTGGCCGACCTGTGTGGCTGTGTATACTGGCCCCCATTTTACCGCCCCGGAACCGCACAATGCTTGCCAACCTGATTGAATTTGCTACCACCCACTATGTACTGAGTGGAATGTTTGTCACCTTGCTGGCGCTGCTGATCTTTACCGAGGCGCGCAAAGGTGGCGCCAGTCTGAGCAGCCGCGAGCTGACGGCTCTGGTGAACAGCGAGCAGGGCGTGGTGTTGGATATTCGCGCGCAGAAAGATTTCTCTGCTGGCCATATCGTCGGTGCCTTGCACATTCCGCTGGAAAAAATCACTGCGCGTATGACCGAGTTGGAAAAACACAAAACCAAGACCGTGATCGTGGTCGACGCCTTGGGTCAACACTCTGGCACGGTATGCCGTGATCTGAAAAAAGCCGGCTTTACCGCAGCCAAACTGGCTGGCGGTGTGGCCAGTTGGCGTGGTGACAACCTGCCGTTGGTGAAGTGATATGCAAGCTGTGGTTATTTACTCCAGCGATTGGTGCCCCTACTGCATCCGCGCCAAGCAGTTGCTCACCAGCAAAGGTGTGAATTTCAACGAAATTCGCGTCGATGGCCAACCGGATCTGCGCGCCGAGATGACCCGCAAAGCCGGACGCACCTCGGTGCCACAGATCTGGATTGGCGACACCCATGTCGGTGGTTGTGATGAGCTCCATGCCCTGGAACGCAGTGGCAAGCTCGACGCACTGCTTCAGGCTTAACCCCTATCCCTGTTTAAGAACCTCACGAAAAAGGCTTTGCCATGACAGAACAAGCTAGCAACGGCGCCGCTCAGGGCGAACAGAACCCACAGTTTTCCTTGCAGCGTATTTACGTACGCGACCTGTCCTTCGAAGCGCCGAAGAGCCCGGAAATTTTCCGCCTTGAGTGGGCACCAAGCGTCGCCATGGACCTCAATACCCGTCAAAAAGCCCTCGATGGGGATTTCTTCGAAGTGGTGCTGACCCTTTCCGTGACCGTGAAAACCGGCGAAGAAACCGCTTTTATTGCTGAAGTGCAGCAGGCCGGTATCTTCCTGATCAAAGGGTTGGATCCAGCGTCCATGAGCCACACCCTTGGCGCGTTCTGCCCGAACATCCTCTTCCCGTATGCCCGTGAAACCCTCGACAGCCTGGTTGTGCGTGGCTCGTTCCCGGCGCTGATGCTGGCACCGGTGAATTTCGATGCTTTGTACGCGCAAGAACTGCAGCGCATGCAGCAGGCTGCGGCCGGTGAAGTGGCAACCGCTCACTAAGCGGCGGTTGGCAAGCGAGCTGTTTCAGCTCCAGCGCTTATAAAAAAACGCCCCTCGGGGCGTTTTTTGTGGCCTGCCATCCCAGGCGGCCATCCTGCTGGCAGCGTCGCTGCGCGAAGCTAAACATCATTGCCGGCAATGTTTGTGTGCGCTACTGAGCGTCGGCAAAGCCCTGCTGTCGCCACGCCTCATACACGGCTACCGCCACCGTATTGGACAGGTTCAGGCTGCGGCAACCTTCACGCATCGGCAGGCGCAGGCGCTGTTCAGGTGGCAGGCTGTCACGTACTTCCTGCGGCAGGCCACGGCTTTCCGGGCCAAACAAAAACGCATCGCCAGGTTGGTAGCTGACCTCGTGAAACGCCTGCGAGCCTTTGGTGGTGAAGGCAAACACGCGTGGCTCACCAAGGCTTGCCAGGCAGCTGGGCAAATCCGGGTGGCGTTTGAGTGTGGCGTATTCGTGGTAATCCAAACCAGCACGGCGCAAGCGCTTGTCATCCAGCTCGAAGCCCAGCGGCTCGATCAAATGCAGCTGACAGCCGCTGTTGGCGCAGAGCCTGATAATGTTGCCGGTATTGGGTGGGATTTCTGGTTGAAAAAGGATGACATGAAACATGCGCGGCTCCGAGCGTGAAGGCGAGCAGCATTCTACAGGCACGCGCCCGCGGCCGTGGGTTCGGGTAATTGCTTCATTGGGCATCTTTGCTTTTTTGATCGGTTTGATGATCGGTCGTGCACTACAGCCCGACCCACTGTGGCTTGAGCGTGTCGATGTGGTCGATCAGTCCTTGCACCTGTGGTTCAACGTCGAACCCAGTGCGCGTGAAGAACATGCCAGCGGCGTGGTAAATCTGCGGTTCCAGAGTTTCGGGCGTGAATACAAAGGCCAGCTCAACGTCAATGGGCGTCAGGCCAACTGGCGCTTTGAGCGAGAGCGAAGGGGTTTGGTTTTGCGGGTGGTGGCGGCTCGTCCCCTGCGCAGCGTGTGGCACGCTGAGCAGGTGGACGGCGATTGGCGGCTGGTGGTCAGCCTGAGCGAGCAATAAAAGAGGGGAATCCCCGGCCTGCCTGTACCAAGGTCCCCAAAACTGGGATTGCTGGAGTCTATGCAGACTGTGTGCCAGTTTTATTACGTAGGCTCTAAGCCTTGTAAAAACTGCCTTTCAGGCGACTTATCGCTCACCTTGGCTGCTCCACAAGCCGAGTGCGGTGAACCGTAGCTGTGCATGGGGCACCGATGGTGCATTGCGCTGGCGCATTTTGCCGTTGCGGATGTTAAGGCGCTGCAAAGCCTGCGCTAGTGCGGTGGGCTTGGGTCTTGCGGTTTGTGTTATACAGTTCGCTTGTGGCACATGGCTTTTTGATGTCGTTTGTTTATAAGGATTTTGCTTCTTGGGCGCGGCCGTTACCTGCCGAGGTGATTGGGGTGATCAGCATGCGAGCCTAGTGATCACTTGAGCAGTGTGACGTAGTGGCTTGATCTGGCTCAGGATAGAGCAAAAGCAGCTATCCTAAAGTGCGCGCCAGTTGCAGGGTTGGCCGCAATGGACGGGGGGGCAAGTGGTGTGGTTCACAAAAAAAACAACAAAAGCTGCCAGGGGGCTTTTGGGTATCGAAACCAGCCCCGAAGGCATTGCCCTGGCCCACGTGCTGCGTGAGCCTGGCGAGTCACCGCGCCTGCTTGAGTGTCAGTTCCATAAAGCCGATGCTGCAGAACAGCCCGAGTTGCTCAAGCGGTTGGTGCAGGAACTCGGCGTTGTCGGCATGCCCGTCAACATTCTGCTGCACCCCATCTCCTACCAAATGTTGCTGCTCGACAGCCCTGATGTGCCGGTCAGTGAGTTGCGCGATGCTATGCGTTGGCGCGTTAAAGAGCTGATCAGCGAGCCCATCGACAACGTGGTGATCGATGCGTTTAATCTTCCAGATGATGCCTACCGTGGCCGCTCACGCATGGCCTACTGCGCCGTTTTAAACAAGGCGCAGATGAATGCCTGGCACTCGATGTGTCATCAGGCAGACTTGAAGCTCAGCAGTATCGATGTGACGGAAATGGCTTTTCGTAACCTCGGCGTGTTGGCGGGTAGCGAGGGCATGAGCCTGGCGCTGCTGCGTTTACGCTCAACTGAGGGGGTGATCACCGTGCAGCATGGTGCTGACCTCTATATGGCGCGACGCATTGAGCAGGGGTTGGACCAAGCCGATCAGGCATTTTCTGCTGTGACGCTGGAGATTCAACGCTCGCTTGATTATTACGAGAGCCAGTTGGGCAAGGGTTATATCAACCGCATGTTGATGTTGCCGATGAAGCGCAGTGGCGCTGTTGCCCTGGAGGCATTGAGCAACGGTTTGGCGGTCAAGCTGCAAGCGCTGGATTTGCGCGAGCTCTTTCCTGGGCAGCCGTGCGCTGAGTTATCCGAGCAGGAACAAGCCTATTGCATCGGGGCTGTGGGTGCTGCGCTGCGGCAGGAGGCCGGTTGATGCAAAACCTTAACCTCTACCAAGTCGTCAGTAAGCGCCGCACCGGCCCGCGACCTGTGCAGATGTGGCTGGGCTTGGGTATCGTCTTGCTGCTCTGCGCGGTGCACGCGGGCTGGCAGTTGTGGCAATTGCAACAAAGCACGCAGCGCTTGCAGGCCATGCTGGCGCAAGCCGAACGCCAAGAAGTTCAGCTGGAAGCGGTGCGCAGCCAATTTGTTGAGCCGCAGCTGGATACCCGTTTGCCGGAGGAATTGTCCGCCCGCGAACGCGATAACCGTGAATTACAGCGCCTGATTGCGCACCTGCAACTGCTTAGCAGCCAACGCAACGCAGGCTTTGTTGCACCGCTGACAGCCCTGACGGCGCAGCACCCGCCAAGCGGCTTGTGGCTGAGCGACATCAGCCTGCGCGAAGGCGGGCGGCACATCCGTTTGCAGGGGCATAGCCAGGATCAAGAATTATTGCCGCAGTACTTGCAGCGCCTGGGTCAGAGCCCGGTGTTCAGCGGCCGCGACTTTGCCCGTTTTGACGTACAGCGCGGCGACGATCAGTTGCTGCACTTCGATTTGTCCTCACAGCAGAAAGATCAGGAGGACGCCGGTGAATAAGTGGCTAGAGCGCTGGCTGGGTTTGGCGGAGCGCGAGCGTTGGTTGACCTACGGGGTCGGCTTGAGTCTGCTCGGCATGGTGTATGTGCTGCTAATTGGCGATCCGCTCGGCGCGCGTTTGAGTCAGCAGCAAAGCAGCTGGCAAGAGGCGCAAGCGCGTGAACTGGCCGCAGCCACTGCGCTGCTAGACCTGCAGCAGCGCCTGGCTGCTGATCCAAACCTGCAGTACCGCAGCGCGCTGTTGACCGCATCCGCCAGCCGCGAAGCGCTGATCCAGCAGATCGACCAATACACGGCCGAGTTGATCACCCCACAAAACATGCAAACGGTGCTGCAGGAACTGCTACGCAAGCAGCCGCAGTTAAGCGTGCTGGCCATGAGCAGTTTCAGTGAGCCGGTGCAACTCCCCGCCGTTGAGCCTGTGGCAGTGTCTTCCGTGCCCAGCCCACCTGCCATAACCCTCTACCGGCATGGCCTGGAATTGCAGCTTGAAGGCGGTTATTTCGACCTGTTGAATTACCTGCAAGCCGTTCAGGCCAGCGGTTGGCAGCTGAATTGGGACAGCCTGGATTATCAGGTCGGTGAGGCCGGGCCGGGCAAGGCCAGCATTCGCCTGAAGCTCTATACCTTGAGTCGGCATGCGGGGTGGGTCGGTGTTTAGAGTCCTGTTGTTAAGCCTGCTGCTCAGCAGCGCCGCGCTGGCTGAGACGGCGGGCGTTGATCCAACATTGCCGCCCCGCGCCTTGATGCCCAGCGCGCTGCTGGATGAAACCACCTCAGGTCCTCTGGTGCTACAAGCCATCCTGCGCAGCGCCAACGGCAGCCGTGCGGTTATTGCCGGACAAAGCCTGCGGGTGGGTGAGCGCTATGCCGATGCCCGCGTGCTGGCCATTCACGCGCACTCTGTATTGATCGAGCGTCAGGGGCAGCGTGTGCTGTTACGCCTGGCCGAACCCGTTCTGCAACCGAGCCGATGATGCCCATGAACAGATTTTTGCCCAAGGCCTGCCTGTTGAGCCTGACCTGCCTGCTCGCAGCCTGCCAGACCTTCAAGGACGGCGATGCGCAACTGTATGAGCAAAGCAGCAAGTTGCTCGACGATAGCCTCAAACAGGCCGAAGCCGCGCCCAAGGTGATGCCGCCACTGGCGGTGCAAGCGGCGCTGATCCCCCAATTGGATGGCGGTTTCAGCAGCGGCCCGCGCTTTGACGTAGCCGCCAAAGATATGCCCGCGCGTGAGTTCTTTCTCAGCTTGATGGATGGCGCGGGACAGAACCTGGTGGTGCATCCGGACGTGAGCGGCACCATCACCTTCAGCTTGCGCCGTGTCACCCTCGACGAAGTGCTGGCGGCGGTGCGTGACAGTTATGGCTATGACTTCCGCCGCACCAGTTACGGTTATCAGATTCTGCCCAACCAGGTCATCACCCGCAGTTACGACATCAACTACCTCAACCTGCAGCGCGTTGGCCAGACTGACACGCGTGTGAGTTCGGGGCAGGTAGAAAGCACCAGCAACAATAACGGCAACACTAGGTTCTGTTGACGTATCAGCGGAGCCACAACAGGGTTGCAGCGAAGGCCAGCATAGACTTGAAATGACTGGCCTTTTTCTCAAAACGCGTAGCAATCCGCCGGTAATGCTTCAGTTTGCCGAACAGGCACTCCACGACGTGGCGCT
>CAMCJM010000018.1 GCA_945874835.1 Pseudomonas synxantha | reverse complement strand
TGCCGCCGCCGAATTTCGGCAATGATGTCCATCGATAACACCCCAGATTCTCCGGCCAAAAGACCGAATGGTTGCACACACCGGGGTGGAAACTATTGGACGCTGTTTACCCCGGGAATCTGGAAAGTTTTCCACGCTGTTTCACAGATTTGTATTCATTCTTTTTCCATTGCTGGAGGGCCTGAAAGCCGAAGGAGTGAAACTACTGCACAAAGGAACTGCGTCGCATGCCGATGACTAGGCAGCTCGTTGCTAATACGAAATGCCAAAGCTAAAAGCGACAACGCCCAACAAATTCGCATCTGTTGGGCGTTGTCGCTTTTAGCTTAGGTGACCTTTAACTTTGACCGAATCGCTTAACTTTGGCGAAAGGGCAAATAACTTTGCCCACCTCCAATTTTTTTAGAAATCCAAGTTAGACACAGCCAGCGCGTTGGTCTCAATAAAGTCCCTACGCGGCTCTACAGCATCACCCATCAAGGTATTGAAGATCTGGTCGGCAGCGATGGCATCTTCGATACGCACCTTGAGCATGCGGCGCACTTCGGGGTCCATGGTGGTTTCCCAGAGTTGGTTTGGGTTCATCTCACCCAGCCCTTTATAGCGCTGGATGCTGTGACGTTTGGTGCTTTCCGCCATCAGCCAGGCCAGTGCATCCTTGAAGGTCGTTACGGCCTTCTTGCGCTCGCCACGCTGCACGTAGGCTCCTTCTTCCAGCAAGCTGTTGAGCTGATCACCCAAGGTGGTAACGGTCTTGTAGTCGTTACTGGCGAAGAAGTCGCGGTTGAAGATGATGTAGCTGGATACCCCATGGGAGACCAGTTCAACCTGCGGTACCCAGAGGTGACGCTCTTGGTCTTCGTGCAGGCTGGTTTTGTACAGCAGACCCGACTTCTCCATGCCTTTGAGGCGAGCGTCGAGCAGGCCGAGCCATTGCTCCATCGCGGCTTTGTCGGCCAACTGCTCGGTTTCAACCCGAGGGATATAAACAAAGTGTTCGGTCAGTTCGATCGGGTACAAGCGCGAAAGGCGATTAAGGGTTTTCATCACCAAGCGGTAGTCGTTAACCAGACGCTCCAGCGATGCACCCGAGAGGCCCGGTGCGCTTTCGTTGACGTGCAGGCTGGCGTCTTCCAGAGCCGATTGGGTCATGTATTCATCCATGGCCTCGTCGTCTTTGATGTACTGCTCCTGCTTGCCCTTCTTGACCTTGTACAGCGGCGGCTGAGCGATGTAGATGTAGCCACGCTCGACCAGTTCCGGCAGTTGGCGGAAGAAGAAGGTCAGCAGCAGGGTACGGATGTGCGAACCGTCGACGTCGGCGTCGGTCATGATGATGATGTTGTGGTAACGCAGTTTGTCGATGTTGTACTCATCGCGACCGATACCACAGCCCAGGGCGGTGATCAGGGTGCCGACTTCCTGAGAGGAAATCATCTTGTCGAAACGAGCTTTCTCAACGTTGAGGATCTTGCCCTTCAGCGGCAGGATCGCCTGGGTCTTGCGGTTACGGCCCTGCTTAGCAGAACCGCCAGCGGAGTCACCTTCCACGATGTAGAGTTCGGAGAGGGCAGGGTCTTTCTCTTGGCAGTCAGCCAGTTTGCCCGGCAGGCCTGCGATATCCAGCGCGCCTTTACGGCGAGTCATTTCACGGGCTTTACGTGCTGCTTCACGGGCGCGTGCAGCGTCGATCATCTTGCCGACAACAGCCTTGGCTTCGTTGGGGTTCTCCAACAGGAAGTCAGAGAAGTACTTACCCATCTCCTGCTCGACAGCCGTTTTAACTTCACTGGAAACCAGTTTGTCTTTGGTCTGCGAGCTGAATTTTGGGTCCGGTACTTTTACCGAAATAATCGCAGTCAGGCCTTCACGTGCGTCGTCACCGGTGGTGGCGATCTTGTGCTTCTTGGCCAGACCTTCCTGTTCGATGTAGGCGTTCAGGTTACGCGTCAGGGCAGAGCGGAAGCCCGCGAGGTGAGTACCACCATCGCGCTGGGGAATGTTGTTGGTGAAGCACAGTAGGTTTTCGTTGAAGCTGTCGTTCCACTGCAGGGCAACTTCGACACCCACGCCATCATCACGTTGTACGGTGAAGTGGAACACCTGATTGACCGCTGTTTTATTCAGGTTGAGGTATTCCACGAACGCGCGCAGACCACCTTCATATTTGAATAACTCTTCCTTACCGCTGCGTTCATCCTTGAGCAGAATGCCGACACCCGAGTTAAGGAAGGACAGTTCACGTAAACGCTTGGCTAGGATGTCCCAGCTGAAGTGAATGTTGGCGAAGGTGTCTTCGGAGGGTTTGAAGTGAATCTGCGTACCAGTGACATCGCTGTCACCGACTGGCGCGATAGGGGCCTGCGGCACACCGTGAATGTATGTTTGTTCCCAGATCTTGCCGCTACGGCGGATAGTCAGAATCAGTTCCTTGGAGAGGGCGTTCACCACGGAAACACCCACGCCATGCAGACCGCCGGAAACCTTGTAACTGTTGTCGTCGAACTTACCGCCTGCGTGCAGCACGGTCATGATCACTTCAGCAGCGGAAACGCCTTCTTCCTTGTGCATATCGACCGGAATACCACGGCCGTTATCGCGCACGCTGATCGATTCATCCGGGTGGATGGTGATGGTGATCTCGCTGCAATGGCCAGCCAATGCTTCGTCAATCGAGTTATCGACTACCTCGAACACCATGTGGTGCAGGCCGCTGCCATCATCGGTATCACCGATGTACATACCCGGCCGCTTGCGTACGGCATCGAGGCCCTTGAGGACCTTAATGTTATTGGAGTCGTACGTTTGGTTGTCGCTCATGCCTTCACTCCCGGTGGTCGTGGGTCTGGGTGATGCCACCATGTTCCACGTGGAACATGGCAACTGGCGTATCCGTGCGCCAGCCTTCCCTCAACAATTCATGGTCTACACAGGTGATAAATACCTGGCAGTGCAAGTCTTCCAACAATCGGCACAGCGCACGTCGGTGCTGTTCATCCAGTTCTGACGGCAGGTCATCCACCAGATAAATGCATTGGCCGTGCTTGGCCTGATTGACTAAATGTCCTTGCGCAATACGCAGGGCACATACAACTAATTTTTGCTGACCGCGGGAAAGTATTTCCGCGGCGTTATGTGCCCCCAACCGTAGCCGCAAATCCGCGCGTTGTGGGCCAGCTTGAGTGTGTCCGAGCTGTTGATCACGGGACAGGGTTGAGGCAAGCACTGTATTCAGTTCACGCTCTTTATCCCAACCACGGTAATAACTCAGCGTCAGAGCGTCTAACTCAACAAGCTCGCTCAGGGTGCGTTCAAATACCGGCTTGAGCGCTTGAATGTAAGCCCTTCGATATCCGTCTATTTCATCGCCGGCCAGGCACAGTTCCCGGTCCCAGGCCGCCTGCGAAGCGGCGTCAAGTGTACCATGCCGCAGCCATGAGTTCCGCTGACGCAGGGCCTTCTGCAAGCGTTGCCATGCCGGTAGAAAGCGAGGTTCCACGTGGAACACACCCCAATCAAGAAACTGCCTTCTGATCTTTGGTGCACCTTCAAGCAAGCGGAAGCTGTCAGGGTTGATCAGTTGTAGCGGCAATGTCTCGGCAAGTTGCGCAGCACTGCGCGCATTTTGTCCGTCGATACGGATCTGAAATTCACCCTGCCGATCACGGGAAATACCCAGGTTACTTTGCCGACCATCCGCCATCTGAACATGACCAAAGACCGTACACGCCAATTGCTCGTATTGAATAACCGGCAAAAAACGGGTGCTGCGAAACGAACGCGCAAGACCAAGTAAGTGGATAGCCTCCAGCACACTGGTTTTGCCACTGCCATTAGCGCCGGAAAGGATATTGATACGCGGGGAGGGGGAGAGGGTCACCGGGTGCAGGTTACGCACCGCGGTGACAGTAAAGCGAGTAAGGGACATTTAGCTAACAGACCGTTGTAGAACGTAGCGAGCAAAGGTCAGGCAAGGCGGGATCAGTTGAGGAAGCGAAGTGAACGGGTAGTACATGAGCATGACTCGCTTCACTCGCCCTTCGGGTCGCACTAAGCGCGTTGCCGCAAGCGGCTTCCCGAACTGTCCCCACGCGGCATGGCCAAGCGTAGTAGTTATTCAACGGTCTGTCGGTTACAGACGCATCGGCATAACCACATAGGAGGAATCATCGTTGTCGGCTTCCTGCACCAAGGCGCTGCTATTGGCATCAGAAAGAATCAAACGAACTTGCTCAGTGGTCATCACGCTCAATACGTCGAGCAGGTAGCTGACGTTAAAGCCGATCTCCAGTGAGCTGCCGTTGTAATCGACAGCGATCTCTTCTTCAGCCTCTTCCTGCTCCGGGTTGTTGGCCTGGATTTTCAGCAAGCCTGATTCAAGTTGCAGGCGAATACCACGGTACTTCTCATTGGACAAAATCGCAGTGCGGCTAAACGCTTCACGCAGCCCCTGACGATCAGCCACCACTAATTTGTCACCGCCGCGTGGCAATACGCGCTCGTAGTCTGGGAACTTGCCGTCTACCAATTTAGAGGTAAAGGTGAACTCGCCAGTGGTCGCACGAATATGATGTTGACCGAGCACAATACTGACGCTGCCATCTTGCTCTGTGAGCAAGCGAGCCAGTTCCAGAATACCTTTGCGCGGCACGATCACCTGATGGCGTTCTACCTGCTCAATAGCCGCTTGCATCGAGCACATAGCCAAACGGTGTCCATCCGTAGCGACAGCACGCAGCACACCGGTTTGAACTTCGATGAGCATGCCATTGAGGTAGTAACGGACATCCTGCTGTGCCATGGCAAAGCTGGTGCGCTCAATCAAACGACGCAACTTGCTTTGCACCAGGCTGAAGGTCAGTGAGCCTGGGCCTTCTTCAACAGTCGGGAAATCATTGGCCGGCAGCGTAGAGAGGGTGAAACGGCTACGGCCCGCTTTGACCAATAACTTCTGCTCATCAATGCGGATATCGATCAGGGCATCTGCAGGCAAGCTTTTGCAGATATCCATTAACTTACGCGCCGGAACAGTGATCTCACCGGGCTGAGCGGGCTCTTCAAGGGTGACGCGACCGATCAGTTCAACTTCAAGGTCAGTGCCGGTCAAAGACAACTGCTGACCTTCAACAACCAGCAATACGTTGGAGAGAACCGGCAAGGTCTGACGGCGTTCCACGACGCCGGCGACCAGTTGCAGAGGTTTCAACAGGGCTTCGCGTTGAATAGTGAAATGCATGGTCTAGTCCCTTGCCTAGTGAAGTTGCGAAATTAGGTGGTCAGCGTTCGCAGCAGATTTTTGTAATCCTCGCGGATGTCCGCGTCGGTTTCTTTAAGTTCAGCAATCTTACGGCATGCATGCAATACCGTGGTGTGATCGCGCCCGCCGAAGGCATCGCCTATTTCCGGCAAGCTGTGGTTGGTTAATTCTTTGGACAAGGCCATGGCAACTTGACGTGGCCGAGCGACCGAGCGTGAGCGACGCTTGGAGAGCAGATCAGAAATTTTGATCTTGTAGTACTCGGCAACCGTACGCTGAATATTGTCGATGCTAACCAGCTTGTCTTGCAGAGCAAGCAGGTCCTTCAATGACTCACGTATAAGCTCAATGGTGATGTCGCGCCCCATAAAGTGTGAGTGAGCAATCACGCGCTTGAGCGCACCTTCCAACTCACGCACGTTAGAGCGGATGCGCTGGGCAATAAAGAAGGCGGCATCATGGGGCAGATCTACTTTGGCCTGATCGGCCTTCTTCATCAAAATGGCTACGCGGGTTTCCAGCTCGGGCGGTTCAACCGCAACCGTCAGCCCCCAACCAAAGCGTGACTTAAGGCGCTCTTCAAGACCTTCAATTTCTTTCGGGTAACGGTCACTGGTCAGAATCACCTGCTGACCACCTTCAAGCAACGCGTTGAAGGTGTGGAAGAACTCTTCCTGGGAACGTTCTTTCTTAGCGAAAAACTGAATGTCATCAATCAGCAGCGCATCGACAGAACGGTAGAAGCGCTTGAACTCGTTGATTGCGTTGAGCTGCAGGGCTTTAACCATGTCAGCCACAAAACGCTCAGAGTGAAGGTAGACAACCTTGGCGTTCGGATTCTTGGCCAACAAATGGTTTCCCACCGCATGCATCAGGTGGGTTTTACCCAAACCAACGCCGCCATAAAGGAACAGCGGGTTGTAACCATGCTTAGGGTTGTCCGCCACCTGCCAAGCCGCTGCGCGGGCCAACTGGTTGGACTTACCCTCAACAAAGTTATCAAAGGTAAACGTGCGGTTGAGGTAACTGGTGTGTTTTAGACCGCCTTCAACCTGCACTGTACGTTCGCGTGCAGGTGCCTGCTGACTGGCGGCACCAGCCATAGGATCAAAACTGGCGCGCGACGGTTCAGTTGTCACTGCATTGGACCTAGGGCTAGCAACAGAAGCTGTTGCAGCCGCTGGCACGGCAGTAGGCGCGCTCACAATAGAAGGGGAGCGGGGCGCTGTGCTGCGCTTGCTACCTATTAATAGAGAGATGTCAGGGATCAATCCGTTTGTGCGCTCAGTAAGCAGCTCAAGCAGGCGGCTGAGGTACTTATCGTTAACCCAGTCGAGGACAAAACGGTTCGGCGCATAGACACGAAGCTGGTCACCTTCAGCCTCGACCTGAAGCGGACGAATCCAAGTGTTGAATTGCTGAGCAGGCAGCTCATCGCGCAAAAGCTCGACACACTGCTGCCAAAGTTCCACAGACACGGACATCCCCTAAATCTAAAAGCACGAGGCAAAAATCAGCCGCCATTGTAGCGCTAGAGACTTGAGTTATCCACATGTACCAAGGCCTAAGAGCAAGGAAAATCAAGGCTTTGTTTGAGATGGCGAAGAAAAAACACAGCTAAACAAACTCTGTGGATAACCCCACCTCAGGGCATGGGATAACCCAGGGGAAAAACCGGTGGAAAAACTGCCTGTGGGTAAAATCCACTTTCATCCTCAGCTTGTACGCCGCTTCCACACAGCTGCAGCACGTCTTTTTGACAGAGTTACTCGCCGCTGAAAGCCTTGCCAGCAGTGAGCTAGGCAACCTTATCCACAGAAACGGTCAGTGCTAATAGTTACTAACGCTATAAAACATCTTTAAATATTCTCTTCTTTATATTTCTTTATGTACGAAAAGCCTGCTTGGAAATTGACCTGACCCTTCGGTTTCTCTAGAATTGCCGGTCTCTTAAAACGGGGGCCATTCCGGCCCGTAGTCGACCACCCAGGTACCGCACCATGAAACGTACTTTCCAACCCAGCACTATCAAACGCGCTCGCACCCACGGTTTCCGTGCTCGTATGGCCACCAAGAACGGCCGTGCTGTCCTGTCGCGTCGCCGCGCCAAGGGCCGTAAGCGTCTCGCCGTTTAATAATTCGGTCTTGTGGTGAGTCGAGACTTCAGCCGGGAAAAGCGTCTGCTAACCCCCCGGCAATTCAAGGCAGTCTTCGACTCCCCCAGCGGCAAAGCTCCGGGCAAAAATGTCCTGCTGCTGGCGCGCAACAATGAGCTTGATCACCCCCGGCTAGGGCTGGTGATTGGCAAAAAGAGCGTAAAGCTCTCCGTTGAGCGCAACCGCCTTAAACGCCAGATCCGCGAATCATTCCGCTTGAACCAAGACAACTTGGTTGGGTGGGATATCGTTGTGGTGGCGCGTAAAGGCCTTGGTGATCTGGAAAATACTGAACTGGCACGCCAGTTTGGCAAACTCTGGAAACGCCTCGAACGTAGCAAGCCAAACCCGGAAACCGCGACAATACCCGGGGCGAACGACAGTCCCGATGCGTAAACTGGTTTTGCTGCCCATCCAGTTTTACCGTTACGCCATCAGCCCCTTGATGGCCAGTCACTGTCGTTTCTACCCAAGCTGTTCTTGCTACGCGCTAGAAGCCATTGATCAACATGGCGTCATGCGTGGTGGCTGGCTGACGTTGCGTCGGCTAGGTCGCTGCCATCCATGGAATCCTGGTGGCTTCGATCCGGTTCCCTCCGCGAAAAACTCCCGTTCCTCTTCGATGGCCGAATAATCATGGATATTCAACGTTCGATCCTGATCGTCGCCCTGGCAATCGTGTCCTATATGATGGTTCTCCAGTGGAACCAGGACTACGGCCAAGCCGCCTTGCCGACAGAAATTGCCGCGACTACCAGCACTGTTCCTGGATTGCCGGATACCTCTGCAGCTTCTGCTTCAGCCAATAATGATGATATTCCAAGCAGCACACCCGCTGCTGAGGCCAGCAGCATCAACGCTGCGCCGGTCGTCAACGACGAATTGATTCGGGTAAAAACCGATGTGCTGGATCTGGCCATCGATCCGCGCGGTGGGGATGTGGTGCAACTGCGTTTAACGCAGTACCCGCGTCGCCAGGACCGTCCTGATGTTCCTTTTCTGCTGTTCGACAACGGTAACGAGCGTACTTATCTGGCGCAAAGTGGCCTGATCGGTACCAACGCACCGGATAAATCCAGCGGCCGAGCATTGTGGAGCAGCGCGCAAAAGAGTTACGAACTGGCCGATGGTCAGAACGAACTGCACGTTGACCTTACGCTAAGTGAAAACGGTGTGAACTACACCAAGCGCTTCACGTTGAAGCGTGGTCTGAGTACAGAGTGCTCAGCCAAAGAGCAGCAGCAGAAAAAAACCGGCTGTGTTGACCCATCCTCGTATCAGGTGGCCATCACCTATCTGATCGACAATCAGAGCGCTGAAGCCTGGAGCGGCAACATGTTTGCCCAGCTCAAGCGCGACAACAGCGGTGATCCTTCGTCAACGACTGCGACCGGCACGGCCACCTACCTGGGTGCAGCCCTGTGGACCCGCGAAGAACCGTACAAAAAAGTATCGATGGGCGACATCGATAAACAAGCGTTTAAAGAAACCGTTCAAGGAGGCTGGGTTGCCTGGCTACAGCATTACTTCGTCACTGCCTGGATTCCAAGCCAAGACAGCACTAACCAAGTTCAAACCCGTAAAGACAGCCAAGGCAACTACATTGTCGGCTTTACCGGCCCGGCCGTTCAGGTTGCTGCCGGCGCTCAAGGTGAAACCAGTGCAATTCTGTATGCCGGCCCGAAGCTACAGGGCTATCTAAAGACACTTTCGCCGGGTCTTGAGCTGACTGTTGACTATGGCTTCCTGTGGTTCCTGGCCCAACCAATCTTCTGGTTACTCGAAGTTATCCACAGCATCTTGGGTAACTGGGGTTGGTCGATCATTGTCCTGACCATCATCATCAAGCTGATCTTCTTCCCGCTTTCTGCCGCCAGCTACAAATCCATGGCGCGCATGCGTGCCGTAGCACCGAAGCTCGCTCAGTTGAAAGAGCAGCACGGTGAAGATCGCCAGAAGATGTCGCAGGCGATGATGGAGCTGTACAAAAAAGAGAAGATCAACCCACTGGGCGGCTGCTTGCCGATCCTGGTGCAGATGCCGGTATTCCTTGCGCTCTACTGGGTGCTGCTGGAATCGGTGGAAATGCGTCAGGCTCCATGGTTGTTGTGGATAACTGACCTGGCGATCAAAGACCCATTCTTCATCCTGCCGATCATCATGGGCGCGACCATGTTTATTCAGCAGCAGCTCAACCCGACGCCGCCGGATCCGATGCAGGCCAAAGTGCTGAAAATGATGCCAATCATCTTCACCTTCTTCTTCCTGTGGTTCCCTGCGGGTCTGGTGCTGTACTGGGTGGTCAACAACG
This sequence comes from Pseudomonas synxantha, assembly GCA_945874835.1. GTDB lineage: Bacteria > Pseudomonadota > Gammaproteobacteria > Pseudomonadales > Pseudomonadaceae > Aquipseudomonas > Aquipseudomonas synxantha_B. The sequence goes on along the minus strand of CAMCJM010000018.1, from coordinate 18,846 downwards.
TCTTGTCCATCGCCCAGCAGTGGTACATTACGCGCAAGATTGAAGCCGCCGCTAAGGCTGCAGATGCCTAGGCTGCAAGCTTCTAAGCTGTAACAAACGCCCCTTTTTAGGGGCGTTTTGCTATGCCCAATTCAGGAGAACCGTATGCCACCCGTTACTGAAACCATTGCTGCCGTCGCCACCGCCCAGGGTCGTGGTGGTGTGGGTATCGTGCGCGTCTCCGGGCCACTGGCCAGCACGTTGGCACAGGCAATCTGCCAGCGTGAGCTAAAACCGCGCTACGCCCACTACGGGCCATTCTTCGCTGGTGCCGAACAAGTACTGGATGAAGGCTTGGCCTTGTACTTCCCAGGACCTAACTCTTTTACCGGAGAAGATGTGCTGGAACTGCAGGGCCATGGCGGGCCAGTGGTGCTTGATCTGCTGCTGCGCCGCTGTGTACAACTTGGCGCACGCCTGGCGCGCCCCGGTGAATTCAGCGAACGTGCCTTTCTCAATGACAAGCTCGACCTGGCGCAGGCTGAAGCCATTGCTGACCTGATTGAAGCCAGTTCCGAGCAGGCCGCACGCAATGCTTTGCGTTCGCTGCAGGGCGAGTTCTCCCGTCGTGTGCACGGTCTTACCGAACGGTTAATAAGCCTGCGTATCTATGTCGAAGCCGCCATCGACTTCCCCGAAGAAGAAATCGACTTTCTCGCCGACGGTCATGTACTCAACCTGCTCGATGGCGTACGCACCGACTTATCGGGCGTGCTGCGTGAGGCCGGTCAAGGCGCACTGCTGCGTGATGGCATGACCGTGGTGATTGCCGGTCGGCCAAATGCTGGCAAATCCAGCCTGCTCAATGCCCTGGCAGGACGCGAGGCAGCCATCGTTACCGAAATAGCCGGTACCACGCGCGATGTGCTACGCGAACATATCCACATCGATGGCATGCCATTACACGTGGTCGACACCGCTGGCCTGCGTGATACCGAGGATCAGGTCGAACGCATCGGTGTAGAGCGAGCACTCAAAGCGATTGGCGAGGCGGATCGTATTTTGTTGGTGGTGGATGCCACTGCGCCGGAAGCTGACGATCCCTTTGGCCTGTGGCCGGAGTTTCTCGACCGGCGTCCTGATCCGGCCAAGGTCACCTTGATTCGCAATAAAGCGGATCTGTCTGGCGAGTCGGTGGGGCTGGAGCTCTGCAATGATCAGCACGTCACCATCAGCCTGTCGGCCAAATCTGCTGAAGGCCTAGATCTACTGCGCGAACACCTCAAGGCCTGCATGGGCTATGAGCAGACCTCGGAGAGCAGCTTCAGCGCACGCAGGCGACACATTGAGGCCCTGCGCCAGGCCTCTACCCACCTTGAACACGGTTATGCACAACTGACCCTGGCCGGTGCCGGTGAGCTACTGGCAGAAGACCTGCGCATGGCCCAGCAGGCCCTGGGCGAAATCACCGGAGCATTCAGTTCTGATGATCTGCTGGGGCGGATCTTCTCCAGCTTTTGTATAGGCAAATGAGCGCCAAGCGGTAAGCCACAAGCTACAAAAAGCGCCTGTGAGCGTGAAAGAAGCTTTTGTAGAGCCTATGTTTATTCGCAAGACCGCAGCCTCGTCTTCAGTCGTCCACCTACTGCGATTGGTGGATGAAAAAGGCGTAATCCACCCTACACAACCGTAGATCGCGGATTGCATCCGGGGGGTGATATGCCGATCCCAGAGCCGCGTAACCCATCATCTGCAGCCTATTCTTGATGGGTTACGGCGCATCGAACCGCGAGTCACCTTCAAAATTTCCTGCCTGCACCAAGACCATCCTACGCAGCGTCCTTCTCTAAAAAGCTCATTTATGCCACCTAGGCAGGCCTTCGCCTGGGCGCAATAGACACATCCAGGCATTTATTTATCCACCTAAGCCCTGTGGAAAACCCTGCCTAAGGTCTGGCTATAACCCGGTGATAAAACTGAGGATAACCATGCCTGTGGATAACTAAGCTTTTCATCCACACGTTACGTACGGCAACTGAACAGGCAAAAAGCAGGATTTGTACAGACTTTTAAAACGCTGTACACATTGATTTAATTGGGCTGTAGCAATCTATCAACAGAAAATCCATTGCTAAGTAATAAACATAAAAACAAGGCTTTATAAAAATTCTCTCTTTTATTCTTTATTAACCGACACACCCGAACAGCGCCCAAGTAAGCTGGCTATTTTTTGTGCAAAAGGCTTCTTTCACATCGGCTAAATCCCTATACTTGCCGCCTTTCCCGCTTTTCAAACCAAAAAGCCCCCCATTTCTCAACAGGCACGAGGTGCGTGGTGGATTTCCCTTCCCGTTTTCAGGTAATCGTCATCGGCGGTGGCCATGCAGGCACCGAAGCCGCATTGGCGGCAGCCCGTATGGGGGTGAAAACCCTGCTGCTGACCCACAATGTTGAAACCCTTGGGCAGATGAGCTGCAACCCGGCCATTGGCGGCATCGGTAAGAGCCATCTGGTCAAGGAAATCGACGCCCTTGGCGGCGCAATGGCTGAAGCCACTGACAAAGGCGGTATCCAGTTCCGTGTGCTCAACAGTCGCAAGGGCCCAGCCGTTCGCGCCACACGTGCGCAGGCTGATCGCGTGCTGTACAAAGCCGCGATTCGCGAAACACTGGAAAACCAGACCAACCTGTGGATATTTCAGCAAGCGGCTGATGATCTGATCGTCGAAAACGACGAAGTGAAAGGCGTCGTTACCCAAATGGGTCTGCGTTTCCTCGCGGATTCCGTGGTGTTGACCACGGGTACATTCCTCGGTGGACTTATCCACATCGGTCTGCAGAACTACTCCGGAGGTCGTGCCGGCGATCCACCTTCAATTGCTTTGGCTCAGCGATTACGAGAATTGCCGTTGCGTGTTGGTCGCTTGAAAACCGGTACGCCGCCACGCATTGATGGTCGTTCAGTGGATTTCTCGCTGATGACCGAGCAGCCCGGCGATACGCCAACGCCGCTAATGTCTTTCCTCGGTCGTGCGGAACAGCAGCCACGGCAGATCAGTTGCTGGATTACGCACACCAACGCCCGTACCCACGAAATAATCGCGGCCAACCTCGATCGCTCGCCGATGTACTCCGGTGTGATTGAGGGCGTCGGCCCGCGTTATTGCCCGTCCATCGAAGACAAGATTCATCGCTTTGCCGATAAGGACAGCCATCAGGTATTTATCGAGCCCGAAGGCCTGAATACCCATGAGCTGTATCCCAACGGCATCTCGACTTCGCTGCCGTTCGATGTGCAGCTGCAGATCGTGCGCAGCATCCGTGGCATGGAAAACGCGCACATCGTCCGGCCCGGTTACGCCATCGAATACGACTACTTCGATCCGCGTGATCTCAAGTACAGCCTGGAAACCAAAGTAATCGCTGGACTGTTCTTTGCCGGACAAATCAACGGTACCACTGGCTACGAAGAAGCCGGTGCACAAGGTTTGCTCGCGGGTTGCAATGCAGCATTGCGCGCTCAAGGTAAGGACAATTGGTGCTCGCGCCGCGACGAGGCATACATCGGTGTGCTGGTCGATGACCTGATTACCTTGGGAACCCAAGAGCCCTACCGCATGTTCACCTCGCGCGCCGAATACCGGTTGATTCTGCGTGAAGACAACGCCGACCTGCGCCTGACTGAGAAAGGCCGCGAGCTGGGCCTGGTCGATGATGTGCGCTGGGCGGCGTTCGAAACCAAGCGCGAAGCCATCGTGCAGGAAGAACAGCGCCTGAAAAGCACCTGGGTGCGACCCGGTACGACTCAGGGTGATGCGATTGCCGCCCACTTCGGCACACCGCTGACCCACGAATACAACCTGCTCAATCTGCTGGCCCGCCCGGAAATCGATTACGCCGGGCTGGTGACCATCACTGGTGGCGGTGCGCAAGATCCGCAAGTTGCGGAACAGATTGAGATCAAGACCAAATACGCGGGCTACATCGATCGTCAGCAAGATGAAATTGCCCGTCTACGCGCCAGTGAAAACACCAAGCTGCCGTCCGACATCGACTATGCCGGTATTTCCGGTCTGTCCAAAGAAATCCAGCACAAACTCGGCATTAGCCGCCCGGAAACCCTGGGCCAGGCATCGCGCATTCCCGGTGTTACCCCTGCAGCGATTTCTCTATTGCTTATCCACCTGAAAAAACGCACTGCCGGTCAGCAGTTGGAGCGCAGCGCCTGATGTCGTTGGTCACCGCACGTCACGCCGAAGAATTGAGCCAAGGCGCTCTTGAGCTGGGTGTTGAACTCAGCGCGCAGCAGCATGAGCAGTTACTGGCCTACCTGGCCCTGCTGATCAAGTGGAACAAGGCCTACAACCTGACCGCCGTACGCGATCCCGATGAAATGGTTTCGCGTCATTTGCTCGACAGTTTGTCCGTGGTGCCCTTCGTCACTGAGGCTGGGGATAACTGGCTGGACGTTGGCAGTGGCGGCGGTATGCCGGGTATTCCTCTGGCCATTCTGTTTCCTGAGCGGCAATTCACGCTGCTGGATTCAAACGGCAAGAAGACCCGTTTTCTTACACAGGTGAAGCTCGAGCTGAAACTGGCCAACCTGCAAGTTATCCACAGCCGGGTTGAAGCGTTCACCCCGGCTGTGCCGTTCAGCGGTATCTGCTCACGGGCGTTTAGCTCACTGGAAGATTTCAGTAACTGGACGCGCCACCTAGGCGATGGTGGCACCCAGTGGTTGGCCATGAAGGGCGTACACCCGGATGACGAGCTGCAAGCACTGCCCGCGGACTTTAGCCTCACCGCCACCCATGTGCTCAAGGTTCCCGGTTGCCAAGGTCAGCGCCATCTGCTGATACTGCGTCGCTCGGTCTAGGGGGAACGCAGCATGGCTAAGGTATTCGCAATCGCTAACCAGAAAGGCGGCGTGGGCAAAACCACCACCTGCATCAATCTGGCCGCTTCGCTGGTCGCGACCAAGCGCCGCGTGTTGCTGATCGACCTCGACCCACAGGGCAATGCCACCATGGGCAGTGGTGTGGATAAGCATGCCCTGGAACACTCGATCTACGACGTACTGATCGGCGAATGCAACCTGATCGATGCCATGCAGTTTTCCGAACATGGCGGCTATCAACTGCTACCGGCCAACCGCGATCTGACCGCCGCTGAAGTGTCGCTGCTGGAAATGAAAATGAAGGAAAGCCGCCTGCGTTATGCGTTGGCGCCAATCCGCGAGAATTACGATTACATCCTCATCGACTGCCCGCCGGCGCTGTCGATGCTGACGGTCAACGCCCTGGTGGCCGCCGATGGTGTGATCATCCCCATGCAGTGCGAGTACTACGCGCTCGAAGGTCTGTCTGATCTGGTCAACAGCATCCAGCGCATTGCCGAGCTGCTGAACCCCAACCTGAAAATCGAAGGCCTGCTGCGTACCATGTACGACCCACGCATCAGCCTGACCAACGATGTAAGCGCGCAACTCAAGCAGCATTTTGGCGACAAGCTTTACGACGTGGTCATCCCGCGTAACGTGCGTTTAGCCGAAGCGCCGAGTTTCGGCATGCCGGCACTGGTGTACGACAAACAATCACGAGGTGCCATTGCCTACCTGGCACTGGCGGGTGAATTGGTCCGTCGTCAGCGTGCTAGCGCTCACACTGCAACCGCATAAGGAAATACCCATGGCTGTGAAAAAAAGAGGACTGGGACGCGGTCTCGACGCCCTACTGGGCGGCACCAGTGTGAGTGCGTTGCAGGAAGAGGCGGCGCAAGCCGACAACCGTGAACTGCAGTACGTGCCGGTCGACTTGATCCAGCGCGGTAAATACCAGCCGCGCCGCGACATGGACGCCACAGCCCTGGAAGAACTCGCCCAGTCGATCAAATCCCACGGTGTGATGCAGCCCATCGTCATTCGCCCGATTGGCGAGGGACGGTTTGAGATTGTTGCAGGTGAGCGGCGCTGGCGTGCCACCCAGCAAGCCGGTCTGGACACGATTCCAGCCATGGTCCGTGAACTGCCCGATGAAGCGGCCATTGCCATGGCGCTGATCGAAAACATTCAGCGTGAAGACCTCAATCCGATCGAAGAAGCCATGGCTTTGCAGCGCCTGCAGCAAGAGCTCCAACTCACCCAGCAGCAGGTCGCCGATGCGGTGGGTAAATCGCGCGTTACCATCAGCAACTTGATGCGCCTGATCGCCCTGCCCGAAGAGATTAAAACCCTGTTGTCTCACGGTGACCTGGAAATGGGCCATGCGCGAGCCTTACTCGGCCTACCTGCCGAACAGCAGACTGAAGGTGCGCGACATGTTGTCGCACGCGGTTTGACCGTGCGTCAGACCGAAGCATTGGTGCGTCAGTGGCTCCATAGCAAAGAGAAACCTGCTGCCGTGGTCAAGACGGACCCGGACATCAGTCGCCTCGAACAGCGCCTGGCTGAGCGTTTGGGCTCTCCGGTGCAAATCAAGCACGGGCAAAAAGGCAAAGGCCAGTTAGTCATCAGCTACAGCTCGTTGGATGAATTGCAGGGCGTACTTGCCCACATTCGCTGAAACAATTGGCCATGTAGTATTGGCCACACCGACACTACAGTACGGTTGATTGGTAACAGACCTACACCTATACTCGCCGCGCTGTTTTTATGCTTCAAGTTGGTATTTTCTGCAGCTTGAACCGGAGTTCGCTGGATTGGCCATTCGCAACAAAACGCCGTTCACTCAGCAACCCGGATTCCCTGTTCTGCGTGTGCAGGCACTATTCAGCCTGCTAGTTGCCTTGGTGTTTTTCCTAGGCGGCGGCCTAACCGCTGGTTACTCGGCATTGTTCGGTGGGTTAACAGCCCTGCTACCGAACGCTTTTTTTGCGTATAAGGCTTTCCGCTTTTTTGGTGCGCGTTCGGCAAAAGACATTGTTCTGTCCATCTGGTCTGGAGCAATGGGCAAATGGATTTTCACAGCAGTGCTGTTTGCGCTGCTGTTCGTGGGCATCAGGCAGTTGGATATCACGGCGCTGTTTGTCGGTTACCTGCTGGCTGTGGCGATAGGCGCCACTGCTCCACTACTGATAAAAAATTTCTGAAGCATTACAGCGTTTGAGGCGTTTATGGCAAACACCCCGTCAGAGTACATCCAGCACCACTTGCAAAACCTGGTCTATGGCGAACACCCGGAAAAAGGCTGGATTCTGGCCCAAACCCCGGAAGAAGTCGCACAGATGGGTTTCTGGGCCGTTCATGTGGATACCATGGGCTGGTCGGTTTTCATGGGTTTGATCTTCCTAGGCCTTTTCCGATTGGCTGCGAACAAAGCCACCACCGGTATTCCGGGTGGACTGCAAAACATGGCTGAAATGGCCATTGAGTTTGTTCAGGGCATCGTTAAAGACACCTTCCACGGCCGCAACGCCTTGGTTGCACCATTGGCACTGACCATCTTTGTATGGGTCTTGCTGATGAACAGCCTGAAGTGGATTCCGGTCGACTACATTCCTGGTCTGGCTTCGCTGCTTGGTCTGCCGTACTTCAAGATCGTGCCAACAGCCGATCCGAACGGCACCTTCGGCATCGCCCTCGGCGTGTTCATTCTGATTATTTTCTACAGCATTAAAGTTAAAGGTCTGGGTGGCTTCACCAAGGAGCTCTCGTTCACGCCGTTCAATCACTGGGCGCTGATCCCCTTCAACCTTTTCCTCGAAATCATTGGCCTGCTGACCAAGCCTCTGAGTCTGGCCCTGCGACTGTTCGGTAACATGTACGCTGGCGAGGTGGTGTTCATCCTGATCGCGTTGTTGCCCTTCTATCTGCAGTTCGGGCTCAATGTGCCATGGGCGATCTTCCACATCCTGGTGATCCCGCTGCAGGCCTTTATTTTCATGGTGTTGACAGTGGTGTATCTGAGTGCCGCGCACGAAGATCATCATTGATAGCAACGTGACATCTGTAACCCTTTAACAAAAACCTTAACTTCTGAAACTCTGGAGCTTTATTTATGGAACTCGTCTATATCGCTGCTGCCCTGATGATCGGTCTGGGCGCCCTGGGCACTGGTATCGGTTTCGCCCTGCTGGGTGGCAAGCTGCTGGAATCTACTGCTCGTCAACCTGAGCTGGCTCCAATGCTGCAAACCAAGACCTTCCTGATGGCCGGCCTGCTCGACGCCGTTCCGATGATCGGTGTTGGTATCGCGATGTACCTGATCTTCGTTGTCGCTCCGGCTGCTGGTGCTTAATCGCTTTCCAGATTGATGCGGGGTTCGCCTAGGCGAACCCCCATAGCTGCGAAACTGATCCGCACATACGAGATAGCACGAGGTAAATCGCTGTGAACATAAACCTGACCCTGATCGGTCAAACGATTGCCTTCGCTATTTTCGTCTGGTTTTGCATGAAGTTTGTATGGCCGCCGCTGACCAGCGCCATGCAAGAACGCCAGAAGAAAATTGCAGAAGGTCTGGATGCAGCAGGACGCGCTGAGCGCGATCTGCACCTTGCCCAGGAACGCGCTGCTCAATTACTGCGTGAAAGTAAAGAGCAGGCCAGCGCAATCATTGACCGTGCGAATAAAACCGCAAATTCGATCGTTGAAGAAGCCAAGACCCAAGCTCGCACCGAAGGTGAGAAGCTGATTGCGGCTGCTAAAGTCGAAATTGATCTGGAAGTGAATCGTGCCAAGGATCAACTGCGTGCCCAAGTAGCAGTACTGGCCGTTGTGGGTGCCGAGAAGATTCTTGAGTCTTCGATTGATGGTGCCGCTCACAATGAATTGGTCGCAAAACTGGCCTCCCAACTCTAAGCGAGGCAAGCGATGATCAATACCATTACGCTTGGTCGGCCTTACGCCAAAGCCGCTTTTGAGTACGCCAGCACTGCCGGCCAGGCTGATGTCTGGTTGGCAATGTTGTCTTTTTCCGCTGCCGCCGTGCAGACCCCGGAAGTAGCACAACAACTGGCTAATCCAGCGTTGACCAGCGAGCAGAAAGTCAAAGTACTCGCCCAGGTGTGCAGTGGCCACGTTGATGACGCGTTCATCAGCTTCGTCGCCACCCTGAGCAGCAATGATCGTCTGTCGCTGCTTCCGGTCGTGCTTGAGCAATTCACCGTATTGAAAGCTGAAGCTGAAAGCACCCTCGACGTTGAGGTGCAAACAGCCTTTGAGCTCAGCGCGGAACAACTACAAACCCTGGCTGCCGCGCTTTCCAAGCGGCTTGCTCGGACTGTCCAACCCAAGCCGGTTGTCAATGCTGCCCTTATTGGCGGTTTGTTGATCCGCGCAGGTGACCTGGTCATCGACAGTTCGGTACGCGGCAAATTGAACAAGCTGGCCGAAGCGTTGAAATCCTGATTTGAGGGAACTGGCATGCAGCAACTGAATCCTTCCGAAATTAGCGAAATCATCAAGCAGCGCATTGGCGCGCTGGATGTGACCGCTCAAGCCCGTAATGAAGGCACCATCGTTAGCATTTCTGACGGTATCGTGCGCATTTACGGCCTCGCCGATGTGATGTACGGCGAGATGATCGAATTCCCTGGTGGTGTTTTCGGTATGGCCCTGAACCTGGAGCAAGACTCCGTAGGTGCAGTGGTACTGGGCGCGTACACCACGCTCGCCGAAGGCATGAGCGCCAAGTGCACCGGCCGCATCCTTGAAGTCCCGGTTGGTCCGGAACTGCTGGGTCGTGTGGTTGATGCCCTGGGTAACCCGATTGATGGCAAAGGCCCGATCAACGCACAAGCAACTGACGCAGTCGAAAAAGTTGCTCCGGGCGTGATCTGGCGTAAGTCGGTCGACCAACCGGTACAAACCGGTTACAAGTCGGTCGATGCCATGATCCCGGTTGGCCGTGGCCAGCGCGAGCTGATCATCGGTGACCGTCAGATCGGTAAAACCGCTCTGGCCATCGACGCCATCATCAACCAGAAAAACAGCGGCATTAAGTGCGTCTACGTAGCCATCGGTCAGAAGCAATCGACCATCGCCAACGTGGTACGCAAGCTGGAAGAAAACGGCGCGCTGGCTAACACCATCGTGGTCGCGGCCTCCGCTTCCGAATCCGCTGCACTGCAGTTCATCGCACCGTACGCCGGTTGCACCATGGGCGAATACTTCCGCGACCGCGGTGAAGACGCGCTGATCGTGTATGACGATCTGTCCAAGCAAGCAGTGGCCTACCGCCAGATTTCCCTGCTGCTGCGCCGTCCGCCAGGCCGTGAAGCTTACCCAGGCGACGTGTTCTATCTCCACAGCCGTCTGCTGGAGCGCGCATCGCGCGTATCCGAAGAGTACGTTGAGAAGTTCACCAACGGCGCTGTAAAAGGTAAAACCGGTTCCCTGACCGCTCTGCCGATCATCGAAACTCAAGGTGGCGACGTTTCCGCGTTCGTTCCGACCAACGTGATTTCGATCACCAACGGTCAGATCTTCCTGGAATCGTCCATGTTCAACTCGGGCATCCGTCCTGCAGTGAACGCCGGTATTTCGGTATCCCGCGTAGGTGGTGCTGCTCAGACCAAGATCATCAAGAAGCTTTCCGGTGGTATCCGTACCGCTCTGGCTCAGTACCGTGAACTGGCAGCATTCGCCCAGTTCGCTTCTGACCTGGACGAAGCCACCCGCAAGCAGCTTGAACACGGTCAGCGCGTTACCGAGCTGATGAAGCAGAAGCAATATGCGCCGATGTCCATCGCCGACATGTCCGTGTCCCTGTATGCCGCCGAGCGTGGCTTCCTGCAGGACGTGGACGTGAAGAAAGTGGGTGCCTTTGAAGCAGCGGTGCTTGCCTACTTCAACCGTGATCACGCCGATCTGATGGCGAAGATCAACGAAAAGGGTGACTTCAACGACGAGATCGATTCGGGCCTCAAAGCCGGTATCGAGAAGTTCAAAGCCACCCAAACCTGGTAACCGCAGCGGGGGCTTAGACGCCCCCGCCTGCTTGAACCAAAAGGTGTGAAATGGCAGGCGCAAAAGAGATTCGCAGTAAAATCGCGAGCATCAAAAGCACGCAGAAGATCACCAGCGCCATGGAAAAAGTGGCGGTCAGCAAGATGCGCAGAGCTCAGGCGCGCATGGCTTCTGGTCGTCCCTATGCCGAGCGTATCCGTCAGGTAATTGGCCATTTGGCCAATGCCAACCCGGAATACCGCCACCCATTTATGGTGGAGCGCGCTGTTAAGCGTGTCGGCTATATCCTGGTATCGAGTGACCGTGGCCTGTGTGGTGGCTTGAACACCAACCTGTTCAAGGCACTGCTGAAGAATATGGCCGAATGGCGTGAAGCCAAGGTCGAAGTGGACTTCTGTGTTGTGGGCGGTAAGGGCGCAAGCTTCTTCCGCAGCTACGGCGGTAATGTGGTTGCAGCGATCAGCAAGCTGGGTGAAGAGCCTTCACTCAACGACCTGATTGGCAGTGTCAAAGTGATGCTTGACGCGTATAGCGATGGCCGAATTGATCGCCTGTATCTGGTGTCGAACAAGTTCGTCAACACCATGACGCAGAAACCAGAAGTGCAGCAACTGCTGCCGCTGGCCGCGACCGAAGAAGAAGGCGTGCAAAAAGGGCTGTGGGATTACCTCTACGAGCCTGATGCACAGTCGCTGCTCGATAGCCTGATGATTCGTTTTGTTGAATCGCAGGTGTATCAGGCCGTGTTGGAAAACAACGCGTGCGAACAAGCAGCCCGGATGATCGCCATGAAGAACGCCACCGATAACGCCGGTGACCTGATCAGTGGTTTGCAACTGGTCTATAACAAGGCACGTCAGGCAGCGATCACCCAGGAAATTTCGGAAATCGTCGGCGGCGCTGCCGCGGTTTAAGAACGGTTCAAATATTCGAGGAACCAAAGATGAGTAGCGGACGTATCGTTCAAATCATCGGCGCCGTTATCGACGTGGAATTCCCGCGTGATCAAGTGCCGAATATTTATGAAGCGCTGAAAGTAGTTGGCGCTGAAACCACCCTCGAAGTTCAGCAGCAGCTGGGCGACGGCGTGGTGCGTACCATTGCGATGGGTTCGACCGAAGGCCTCAAGCGTGGCCTGAACGTCGACAGCACTGGCGCAGGCATCCAGGTACCGGTTGGGGTGAAAACCCTTGGCCGTATCATGGACGTACTGGGCAACCCAATCGATGAAGCCGGCCCGATTGGCGAAGAAGAGCGTTGGGGCATTCACCGCCCAGCACCTTCCTACGCTGAGCAGTCGAGCTCCAACGAACTGCTGGAAACTGGCATCAAGGTTATCGACCTGGTTTGCCCGTTCGCCAAAGGCGGTAAGGTTGGTCTGTTCGGTGGTGCCGGTGTAGGCAAAACCGTAAACATGATGGAACTGATCCGTAACATCGCCATCGAGCACAGCGGTTATTCCGTGTTCGCCGGTGTGGGTGAGCGTACTCGTGAGGGTAACGACTTCTACCACGAGATGAAGGATTCCAACGTTCTCGACAAGGTAGCCCTGGTTTACGGTCAGATGAACGAGCCGCCAGGCAACCGTCTGCGCGTAGCGCTGACTGGCCTGACCATGGCTGAGAAGTTCCGTGACGAAGGCCGTGACGTTCTGTTGTTCGTTGACAACATCTACCGTTACACCCTCGCCGGTACTGAAGTATCCGCACTGCTCGGCCGTATGCCGTCGGCAGTAGGTTATCAGCCGACCCTGGCCGAAGAGATGGGCGTTCTGCAAGAGCGCATCACTTCCACCAAGACCGGTTCGATCACTTCGATCCAAGCCGTATACGTACCAGCGGACGACCTGACCGACCCAAGCCCGGCGACCACCTTCGCCCACTTGGACGCCACCGTTGTACTGTCCCGTGACATCGCTTCCCTGGGTATCTACCCAGCGGTCGATCCACTCGACTCGACATCGCGTCAGCTTGACCCGCAGGTAATTGGTCAGGAGCACTACGACACCGCTCGCGGCGTGCAGTACGTGCTGCAGCGTTACAAAGAACTGAAGGACATCATCGCGATCCTCGGTATGGACGAGCTGTCTGAAGAAGACAAGCTGCTGGTTGCCCGTGCTCGTAAGATCCAGCGCTTCCTGTCCCAGCCGTTCTTCGTGGCAGAAGTCTTCACCGGTTCGCCGGGCAAGTACGTCTCCCTGAAGGACACTATCGCTGGTTTCAGCGGCATTCTTAACGGCGACTATGACCACCTGCCAGAGCAGGCGTTCTACATGGTCGGCGGTATCGAAGAAGCCGTCGAAAAAGCCAAGAAGCTGTAATCGGTGCGCCCGGCAACGGGCGCTCACGTGAGGTTAGATATGGCCATGACAGTCCATTGCGACATCGTCAGCGCGGAAGGAGAGATCTTTTCCGGGTTGGTGGAAATGGTGATCGCACACGGCAACTTGGGCGACCTGGGTATTACTCCCGGTCACGCGCCTCTGTTGACCGATCTCAAGCCAGGCCCGATCCGCTTGATCAAGCAGGGTGGCCAGGCCGAGGTCTACTACATCTCCGGCGGCTTCCTGGAAGTTCAGCCGAATGTGGTTAAAGTGCTTGCCGATACCGTGCAGCGTGCTGCCGATATCGACGAAGCTGCAGCTCAGGAAGCCCTCAAGGCAGCCGAGCGCGCACTGCACGAGAAGGGCGCGGAGTTCGATTATGGTTCCGCTGCCGCTCACCTGGCCGAGGTTGCAGCTCAGCTGCGTACCGTCCAGCAGCTGCGTAAGAAGTTCGGCGGCGGCTAAGCCACTGGCTTCAATGTGTGTAAGTAAAAGGGTAGCCTTGGCTACCCTTTTTCTTTGCCTGTCATTTAGCAGGTAGCCCGGATGCAATCCGGGACGATCACCCCCGGATTGCATCCGGGCTACTCAATAGGATCTGCCCTCCATGTCGCTCGATATCGTCATTCTCGCCGCCGGCCAAGGCACTCGCATGCGTTCGGCCCTGCCCAAGGTGCTGCACCCGGTTGCTGGTAAAGCCATGCTCGGTCATGTGATCGACACCGCACGCCTGCTTAAACCGCAAGGCATTCATGTAGTCATTGGTCATGGTGCGGAACTGGTGCGTGAGCGACTGGCCGCGGACGACCTTAATTTTGTGCTGCAGAGCGAGCAGCTCGGCACCGGTCATGCGGTGGCGCAAGCATTGCCAGCGTTGACGGCTGAACGTGTGCTGATTCTGTACGGTGATGTGCCGCTGATTGAAGTGGAAACCCTGCAGCGCCTGCTGCAACAGGTTAGCGAGCAGCAGCTTGGATTGTTGACGGTCAATCTGAATGATCCGACTGGTTACGGTCGCATCGTGCGTGACGAGGCCGGCGTGGTGAAGGCCATCGTCGAGCATAAGGACGCCAGCATCGATCAGCGCCTGATCCGCGAAGGCAACACCGGCATCCTCGCCGTACCGGGGAAAAATCTGGGCGACTGGCTCGGGCGGCTGTCCAACAGCAACGCTCAAGGTGAGTACTACCTGACGGACGTTATTGCCATGGCGGTGGCTGACGGTTTGGTGGTGGCTACCGAACAGGCGGCTGACGAGATGGAAGTGCTAGGGGCTAACGACCGCATTCAGCTTTCGCAGCTGGAGCGTCATTACCAATATCGAGCCGCACGCCGCTTGATGCTACAGGGCGTGACCCTGATCGACCCGGCGCGTTTTGATCTGCGCGGTGAAGTGACGGTAGGCCGTGATGTGTCGATTGATATCAACGTGATCCTCGAAGGTCAGGTGGTGATCGAAGACTTTGTTTCGATCGGGCCGAACTGCGTGATCAAGAATTCGACCCTGCGCAAAGGTGCCATCGTCAAAGCCAACAGTCATCTGGAAGGGGCTGAAATGGGCGAGGGCGCTGATTGCGGACCTTTCGCCCGTCTGCGTCCGGGTTCGGTTCTGGGTGCCAAGGCCCATGTGGGTAACTTTGTTGAGCTTAAGAATGCCAAGCTGGGTGAGGGTGCCAAGGCCGGTCACCTCAGCTACCTAGGCGATGCCGAGATCGGTGCGCGCAGCAATATTGGCGCCGGCACCATCACCTGCAATTACGACGGTGCTAATAAGTTTAAAACAGTGTTGGGCGAGGACGTGTTTATCGGCTCCAACAGCGCTTTGGTGGCTCCAGTGACCTTGGGCGATCGCGCCACCACCGGCGCCGGTTCGGTGATTACCGGCGATGTGCCGGATAACACCCTGGCCATTGGCCGCGCCAAGCAGCGCAATATTGAAGGTTGGAAGCGCCCGACCAAGAAGTGACGGTGGCCTTAAAATCGTAGGATGGGTTGAGCGCAGCGATACCCATGCTGCCAATCGATGGGTTACGCCTACGGCTAACCCATCCTACGGTCTGGAAGCTTCCGTCACCGCGCACCCGGCGGACAAGCCTTCGGCATGTCCGCCCTATGTCGATTGCATCTTGACGAAAAGCTTCGAATGGGTTTTGATTCGCACCATTATCTTTCGAATCGAAACTTAGCATGTCGAAACGCAACACACCGCAACGCCGTCACACCATTCTTGCCCTGCTCGCCGAGCAAGGCGAGGTGAGTGTGGATGAGCTGTCAAAGGCTTTTGCTACCTCTGAAGTGACCATTCGCAAAGACCTCGCCGCGCTGGAAAAGAGTGGCCTGCTGCTACGCCGCTATGGCGGTGCGGTACCCATGCCGCAGGAGTTGATCAGCGACAGCCAGCCCGTTTCGCAGTACAAGCAGGCCATCGCCCGGGCCGGTGTGGCGTGCATCCGCGAACATGCGCGGATCATCATCGACAGCGGCACCACCACCGCCGCGATGATCCCGCAACTCGGGCACAAGCCCGGTCTGGTGGTGATGACCAACTCCATCAACGTCGCCCGTGCCATTGGCGAGTTGGAGCATGAGCCGGTGCTGCTGATGACCGGCGGCACCTGGGACCCGCATTCCGAGTCGTTTCAGGGCCAGGTCGCTGAGCAGGTGCTGCGCTCCTATGATTTCGACCAATTGTTTATCGGCGCTGATGGCATCGACCTCGCGCGCGGCACCACCACCTTTAATGAACTGCTCGGCCTGTCGCGGGTGATGGCCGATGTCGCGCGCGAAGTGGTGGTGATGGTCGAGAGCGACAAGATCGGCCGCAAGATTCCCAACCTGGAGCTGCCCTGGAGCAGCATCCATACTTTAATAACTGATGAGCGTCTCAGTATCGAGGCCCGTGAACAACTGACCGAGCGCGGCATCAAGCTGATCTGCTCGCCTGTTGAAACTTAAGGAGAAGGCAATGTGTGGAATCGTAGGCGCAGTCGCTGAACGCAATATTACTGCCGTATTGGTTGAAGGCCTCAAGCGCCTGGAATACCGCGGCTATGACAGCGCCGGCGTTGCGCTGCTCAATGATCAGGGCGAACTGCACCGCAGTCGTCGTGTCGGCAAGGTCAGTGAGCTGGAAAACGCCCTGAGCCAGCAGCCACTCGCCGGCCGTCTGGGCATCGCTCACACGCGCTGGGCCACCCATGGTGCGCCAAGCGAGCGCAATGCCCACCCGCATTTCTCTGGGCACGACCTGGCCGTGGTGCACAATGGCATTATCGAAAACCACGAAGACATGCGCGCCGAGCTCAAAGCTCTGGGCTATGAGTTCAGCTCCGATACCGACACTGAAGTTATCGTGCATCTGCTCGATCACATCCTCAAAACAGAGGACGATTTGACGCTGGCACTGAAGGCAGCGGTCAAACAACTGCACGGTGCTTACGGCCTGGCCGTGATCAGCGCCAAACAGCCGGATCGCCTGCTTGCCGCACGCAGTGGCAGTCCGCTGGTGATTGGCTTGGGCCTGGGCGAGAACTTCCTCGCCTCCGACCAGTTGGCCCTGCGTCAGGTCACCGACCGTTTTATGTACCTGGAAGAAGGCGATATCGCCGAGATCCAGCGCGACAGCGTGCAGGTCTGGGATGTCACCGGCCAGCCGGTCGTGCGTGAAAGCGTGCAGTACCACGAAGGTGCCGAGGCCGCCGAAAAAGGCGAGTACCGGCACTTTATGCTCAAGGAAATCTTCGAGCAGCCCAAAGTCGTGCAGCGCACCCTCGAAGGTCGCCTGGGGTCGGACCACGTTCTGATTCAGGCTTTTGGCCCGCAGGCCGCTGAGCTTTTCGCCAAGGTGCGCAATGTACAGATCGTCGCCTGCGGCACCAGTTACCACGCCGGTATGGTCGCGCGTTATTGGCTGGAAGGCCTGGCGGGTATCCCGTGTCAGATCGAAGTAGCCAGCGAGTTCCGCTACCGCAAGGTGGTGGTGCAGCCGGACACCCTGTTTGTCAGCATCTCCCAATCCGGTGAAACCGCCGACACCTTGGCTGCCCTGCGTAACGCCAAGGAAAATGCACCGGAGAAGGGCGGCTATCTGGCTAGTTTGGCCATCTGCAACGTCGGCATCAGCTCGTTGGTGCGCGAATCTGACCTGACCCTGCTGACCCAGGCCGGCCCGGAAATTGGCGTGGCCTCAACTAAAGCCTTTACCACTCAGCTGGTGGCACTGATGCTGCTGACCCTGTCCCTCGGGCAGGTGCGCGGCACCTTGGATAAAGCCCTTGAAGCCGAGTTGGTCGATGAGCTGCGTCGCTTGCCGGCGCGTTTGGTTGAAGCACTGGCCATGGACAGTGTGGTGGAGAAAGTCTCCGAGCTATTCGCAGACAAGCACCACAGCCTGTTCCTCGGTCGTGGCACGCAGTACCCGGTAGCGATGGAGGGTGCACTCAAGCTCAAGGAAATTTCCTACATCCACGCTGAGGCCTACCCAGCCGGTGAGCTAAAGCACGGGCCTTTAGCACTGGTGGACAGCAATATGCCGGTGGTCACCGTGGCACCCAACAACGAACTGCTGGAAAAGCTCAAATCCAACCTGCAGGAAGTGCGCGCCCGTGGCGGCGAGCTGCTGGTGTTTGCCGACGAGCAGGCCGGCATGCGCGATGGCGAAGGTACCCACGTGGTGAACATGCCGCATATCCACGATGCCCTTGCCCCGATCCTGTACACCATTCCGCTGCAACTGCTGTCGTACTACGTCGCCTTGCTCAAAGGCACCGACGTCGACCAGCCGCGTAACCTAGCCAAGAGCGTAACGGTTGAGTAAGCAGGGGCTGGCCGATGCGGCGTGATGATTGGGAACAACATAGTCTGACAAATAACAATAAAGATGGACAATTTACAACATAGTCTGACAATGTCGATAACCCCCTGTTTTCACAGGGGGTTTTTACTTTCTGTCTCCCCGCTGGCCAGGGTTCTGCGCCAAAAGGAAAAAGAGGCGTAGCCTGAAATGTCCTCTCCGCATGAATGCGGGGCAGCGAATATTTCCTATACTTTTTTCGGGGATGACCTTTGACAGTGCCAGACGGTTAGGGGAGGTAGGGTTGCGAGGGCGTAAATTTAAGACAGAGGCTGATGTAGAACGGCACAGGAAGAAGGGATTTGGTGACTGTGCCGGGGCTAGCTATGTGCCTTGGTTACGTGTGCAGGATGTGCCATCACAAGGCCGTTCCCACAGAATCCCTGGTGTGAAATCTGATCGTGTCCACCACTTACTTTCAGACCTTGAGCGCGCCTATCACCTCATCTGTGAGTTTTCAGAAGACGTAATTGACATTCGTGAGCAGTACCCCCTCTTCCCAAGGGAGAAAACTCAAGCCATTGCCAGTTCAAAAGGCATTCGCCATCCTACTTATCCAGGGGCATCGGTGCCATTGGTCATGACGACAGACTTCCTGCTGACCATCAGACAATTGGATGGTAGTGAGAAACTGGTTGCTAGGTCTGTCAAATACACGAAAGAACTTGCTGGAAAAGATTCACTAGGTTCTGTTGACGTATCAGCGGAGCCACAACAGGGTTGCAGCGAAGGCCAGCATAGACTTGAAATGACTGGCCTTTTTCTCAAAACGCGTAGCAATCCGCCG
>CAMCJM010000017.1 GCA_945874835.1 Pseudomonas synxantha | reverse complement strand
GATTGACTTGGGGGTAGAGGCGATGTTGTGAGTCAGTTCCAGTGCTCGAGCGAGACGCATAAAAAATCCGATGCCAATACAGGCATCGGATTTTGATTTCTTGCGGCCAAAGGTCAAGCAGGGAGGCTTAACTGATCGGCATTAGGCCAAGGCCGCGTTTTTTCTTACGTCATAAAACCTTAGTTCTTGGCTTTATCGACGATTTTGTTGGCACCGATCCACGGCATCATGGAACGCAGTTGCTCACCAATGATCTCGATACCGTGAGCAGCGTTGTTCCGACGTTTAGCGGTCATCGAAGGGTAGCCGGTGGCACCTTCACTGATGAACATCTTGGCGTACTCGCCGTCCTGGATGCGCTTCAGCGCATTGCGCATAGCCTGACGGGATTCAGCGTTAATCACTTCTGGGCCGGTCACGTACTCACCGTATTCGGCGTTGTTGGAGATCGAGTAGTTCATGTTGGCTATACCGCCTTCGTACATGAGGTCAACGATCAGCTTCAGTTCGTGCAGGCACTCGAAGTAGGCCATTTCCGGCGCGTAACCGGCTTCAACCAACGTTTCAAACCCGGCTTTAACCAGCTCAACGGTACCGCCACACAGAACAGCTTGCTCGCCGAACAGGTCGGTTTCGGTCTCGTCCTTGAAGGTGGTTTCAATGATGCCGGTACGACCGCCACCCACGCCAGCAGCGTAAGACAGCGCAACATTCTTGGCGTTGCCCGAAGCGTCCTGATAGATCGCGATCAGATCAGGGATGCCGCCGCCTTTGACGAATTCGGAACGCACGGTGTGGCCCGGAGCCTTCGGCGCGATCATGATCACGTCGAGATCGCTACGCGGCACAACCTGGTTGTAGTGGATCGCAAAGCCGTGGGAGAAGGCCAGGGTGGCGCCTTTCTTGATATTCGGCTCGATTTCGTTCTTGTACAGCGCGGACTGGAACTCGTCCGGGGTCAGGATCATGACCAGGTCAGCAGCAGCAACAGCAGAAGCAACGTCGGTTACTTTCAGGCCGTGGGCCTCAGCCTTAGCAACAGTGGCCGAGCCTTTGCGCAGGCCAACAGTTACGTCAACACCAGAGTCTTTCAGGTTGCACGCTTGAGCGTGACCCTGGGAACCGTAACCGATGATGGCAACTTTCTTACCCTGGATGATCGAGAGGTCACAATCTTTTTCGTAATACACTTTCATGGAAATTCTCCTGTCTAGATGACCCGTAGGCCATTCGTTAAATGGATTAGATACTGAGTACTTTGTCGCCACGGGCAATGCCGGTGACGCCGCTGCGTACGGTTTCCAGAATCGACGTGGTGCCGATGGCCTGGATAAAGCTGTCCAGCTTGTCACTCGTGCCGGCCAACTGAATGGTGTAAACGCTGCTGCTTACGTCCACGATCTGGCCACGGAAGATGTCGGTGGTACGTTTGACCTCGGCCCGCTGAGCGCCCGTAGCCTTGACCTTCACCAACATCAACTCACGCTCGACGTGGGCGCTTTCGGACAGATCAACCAGCTTGACCACCTCAATCAGCTTGTTGAGGTTTTTGGTGATCTGCTCAATGACTTCATCTTGACCGACAGTAGTAAGAGTCAGACGCGACAACGTCGGGTCTTCAGTCGGGGCCACGGTCAGGCTTTCGATGTTGTAGTTACGCTGCGAAAACAGACCCACCACGCGGGACAATGCGCCTGGCTCGTTTTCCAGCAGCAGGGAAATAATGTGTCGCATGATTAAGTACGCTCCGTCTTGCTCAGCCACATATCGCGCATTGCACCGTCTTTGATGTGCATCGGATAGACGTGCTCACTGGTATCAACCTGGATATCGAGGAAAACCAAGCGATCTTTCATCGCAAAGGCCTCTTCCATCTTTGGTTTGAGATCTTTCAAATCAGTGATGCGGATACCCACATGGCCATACGCCTCAGCCAATTTGACGAAGTCAGGCAGCGACTCCATGTAGGAGTGCGAGTGACGGCTGCTGTACATCATGTCCTGCCACTGGCGCACCATGCCGAGTGCACCGTTGTTCAGGTTGACGATTTTGACCGGCAAACCGTATTGCAGACAGGTCGACAACTCCTGAATATTCATCTGGATGCTGCCTTCGCCGGTTACGCAGGCGACTTCATCATCCGGAAAGCTCAACTTGACGCCCATCGCAGCAGGAAAACCAAAGCCCATGGTGCCCAAGCCGCCGGAGTTGATCCAACGGTTAGGCTTATTGAACCGGTAATACTGCGCAGCAAACATCTGATGCTGGCCCACATCCGAGGTGACAAAGGCATCGCCCTTAGTGATTTCGGAAAGCATCTCGATAACAGCCTGCGGCTTGATAATGGTGCCGTCGCCCTCGTTATAAGGGAACAAGCGACCCGTACCACGCCACTCGTCAATCTGCTTCCACCAACTGGCCAAAGCATCCTTGTTCAGTTGCTCACCGATCTCTTTGAGGATGGCGACCATTTCTGTCATCACGCTTTCAACCGGACCCACAATCGGGATGTCAGCCTTGATGGTTTTAGAAATAGAAGCCGGGTCGATATCGATGTGAATAATCTTGGCATTCGGGCAGAACTTGCTTGCGCCGTTGATTACACGGTCATCGAAACGCGCACCTACCGCCAGAATGACGTCAGCATGGTGCATCGCCAAGTTGGCGGTGTAACTGCCGTGCATACCGAGCATGCCAAGGAACTGGCGATCCGTACCCGGATAACCGCCCAACCCCATAAGGGTATTGGTAACGGGCAGATTAAGCATTTGTGCCAGTTCGGTCAGGGGCGCAGAGGCCTCACCCATGATTACGCCACCACCGGAATACACCATCGGGCGCTTGGCGGTCAGCAGCAGTTCTGCAGCCTTGCGGATTTGGCCGGAGTGGCCGCGCAGAGCTGGGCTGTATGAGCGCAGCTTGGCTTTTTTCGGATAAACGTATTCGAACTTTTCAGCCGGATTGGTCATGTCCTTGGGAATGTCCACAACCACGGGGCCAGGACGACCGGACTGAGCCAGATAAAAGGCCTTTTTCAAAACTTCCGGAATTTCCGAAGCATGCTTGATCATAAAGCTGTGCTTAACGATCGGACGGGAAATACCGATCATGTCGGTTTCCTGGAAGGCATCAGTGCCAACCATGTTGCTAGGCACCTGACCGGACAACACCACCATCGGAATGGAGTCCATGTAGGCGGTAGCAATACCCGTGATGGCATTTGTCGCGCCAGGACCAGAAGTCACCAACACAACACCGGCCTTACCCGTGGCGCGGGCATAACCGTCCGCCATGTGGGTAGCCGCCTGCTCATGGCGAACCAGAATATGGTTCACCTCAGGCTCTTTAAACAGGGCATCGTAGATATGCAGCAAGGCACCG
The DNA here is from genome assembly GCA_945874835.1 of Pseudomonas synxantha. Lineage (GTDB taxonomy): Bacteria > Pseudomonadota > Gammaproteobacteria > Pseudomonadales > Pseudomonadaceae > Aquipseudomonas > Aquipseudomonas synxantha_B. The sequence continues at coordinate 25,546 of CAMCJM010000017.1, read as the reverse complement.
CCAGGGTACCCATAGATATTTTTAACGCCTTCGTCGCGCAAAAAGCGGACGACCATTTCAGCGCCGGATAAAAGCTCCACGTTGTTCACCTCTAAAACGCCAGAAAACCGCCTACAAGGGACGGCCTAAGATAGGTTTACTGCCAGCAGAGCATGAGCGACGGTGGTCGCTGACTACGTCAGCTACAACTGAGCAAGTATTGGGAAAGGCCCTTGGTGTTGCGGGATTTTCCCACCCAGCGCGAGGTAACGCGTTGCGGGTGTAACAGGTCGGCGCGGGTGTGCACCTCATGTCTACTGAGCTAAAGCCTGCTTGCGGCGGACTCCACTACAGCGAGCGTGGAATTGTTGGGATTCAGCGCGACCAAGTCAAGCAATCCGTGACTGAATCTGCAATCTTCTGCTGTGACGCAGCGCAGGATGACGATTTAGCCATTTTGGTTATAGTAGTGAGCATGTACAGCCGCCCACTCTAAGGAAACCGCATGCGCCGCATGATTATCACCAGCAGCTTGCTACTCGCCATCAGCGCCACAGCCATGGCGGGCCAGGTTTACAAATGGGTTGACGCTCAAGGCGTCACGCATTTCAGTGCTCAGCCGCCGCAAGGGCAAGAAGCAACCACCATCAACACAGCACTGCCTGCTCCTAAGCCGGCACCTGCAGACGCAATCGAAGCTGCCCCAACGTTTGAAAGCATTGCAAACCCTGAGCAGGCCGCTATCGATGCGAAGGTCAAGCAAGACGTGGCAACCAAGGAAGCTGAGCGCAAGAAGTACTGTGAAGAAGTGCGCACCAACTTGGCACAACTGCAAAACAACCCACGCTTGCGTATGGAAGTAGAGGGCGAAGTTCGCCGCCTGAGCGAAGACGAACGCCAAGCGCGCATCGCCGAAACGCAGAAGTCGATCACAGATAACTGTAACTAGCCCTGCGGCGCGACTTAAGCCGCGCCAACAATTAGCTGATCAAACTCGCCCAGCAGGCGGATTAACACTCGAGCCTTCAGCAACTGGCCGCCATAGACTTGCTCAGCCATCGGCTGAATGCCGGACACAGTGGGCAAAGGTGCTGCAGACTCCAGCATTTGCTTCATACGCGGCAGAAAAATCCACTGCAGCCACTGCTCAAATGCCAGCGTGTCTACGCAAAAAGGCTCCTGACTGGACAGCGCCTGGGAATCAGGCGCTTGCGACTCCCACCACCCCTGCACCCGCAGTTCACGCTCAATCAGCAAAAGCTGGTCAGCCAGATCGGCTACGCGCTTGTCCATCAGAGGCTAACTCGGGCCTGTTCGCGTGCTTGCGCAGCACCTGCCGCATCGCCTTGGCGCTCGCGTGCCTGAGCGATCAAATTCCATAAGCTGGCCTGAAGCGCAGGACGACCACTGGCGTAGCTCAAACCACGGCGCGCAAACTGCTCCGCCTGTGCGGCATCGCCCTGCGCCATGCGCACTTCGGCCAGCCGATAAAGCACTTGCGGCTCACTCGGCGCAATCCGCTGGGCGCGCTCTAGGCTTGAAGCGGCACCGTTTAAGTCGCCACCGCCCTGTTGCTGCTGAGCGGTGGTCAACAGCGACAACACCGGGCCATCGAGTTGCTCATCCACGGCTAACCCACCACTGGGGATACCTGTGGGCGCAGGCGCGACAAAGCCACCCGACACGGCCGAAGGCGAGGCGCTCCAGGGCTGATTCGACACGCCAGCCTGCACAGGCGCATTGCCTGCAGGGAACGATTGAATCGGCGAGGAACTGACACCGCCTGGCACCATCACCACCACGCCAGAATCCTCCGGCAGTGTTTGCGCCTGAGGCGCAGATGCAGGATATCCGCCTGAAGACGCCACCTGCCCCGAAGAAATCGATGAACCTCCCTCAACCACCGGGATGGAGCCTCGCGGAACAGTGTTACAACCCACCAAGAAAAGCGAAGTCGTTACCGCTGGAATCAACCACTTATTCACGTCACACCCTCTCACTTAATCCAACCAGCCGCGCATCCAATCCATCACTTCGTCGACCGGCGCCTGAATTCCACAGGCCGGCCCCGCGACGGGTTGGCTGCCACGAATATAAGGTACCTGTACGGCATTCGGACAACTCGGATCCGTCCCCTGACCGCTACTTGAATCTATCCAGGCTTGCACCACATTTTCCGGCATGGGCATGTCAAGCGGCAGCGGATCGGCCTTACGCATGAAATCTGCCCACACTTGCAGAGCGCCGGTCGCACCGGTTAGTGGCGTGGGGCCATTGTCATCGCGCCCCAACCAAACCACCGCCAGAACATCCTGACTGAACCCGGCAAACCAGCTGTCCCGAGAATCGTTACTGGTGCCGGTTTTACCGGCCAACGCCAGTGAGCGCGGCAACTGGCTATAAACCGAACGCCCAGTGCCTTCTGTCATGCTGCGCTGCATGGCGTGTTGCAGCAAATAAACGGCACCCGCATCAAAACGCTGCTGAATCTGGAACGGATACCGTTTAAGCGGTTCACCCTCGGCGGTGAGCACGTTACGGATACTGCGCAACGGGGTGCTGAAACCGCCATTGGCCATTGTCTGATACATCGTTGCCACACCCATCGGACTGAGCGCACCAGCCCCAAGCAACATCGATGGATACGCAGGCCATTCATGCTCAACACCGAGGCGATTGAGGGTTTTCAACACTTGCGGCACACCGACCTCAAGACCCAGCTTGGCGGTGGACAGGTTGTAAGAGTTGACCAGCCCCTGATACAGATAAATGGTGCCATGAGCCTTGCGATCGAAGTTTTGCGGGCTCCACACCTGACCATCTTGACCCTTGATGGAGAAAGGCTGGTCTTCCAGCAGACTGGTCAAGGTGTATTGGCTCGGTCGCTCCAACGCCGTGAGGTAAATCGCTGGTTTTATCAACGAGCCGATTGGCCGCACAGCATCCAATGCACGGTTAAAACCGGCAAAGCGTGGCTGGCGGCTACCTACCACAGCCTGAATCTCACCACTTTCTGGACTGGTGACGACCATGCCGGCCTCAACCTGATCAACCCCCTTGCGTCCTGACAGGCGCTTAAGGCTGTCGGCTAACGCGCTTTCAGCCTTGAGCTGCAAAATTGGGTCAAAGCTGGTGAAGATGCGCAGGCCTTCCTCGGTTAAGTCCTGCTCCTGATAGTCCTCTCGAAGTTGGCGCTTTACCAAATCCATAAAGGCCGGGAATGAACTGTCGGCCAAACTGCCACGCCGGGTAATGCCCAGCGGTTTTTGCTTGGCTGCAGTGACATGAGCCAAGCTGGCGACGCCCTGCTCGGCGAGCACATCAAGTACCAGATTGCGCCGCGCCAGGGCACGCTCGGGGTTACGCCGCGGGTTAAAGAAGGTTGGCCCTTTGACCATACCCACCAGCAATGCAACCTGATCGAGCTTCAACTCTGACAGTGGCTGGCTGAAGAAATACTGACTGGCCAAGCCAAAACCATGCACAGCCCGCTGCCCGTCCTGCCCCAGGAACACCTCATTGAGATACGCCTCAAGGATGTCCTGCTTGTCGTAATGCAATTCCAGCAAAACCGCCATCATCGCTTCTGTAGCTTTACGCGACAGCGTGCGCTCATTGGTCAGGAAAAAGTTCTTTACCAATTGCTGCGTCAAGGTGCTGCCACCCTGGCGCAATTGACCCGCCGTGGCGTTCACCCACACCGCACGGGCGATACCTTTAGGCGAGACGCCGAAGTGATTGAAAAATTCACGATCCTCAATCGCCACCAACGTTTCGATCAAATAAGGCGGCACCTGCTCCAACTTGATCAGCAGGCGATCCTCTTGGTGAGCTGGATACAACCCGCCAATCATCAACGGCTCCAGCCGCGCAACGGCCAGGTTAGCGCCACTGGCCTGACTCAGGCCGGCCACATAATCGCCAGAGAAACGCACTCTTACACGCTGCGATGGCTCTGTGCTTTCGTAAAACTGGAACCCGCGCGAGTGCAACTCAATGTTGTTGCCAGCCACAGAGACACCGCCAGGGCCGCTCAGCGCGTTTTCCCGGCGATAGCCCAAGGCGTCCAACTCTTTGAGGAAGTCATCCTTGGCCAGCTTCTGCCCAACAAACAACTCAAGCGGGCGGGCATACACTTTGGCTGGAACTGTCCAGCGCTTGCCGGAGAATTTCTCCTGCACCACGGCGTCGAGGTAAACCGCGAACACGGCAAAAACCACCAAACCAACCAAACTGAGCTTGATAGCCCAGCCCAGCCAAGGGCGCATGCCGTTAGAACGGCGCTTAGAACGGGAACGGGGAGATCGGGATCGAGTCATGGCGCGGGATTATACGCACTTTGTCTACTTGCCAGCAGGCCGGCTCGACGGTTTGCAGAGCAGGATTGTAAGGCCATAATGGCCCACTCTTATTTCAGTTGACCGCCAAGGATCGCCCGTGAGCCAAGCACTGATCAGCGCACTACAAAACCCGGCACTTTACCCGCACCCGGTTGAGCAGTTTAAGGTCATCGAGACCCACATCTCCTGGGTCATTCTGACCGGCCCCTTTGCCTACAAAATCAAGAAGCCTGTGAACTTCGGCTTCCTCGATTTCAGCGAACGGAGCGCCCGCCAACACTTCTGCCAGGAAGAACTGCGTCTAAACCAGCGCCTGACACAAGACCTCTATCTAGAGGTTCTGCCAATCTGCGGCAGTGTCGAGGCACCCCAGCTTAATGGCGATACAACGGCTATCGAGTACGCACTCAAAATGCGTCAGTTTCCTCAAAGTCAGCTGCTGAGTGATGTTCAGGCACGCGGCGAGTTGAGCGAGGTGCACATTGATGCACTGGCCAAGCAAATCGCTGATTTCCACGCTGCCACTCCGGCGGTGCCGGTTGACCATGAACTGTGCTCGCCGGCCGCCATTGTCGCGCCAATGCGGCAGAACTTTGAGCAAATACGCCCCATGCTCAATGACGCAGCAGACCTGCAGCAGCTTGAAGCCCTCGAAGCCTGGACTGAGGCTAGCTTCGCCCGCCTGGAGCCACTGCTGGCAACGCGCGCGGCAAACGGTTCAATCCGCGAATGCCATGGCGACATTCACCTGGGTAACGCCACATTGTTGAATGACCAAGTGGTGCTGTTCGATTGCATCGAGTTCAACGAAGCCTTCCGCCTTATTGATATTGCTTCGGACGCAGCGTTCCTCGCCATGGATCTGGAAGACCGTGGCCTCAAAGCGCATGCCTGGCGCTTCGTCAATGCCTGGCTGGAACACACAGCTGACTATGCCGCGCTGGAGTTGCTGAACTTCTACAAAGCCTATCGCGCATTGGTTCGCGCCAAAGTTGCACTGTTCAGCCTGGCGCATCAGACCGACGCGGTGCAAAAGGCCGTCACCCTGCGCCACTACCGTAATTACGCCAACCTAGCCGAAAGCTACAGCGTTATTCCATCACCCTTCTTGGCCATCACCCATGGCGTTTCTGCGGTGGGCAAAAGCCACGTCGCCATGCGTTTGGTTGAAGCGTTGGGGGCAATTCGCCTGCGCTCGGATGTAGAGCGTAAAAGGTTGTTTGGCGAACAACAAGATGCCTACACCGGCAAACTCAGCACTGGGATTTACAGCCAGGATGCCAGCGCTAGCACCTACCAGCGCCTGCACCAACTGGCTGAGGCTGCGCTGCATGCCGGCTTCCCGGTCGTTATCGACGCCACCTACCTGAAAAAAGTCCAGCGCGATGCGGCCAGCCAGGTTGCCGAAGCCTGCGGTGCGCCGTTCATCATTCTTGAATGCAGCGCACCGGATGAGGTGATTGCCGGCTGGCTGGAACAACGACGTTTGGCCGGCAACGACCCGTCAGACGCCACTATGGATGTCGTGCATGCACAGCAGGCCAGCCGTGAACCCTTGGTCGAAGATGAGTTGTTGCACAGTAAGCGCGTAGACACTCACGACAGCGCCAGTTTGGACAGCCTGATCACACGCATCCGAAAGCGGCTGCCAAACGTGTAAAAACTGTTCGGGGCATTGCGACGGCGCCAGCAGAGTGCGCCGCCGCTTCTATACTGCGAGTGTCGATCATAGGGAGATGCACCATGCCGCAACCCAAACAGCTGGATAGCGCACTTTATGCACTCATCCACAACGAAAAGATCACCGCCTTTAATGCTCAAAAGTCTAAAGACACGCCCGTCGATTTAAGCGATGGCGATTTTCGCGGACTTGACCTGCGGGCACTGGATGCACATGAAATCAATTTCACGAACGCCTATTTTCGAGGAGCCGACCTGCGTGGGCTGGATCTACGCAGCGCTCAGTTGGAAGGCGCAAGCCTGGCTCATGCGCAAATTTCCGGCGCATACTTTCCTGTCGAACTGACTGCGGATGAAATTCTCATGTCTGTAAATTTCGGTACACGCCTGCGCTACAACACGCGATGAATGGGGCGTGTGCGCCTCAGTGCTGAACACACAGCATGCAGGAACGCCGTATCCCCCATACATCACCACCACCTTGCGGCGCCACACTCTCAGACTGAGCACTACACTCATACAGCGCACACTCCGTACGCACCCAGCCATGCAGCGCAAGGAGGCCGGATGAACGACGAACTGCAACATCTGAAAAACCTCGGTAAAACCTCAGCGCAGTGGTTACATGCCGTAGGTATTCACAGCGCCAATGATTTACGGCGCTTGGGCTCTGTTGGTGCCTATCGGGCCGTTCGCGCACGCGGCTTCAGGGCCTCAAAAGTGCTGTTGTATGCCATTGAAGGCGCGCTGCTTGACGTGCATTGGAATGAACTGACGCCAGGCCATAAAGCTGAACTCAACACCCAAGTTGATGAAAGTTGCAGCCACAACAAGAGCTAGCTCACAACCTGCCGAGCTGGCGATTTACCCGAACGCCGCAGCCCACTATTGTTTTAGGGACGTTCGTGCGGTTAAGTATGCCTAGCCAGTTCAAGGATATTCGCTCATGTATTTACTCGGGGAGCAACCGGCCTACGCCGACCAGCTAATCAACCGACTCCAAAGCATCCCCGCTCAATTGCTTGAGGGCCTTGCGCCCGCAGGCTCGCCACTGCAGCTTGAGCGCGCAGATGATCTAACCGAGATCCTGCCCGGCAATCAGCTGTTCATTATTGAAAATGGCCTGCTGCACGCGGTGGTCGATGGTCGCCCACTTTTCTATCTTCAGGAAGGTGATCTGCTCGGCCTACGCCAGGGTTTAGACATGCCCAGCTGCCGTTACAGCAGCGAAGAAAAGCTGAGCCTGATCCCTTACTCGCGCAGCGATGTGTTCAAACACATCTACGCCAGCGAGCAACGCCAAGAACTGTTTATCCAGTACCTGATTGGCCACACCGCCTTGCTGTCCGATGCACTGGTTAGGCTCAAACAGCCAGAAATCCGCCCGTCCACCGGGTTTCAGCATTTTGCGGCCGGCGAAGAATTAATCCGCCAAGGCGACACAGCTGACAACGTATTCATCATCATCGAAGGTCATGCCGAAGCTTACGTAGACGGCCACAAAGTAGGTGATGTGCAGAAGGATGAGATTTTTGGCGCCATGGCGGTTTTCACCCGCGAGCGGCGCAGCGCAACCGTGCTGGCCAGCGAGCCCTGCACGGTCATGGTGATTCCTAAAGAGCAGTTCCTCAGCCTGATGCAGAGCAACCCGCGGATTGCCCACAGCCTGATCGAGAGCATGGCTAAACGCATCGACCTGCTCAACAAAGAAGTGACTCAACTGCGCCTGCCCAACGATTAAGCCGGGCTGAGCTGAAGCCCCCACAACCCGACCTCGCGTCGGTTTTTTTATCAGACAATCCAACCAGCCTGCGCCATTAAAATTATTTCCACAGAAGTGTTGACATGGCAATGAGAATTGTTATTATCAACGCAGCTGGTCGCGAGATCAGCCGATAAGCTCAAGAGACCTTCAGTCGGCCTCTTCAGATTATCTCCTCATCAGGCTAATCACGGTTTTGACCCGGCTCTTGCCGGGTCTTTTTTTGCCTGCAGAAAAGCCCCACGTAACCATTGCCCTCGACGGTGCTGAGACATTTGACAATGTGGAACGCATTACCAATGCCCAAGTGGTTTGACCAAACAGCGTGCTTCATTCCCAGACCGCTCTTGCTGCCAAGCGGCCTGGGCGTTGTTTAGCGGCGTAGCGTGGCGCAATGGTCCTGCTGAGGCTGTGCCGGCGTAAACCAGACGAAGTCGGCAGCGGTTGAAGTTATCTGCGCACCAACTTCCGCCAGAATCAAAACCTGCGTGCCTGGCGATGCCTGTAAATCCTGCAGATGCAGCGGCACACCCAAGTCGTGGCGCACATGAAAAGCCCCAGCTATCAGCAGGCTGGGTTGTGGCGCGACCAGCAGTGCCTCTGTCATGCGTCGGTCGCGCTGCTGTTGTACAGCAAGCATGGCCGGCAACTGACTCTCCGGCAGCAGGTTGCAATGGGATTCGCGAATCTGCGCCAGCAGCGTTTCACGCACCGCCGCTGCGCTGGACGCCTGACCGCTCAGCGTCGGGACTTGGCTGTAGATCTGCATGACTTCACGGCGATCAAGGTTGGCCGCCAACGATGGATAAGGTTGACGCAGCGCATGCTGCACCAACGGCCCATAGAGCGACCACGACCAGCCCGGCTGCCAGGCTAATGCCGTCAGGATGTCCGGCGGCGTTTGTCCGGCTTGCAGGGCCTGGCGCACCTGATCGACCTTGGTTTGTTGATCGGGATTGAGCATCTCCAACAGCAGGCTGCCCTGCGGCCGCTGTTGAGCCAGCGCACGCAGCAGCCAAAGCTGCAGGGCATGGTGATCGGGGTTGTCGTGACGCTCACCCACCAACACCTTGGGCGCATCAACCAAACGCGCCACCAGTTGCTCAGGGGTCAACGTCTTGCCGCTGCTCAACTCCACAATGCGGCCTAAATCCGTGTGTTGCAGCCCTTCCGGGCTTTGCCAATGGGGTAAGGCCGGCAGCGACGCCTGGCAGCCAGCCAAGAGCGCCACAAGCACTAACAGGGCGATACGCATAGCGATGTCCTCAGAATCAAACGATACCAACAGCCCAACCCTGCCCAACAGCAGGCAGCGCCAGCATCAGCGGATGAATCATGACATTCAAGGCGGCTGGCAGGCGCTCATGCGTTGGCCGCTGACATCTAAGGCCCCGAAAATGCCTGAGAGGATCAAACACCAAGGGGCATTAAGTAAGAAGGGTTAACGCGCCACAATCAACGGGTGGCCGCGTTCAGGATGTTGCTGCACCAACACTTCAAGGCCAAATACTGCCTGCAGCGGCTCGGCGCGCAAGACTTCTTGCGGGGTGCCCAAGGCATGGGGCCTGCCACGCTCCAGCAGTAGCAGGCGATCACAGTAGCGAGCCGCCAGATTGAGGTCATGCAAAATCACCAGCACCGCTGCGCCCTGCTCAACCACCGCGCGGGTGGCCTGCAGGGTGGTGTGTTGGTGCAATGGATCAAGCATGGACGTGGGCTCATCGAGCAGCAGCACCTGCCCTTCCCCACCGGGCCACAGCTGCGCCAATACGCGCGCCAGGTGCACACGCTGACGTTCGCCACCGGATAAAGCCAAGTAACTGCGACCAGCCAGGTGCAGAGCGTCGGCCGCTTCGAGTGCCTGTTTGATGATCTGCGCATCGCGCACACGGCCGCTGGCATGGGGTAAACGGCCCATGCCGACCACCTCCTCCACGCGAAAGGAAAAATTAAGCGTTGAGGTTTGCGGCAATACGGCTAACCGTTGAGCGCGCTCGCCTCCGGGCCAGTCTTGCAAGCGGCGCTGATCCAGCCAGATATCGCCGTGACTGGGCGGTAACTCACCGCATAACGCGCCCAGCAAGGTGCTTTTGCCCGCGCCGTTAGGCCCCAGCACGCCCAGCACTTCGCCGGGTCGCAACTCCAGATTGATGTCGGCCAATACCGTGCACGGGCCGCGCTGTACCGCCAGATTCTCTGCGCGCAGCATCAGGTACGCCCCCGCAACAGCAAGTAAAGGAAGAACGGCGCGCCTATCAGCGCCGTAACGATACCAATCGGCAACTCGGCTGGAGCTAGCACCAACCGCGCTGCCAGATCAGCCAGCAGCAGTAAACTCGCTCCGGCCAAGGCTGACGCAGGTAGCAGAACGCGGTGATCGGGCCCCACCAGCAACCGCACCAAATGCGGCACCACCAGCCCGATAAAGCCGATCATCCCGGCGGCAGCCACCGCCGCGCCGACACCCAGCGCCGTGCAGAACACCAGCTCAGCCTTTACCCGCTCCACCGCAAACCCCAAGTGACGCGCTTCCGACTCGCCCAGCAGCAAGGCGTTCAGCGCCTTGGCCCGGCGCGGCAACCACAGCACCACCACCACAGTAACCAGCAACAGCGGCCATAAGCGGCTGTAACTGGCCCCGTTAAGGCTGCCCAGGTTCCAGAACGTCAGGGTGCGCAAGGTGGCGTCATCGGCCAAATAGGTGAACAGGCCAATGGCTGCACCGGCCAGCGCCGTTAAGGCGATACCGGCGAGCAACATGGTGGCCACATTGGTTTCCCCGTCGCGCCGCCCCAGGCGGTAAACCAGCGCAGTCACCCCCAGCCCGCCAATAAAGGCAAAGAGCGAGAGCAGGTAAGGCGCAAACACCTCCGGCAAACCGCCCATGGCTGCACCGCCAACAATCGCGATGGCCGCGCCCAGCGCAGCGCCACTGGAAACACCGATCAGGCCGGGATCAGCCAATGGATTACGAAACAGCCCCTGCATGGCCACGCCGCACAGGGCCAGCACCGCGCCGACCAGCAGACCCAGCAGGGTGCGCGGCAGACGGATCTGCCCGAGGATCAGTTCAGCCTGCTCCAAACCCTCACTGGCCACAGGCAAGCCGAGCAAACGCAACGCAGCCTGCAGCGTATCGAGCAAGGGCAAGCTGACCGGCCCCAAGGCCAGTGACAACCAGAGCGCAAGCACCAGCAGCAGGCTCAGTGCAATAAACAGTGAGCGCGGACGAACAACAGGATTCATGGCGTGTACTTAGCGTTAGCGATCAGGGGTTGGCTGGCAGGATAAAAGGCTGCGGACAAGGCCGCCAGCCCATCCGGCAAACGCGGCCCTAAACCGCCGACCAATAAGGTTGGATCGAGCATCACTAAACGCTGATTGCGTGCGGCGCGGGTGGCGGCCAATGCCGGGTTCTGTTTCAACAGTGCATCCCGTGCTGCATCACCGGCCAGGCTGCGGTCGGCGATGATCACCACCTCAGGGTCCAGCGCCAACAGGGCTTCGGTGGACAAAGCCTTGTAACCATTGTGCGTTGCCAGGTTGCGCCCGCCAGCGCGCTCAATCAACCAGTCGGCGGCGCTGTTTTCACCTCCGACCAAAGGACTGCCACCGGCATGGCCGAGCAGCAACAGCACACCCGGAGCGACCTGCTGACGTTGCGCCGCTTGCAACCAGTCGGCCTGCTGCTGGAGCCGATGCTGATAAGCGGCAAATGCCTGATCGGCGCGCTGCGGATCACCCAATAGCGCGCCCAGGCGCTGCAGATTGCGCTGCAGGCTGTCCAGGTCCGGCGTGGATGAGAGCATTTCCACCTGCACACCGGCACCGCGCAACTGCGCCAGCACAGGCGGCGGGCCCATTTCCTCGCTGCCGATCAGCACTTCCGGGCGCAGCGCCAGCATGCCCTCTGCAGCCAATTGACGTTGATAACCGATGCTGGGCAACTCACGCAGTGAGGCGGGGTGTTGGCTGGTGCTGTCCACACCGACCAGATGCTTCTCCCCGCCCAGCACCACCACCCATTCACTGAGCGAGCCGCCCGAACTGATCCAGCGTTGTGGCAATGGCTCGGCGGCCATGACAGAAGCTGAAGACAACAAACCCGCCCACAGGACGAGCAAAGCACTAAGGCGATTCATGATGAGCCTCAAGAAGAATACGACTGTCCTGAATGCCCTGCTGCTGCAGCAAGGCCATCAGGTCGAGAAATGCCGTCAGCGGTGCCTGACGATCCAGCGCGAGGTCCAGGCTGGCGTTGCTGTTGGCCGTAAAGGCCTGTTTCAGCTCAGCGCGTAAGGCGCTGAAATCGGCCTGTGCAGTGCCGTTCAAGTGCCAACGGCCATCCGCAGCGAGCTGGATCTGCAAGCGCTCGCTTTTACCGGCGTTCGCAGCGGGGAGCTGCTCTTGGCTTTGCGGCAACTGCAAGGGCAACTCCAGCAGCGGCGTTTGCGCGGTGAGCATAAAGAACACCAGCACGATGAAAATCACATCAAGCAGCGGCGTCAGGTCCGGCAGCAGGTTGCCGTGTGAGCTGGAGGCGGCGGGCAAGCGAATCACGACAGCACCCAACGGGCCGCGCGCGGATCACCTTGCAGCTCCAGTTCCAAGCCATCGATGGCCAGCTGACAACGATTGAGCAATGCCTGAACACCTTCCAGATAACGCTCGGCCCAGAGTGCAAAGCCCTGCCCGGCCGCCAGTGCGGGAATGGCAATCAGCAGCCCCCAGACGGTGGTGTACAGGGCCTGCCACAGGCCACCGGCCAGTAGCGCCGGGGTCACCGGGGTGTTTTGCCCGGCGATGGTGGAGAACATTTCCAGCATTCCCAACACCGTACCGAGCAGACCGAGCATCGGTGCCAGCACACCAATCAACTGCAGCAGCCGCAGTTGCCGGTGCAGGCGCTGACGTTCCTCCAGCAGCCAGCAGCCGAGCAACTCTTCACGTTGCAGCGCTGGCAAGGCGCTGTGCTTGAGCAGCAGCGCCAGGCCAAACCGCCAGCCGTGGGCACGTCCTTGGCACTGTTCACGGTCACAGGTGCGGCAGGCGCTGACCGCCGCACGCGCCGCCGCCTGACTGAGCGGCTGCAGGCCAATGAACAGCCACAACCGCTCCAGAATTAGCGCCAGTGCCAACAAGGAACACAGCGCCAGCGGCCAGCCCAGTGGCCCCATCGCACTCCACCACTGGCTCATGTCAGCCCTCCAGTGCTGGCGCGCTTTCGGCCAGATCGCGCCAATCTTCACGCTCAGGGATGCCCGGTTTGCGTGCGCCAAACAGCTGCACGACCAGCTCACCTTCAGCGTCAAAGGCTTCCCAACTGGTGATCACGCCATCGGTGCTGGGTTTGCGCACGCGCCACAGCTCGGTCACACCCTTGGTTTGCAGGTGCAAATTGAACTCGGCATCCAGCACGTTGAACCAAGTGTCCATCCAGCGCAGGTTGCTGACCGGACCGGTATGAATCTGAATGCAGTGACGGTTACCGACGAACACCATGATCGGCACTTCACGGGCACCGGCTTGCTCCAGCAAGGTCGGCAGTTCGCTCACCGCCAGCGGCTCGGCCCACTCACGCCCAGCCAAACGCAGTGCCTGAGTGCGGGTTGTGCCGTGCTTTTTCAGCAAAGCGAAGAAATGGTGGGTGTCTTTCAAGGTCGACCAGCCCACACGCAGGCTGTTCACATCCACCAACGCGTCCGGCTGAACGGATTCGGCCTGCGGCAGTGGGCGCAGCTCCAGGTCGGCGCTCTGTTCGACCATACGCATGCGCTCCAACAAGGGTGCCCAAGCATCCAGTTGGCTGTCATCGGTGAGAAACACTTTATGCACCGCAACGCCCTGGCGATCGAATACCTGAATGCTGCGCTGCACGCCTTTGCCCGTTTGCTCCTCAATGGCGAACACACTGGCCCAACCGGCGAGGAATAAACGCAGGTCGATATCGGCCGACACCACCAACCCCATCTGCCCGTTGGCCATCACCGTAACCTCGCGGTAATAGCCTTTGCGCTCGTGCACGCAATGCTCGTTGCGGGTCAGCGCCATCACATAACCCAGCTCGCCGAGAGCAGGCAGCAACTGCGCCCAATCCGGTTGCAGACGCAGGGTATCGACACCAATACGGCTGGCGACCAACTCCGCCTCACTCACCGCCAAACGCTCGGCGGCGTCACGGGCGCGCAAACGCGGCTGCTCGCTGCGCAGCACCTGCCAGGCCAGGTACAGATCATTCGGGGTTGCGGCGGACTGGGTTTGTGTATTCATCAAAAACTCCTCACTGGTTAATTAACGGCTCGCCGTCAAAGCGAACTGAATAGGTATTTGCACGCGACTGGGCACGGCTTGCCCGCCGGTTGTCTCTGGGAGAAAACGCCATTTGGCAACGGCCTCAAGCGCGGCACGGTCGAGGCTGACCACGCCGGACGAGCGCAGCACATTGATGCTGCGTTGTTGGCCGCGCGCGTCGAGTCGCACTTCAACCAGCACCACGCCCTGTTGATTACGACGGCGGGCCTGGGAGGGATAACTCGGCTGGCGTGGCGGTTCGAGAAAGCTCGGTTGGCTGCTAAGCACCTCCACAGGCGCTGACGGCGCAGCCGGTTTGGCCGGTTCGCGCTCAACAGCTGCGGCGGCAACGACCTTCGCCGCCGCAGGTGCAGCCTGAGCCGAAGCCGATACGGTCGGTGGCGCAGAGGGCTTGGGCGGACTCACCACCGGCTCCGGGTTGCGGGGTTTTGGCGTCGCCAACGGACGCGCGGCAACCGGCGGTTTTGACGCAACAGTGGGCGGCGGTTTGGGCAGCGACTGCAACTGCACAGGCTCGCTTGGGATGGGAGCAGGCACGACCGACTGCAGCACGGCGGACAGGCGCAACACCTGTGGCGCTTCACTGACCGGCATTGCCGCAGGCGAACGTGGATGCGTGCCATGCAGCAGCCAACCGGCGGCATGCAGCGCCAGCGAAAGCAGCAAAAAAAGCGATACACGCAGCATGAATGCACTCAAACCAAACAACGATGAATCTATTTGATAATTGTTTGCATTCTTATGTCAATCTCGTTTAGGTTTGCCGCCGATGCCAACTTGGTGGTCACAGAAACCACCCGCAACGACCCTGGAGTCCCCATGTACAGAAGTCCTCCATTTGCCCGTCGCCCCTTGCTTGCCCTGCTGCTGCTCAGCCCTTCGCTGGCACTCGCCGCCGATAAAACACCGACGCAGTTCGACACCATTACCGTGACCGCCACGCGTACCGAGCAGACGCTCGACCAGGTGCCCAACACCGTTTCGGTGCAGACCGAGCGCGACATTGATCAGAACAACATCAAAGACATCAAAGACCTGGTGCGCTACGAGCCAGGTGTCACCGTCAGCGGCACCGGCAGCCGCTTTGGTCTGAGCGGTTTCAACATTCGTGGCATCGGCGGTAACCGCGTGTTGACGCAAGTGGATGGCACCAGCGTGCCCGGGGAATTTGCCTTTGGCCCCTTCCAGAATGCCCGTCGCAACTACATTGATCTGGACACGGTGAAACAAGTTGAAATCATTCGTGGCCCCGCCTCGTCGCTCTACGGCAGCGATGCCATCGGCGGCGTGGTCAGCTTTATCACCAAAGACGCTGCCGACTATCTGGATGAAGGCGACGATGCCTATGCCCGCCTGAAAACCGGTTACGACAGTTCAGACAAAAGCTGGCTGAAAAGCGCAACCCTGGTTGGGCGCACCGGGCCGGTGGATGGCCTGCTGCAATTGAGCCATCGTGGCGGGCACGAAGTGGCCACGCACAGCGGCAATGGCGGCATCGGCAACGGCCGTGGTGACGCCAACCCGCAAGACGTTAGCGAAGACAATCTGCTGGTAAAAACGGACTGGAACTACAACGACACTGATCGCCTGCAACTGGCCTATGAGCGCTTGCAGAGTGATGTCGACAGCCAGGTGCTCAATGAGCATGGTTCGTTCAGCTCCACCGTGACCTTTGCCCCGATGCGCAGCAATGCATTGATCGACACCAGCGGTGCCAAGGACAGCACGGATCGTGAACGCATCAGCCTGCAACACCGCTTCGCCCTGGATCTGGTCGCTGTGGATAACGTGAACTGGCAACTGAGCTATCAGAACAGTCAAATACGCCAGCAAACCGAACAAACCCGCCGCGTGTGGACCGCCGCTAACGCTGCCCCCACACCAACGCCAGGCACCCGCGAACGCTATCGCACCCGCGACTCACGTTACGAGGAAGACCTCTGGAGCCTGAATGTCCAATTCGACAAGCAGTTCCAAACCGGCAACGCCAATCACACGCTGATCTATGGCCTGGATGCCAAGCACCTGGAAAACAGCAACCTGCGCAAGGGCGGTGAGATTTTCACTGATACCGGCGCAACCGTGCCTGTTTCGCCAACGGCGGAGCGTCTGCCCCTCAGCGACTTCCCCGATCCGACCACCGTGCAATACGCGCCCTTCGTTCAGGACAGCATTGAAATCGGCCGCTGGACCCTGTTACCCGGCCTGCGCTACGACCATTTCACCCTGAAGCCGGACGTCACCCCGGAATACCTTAACGCCAACCGCAAGGAAAAAAATCCGTCCAACTACAGCGACCATGCCTTGTCGCCCAAACTGGGCGTGACCTATGACATCGACGGCACCCACAGCGTCTACGGCCAATACGCGGCAGGCTTCAAAACGCCGGAAGCGGTGGATATCTACGGAGAATTTTCCAACCCGGGGCATGGCTACCAGTACCTGGCCAACAACAACCTGAAAGCGGAAAACAGTGACAGCTACGAAATTGGCCTGCGCAGTAAATATGATCAGGGCAGCTTCTCTGTGGCGTTGTTCTACAACCGCTACAAAGATTTTATCGAGCAAAAAACCCCAGCTGATCCAACCGGCGCCGGCCTGCTCACCTATCAACAACAAAACCTTGATCGCACCACCATTCGCGGTGCCGAGGCCAAGGGCGAACTGTTCCTTGACCAATGGGGGCTCAACGACTTTCGCGCAACCGGTGCCATCGCCTATGCGCGCGGTAAGGATCACGAAACCGGTAACCCACTCAACAGTGTCGATCCACTGAAAGCCGTGATGGGTATCGATTACACCGCCCCCAGCAACAACTACGGCGCGGGCCTGACCTGGACACTGGTTACAGGCAAAGAGCGGATCGATGACACCCAGGCGGCAGAGGCGCGGATCAGCGAGCAGTTCGCCCCCTCAGGTTACGGCACACTCGACCTTAACGGCTGGTGGCAGGTTAGCGAACAGTTCTCGGTTAATGGCGGCCTGTATAACCTGACCGACAAGCAGTACTGGCAGTGGGGCGATGTCCAAGGGTTGGACAGCCAGTCCGTCGCCCTCGACCGCTTCAGCCAGACGGGCCGCTATGCCGCCGTCAACCTGATCTGGGAAATCTGATCAGCCGCCTGTTAAACCTGTTCCACTTGGCGCAAGGATGCGCCCTCCTCTTTCACTTCCGCGCCAGGGCGGCATAATGCCGGCCTATCGAGGAGGTTCCCATGTTGCGATTATGTGCATCGGATGAGTTGGCCGAAGGCCAGAGCCGGGGCTTCGAAAGAGCTACAGAGCAGTTGTTTGCCGTGCGCAAGGACGGCCAACTGTATGCCTATCGCAATCGCTGCCCACACCGGGGCATCCCGCTGGAATGGCAGCCCGACCAATTTCTCGATGTCAGCGCCAGCCTGATTCAGTGCGCCACTCACGGCGCGTTGTTTTTGATTGAGTCCGGCGAATGCGTCGCCGGCCCCTGCGCCGGGCAATCCTTAGAAGCCATCGCCATCCACGAAGATGATCAGGCCATTTGGGTCGATTTAAAAAACGCCTAAAGCCCTTGAGCCGCAAGCCGCTGCGCATGCTCAACAAAAAGCTTCACCGGCTCGGCCCCCTTGCCGACCAGGCCAAAGGTCTGATTGATGATGTCGAAGTGATCCAGCGGGTATTGATCATCAATCACCGTGCCCAAGTGCGAGCTGTAACGCCCGACCATCCCATCACACTGCCCGGCCTCACGCGTGAAGGTACGCGCAAACAAGCGACAAGCGATATTCGGCCCGTCGAAGCGGTTACCGCCTTTATTGGTGCCCCCCGGTTGCAGGGTGCCGGACCAGGAGTAGTAACGCACGCCATTGACCTCGGCGGCACCCTCACCGCCCCACGTCTCAGGCAAACCCTGCGGATACAGCGCATTGAAAGCCGCCACACCGGCGCAGGTCAGCGACTGCTGCGCCGCCGCCACATCGATCGGCAGCGGTTCACCCTGATACCCGCGCTCCAGCCAAGCCATGCAGCGGGCGACGGCACGCAGCAAGGCACTCAAGACACGCTCACGCAGGCTGCCGTGTGGCGCTTTACGGGCGAGGAAGTCGGCCAACTCCGAACCCTGATTAGGCCCGGCCACCGAGGTGACAGACGCCACCCACTCAGGTTTCAGTGCGGCGGCATAACGCGCCGTCAGCGCGCCCTGGCTATGGCCGATCAAGTGCACCTTTTCGGCTCCGGTTTGCGCCAACACATCGGCGATGCGCAACAACAATTGCTCACCGCGCACCTCAGTGGAATGCACCGATGACACCAGCACCGGAAACACCGTCGCGCCCAACCGGCGTAACGCGCTGACAATGCCGTACCAGTAGGGATACCCCAGCAAGCTGATAAAGCCGAGCAGACCGGGGACGAGAACCAAGGGATAACGGGGAGTAGATGACGATCTCATGGATAACCTTCCTGGGTAGTCAGGGTGTTGAGCGCAGCACAACTGCGCCCGCCCAACCTTATGACCAGCATAACCACGGAAGGTTACGCACGCGCGTCTTCACACCGTTTGCGGCGTCGCCACTGAAGGCGGCAGGCGGTAGATCCAGATACGCGTTAGAACCGTCTTGAACTGCCGCCACAGGCTGCCGTTGTTGTACACCTGGCCATAACGCTCGGCGATGGCGCGCACTTCAACGGCCAGCGCGGCATAGCGACGGGCCGGCAAGTCAGGAAACAGGTGATGCTCGATCTGATGGCTGAGGTTGCCGGTGAGAATGTGAAACAGCGGCCCGCCATTGAGGTTGCTGGAACCACGCAACTGGCGCAGGTACCAATGGCCACGGCTCTCGCCGACCACCGACTCTTTGCTGAACACCGCCGCCTGCTCGGTGAAGTGACCGCAAAAAATCACCGTGAAGGTCCACAGGTTGCGGATCAGGTTGGCCAGCGCATTACCCGCCAACACCGCCAGCGCATTAGCGCCGATCAGCAGCGCCAGCAGCGGGAAGGCCAGATAATCCTTGCCCCACTGGCGCAGAATCTTGGCGTTGAACTGTTTGATCAGCGGGCGCGCCTCATCTTTGCTCAGTTTGCCCTTGTAGACCTTGTCCAGACGCAGGTGCTGAATCGCCACCGAGTACTGGAACAGCATGGCCTGAATCGTCACCCACAACGGCTGCCAGCGGTAAAACGGCTTCCAGCGCTGCTCGGGAAACAAGCGCACCACGCCATAGCCGACGTCATCGTCCATGCCCAGTACATTGGTCCAGGTGTGATGCACATGGTTGTGGGTGTGCCGCCAGAAGTCGCTCGGCCCGGCGATGTCCCATTCATAGGTGCGCCCGGCCAGTTCGGGGTCGTTCATCCAGTCGTACTGGCCATGCATCACGTTATGCCCCAATTCCATGTTTTCCAGAACCTTGCCCAGCGCCAGCAGCGCCGTGCCGAGCAGCCAGGTAGGAGGGAACCAACCCAGCATCAGCAAGCCACGGCCGCTCCAGCAACAAAAGCGCACGGCGGCACGGATACGCCGGATATAACGCGCGTCCGCCTCCCCCAGATCAGCCAGGGTGCGTTGGCGCAGGGCGTCCAGCTCCACACCGAAGGCATTCATTTCATCCACAGACAATTCGCGATCAGCACGCATGGGGAGCACCTGAAGAGTTAGAGATCAATTTCAACATCCGAATGGGCTGCGCTGACGCACAGGCGGATCGGCTGGCCGGGTTCGCTGAACAACGCACCGCTGCGCATGTCGCGCACCGTGCCGCTAAGCAAGGTGCAGGTGCAGCTGGCGCAGATGCCCTGACGACAGCCATGCGCCGGTTGCAGGCCCTGCGCCTCGGCCCATTCGAGTAGGCTGCGCTGGTTGTCTGCGGGCATCAGCTGATGGCTGCGGGCAAAACCCAGTTGCACCGCGCGCACGCCATCCAGCGCCAATAAGGCGGGCGGAGTGAACGCCTCGACCTGAAGCACACCTGCCAGTTGAGCGCCCTGCCACCACTGCTGCACCTGGCTGACAAACCCAGCCGGGCCGCACGCCAGCACATTGCCGGGTGCTGTCGCATTAAGCGCCTGTAGATGCGCGGCGTTAAAACGTCCGTTCAACACGGCCGCCTCATTCGCTTCGGCGGTCAGCGACCACTGCACCTGCAGGTTGGCGTATTGCCCCTGCAAGGCCTGCAACTCCTCGACAAAGGCGCGCTGACCTTGCTCTCGCACGTAATGCAGCAACGTAATCGGGGCGGTGAAACCCTGTGCCAGCGCCTGGCGCAGCAACCCCAGCAGCGGCGTTATACCGCTGCCCGCCGCCAATAGCAGCACACCCTCATGCGCCTGGGGCCAGTTCATCTCGCCTTGTACCGGGCCTAACTCCAGCAGATCGCCAACAGCCAGGTGCTCAAGTAAAAAAGGCGAAACACGACCACCGGCCTGAAGCTTGATCGCCACCTGTAAGCGTCCGCCGGGCTGCACGGATGTCAGGCTGTAAGTGCGACTCAGGCGCACACCCTCGCGCTCGACAAACAGTTGCAGGTGCTGGCCAGGAGTTGCACCGGCCCAGTTGCCGTTGGCCTGCAGGCTGACTTGGAGCATGTCTTCAGCCACCCACTGACGCGCGGCGACTCTGGCAAACACGCGATTCAGGCGCAGCGCCGGGTGTATGCGCGCCAAGCAGAAATCAACGTCGGCCTCACGCAACCAGCCCCGCGTAACCAGCGCACGCAGCGGCCCCAACAACGGTTTTAGCGCACGCAACCAGGTAAAAGGAATAAGGGCCATGACAGACTCCAGTGAACGATTGTTCACCAGACTGGCAGAGCAGACCCTCTCGGTCAACACTCGCACACTCAAACCACTGCGCGGTCATGGTTCGACGCCTGCAAGCTGGCTTTGTTAGAGTGCAGCGCTGAATGGACACGCCGAGCCTCAACGTTTGAAACCACTACAACCGCGCGCCGAACAAAAACTGCAAACCCGCCACGCCCTGATGGAAGCCGCCCGCAGCCTGATGGACAGCGGGCGGGGCTTTGACAGCCTGAGCCTGCGCGAAGTCGCGCGTTGCGCCGGCATTGTGCCGACCGGCTTCTACCGCCACTTTGCCGATATGGACGCCTTGGGCTTGGCACTGGTGGCCGAAGTGGGGGAAACCTTTCGCGACACCATTCGCCAGGTGCGCCACCATGAGTTTGAGGTGGGCGGCGTGATCGATGCGTCCGTGCGCATCTTTCTCGATGCCGTCTCGGCCAACCGCTCGCAATTTGTCTTTCTCGCCCGCGAGCAATACGGCGGTTCATTGCCGGTTCGCCTGGCGGTGGGCGCACTGCGTGAACGCATCACCGCCGACTTGGTCACCGACCTGGCACTGATGCCCAAGCTGCAACACTTCGACCGCCCCGCACAAACCGTGCTGGCAGACTTGGTCGTCAAGACCGTCTTCGCCACCTTGCCTGAGTTGATTGACCCACCGGCTAATGCGCTGCCGCAGTTCGCCACACCTCAGGCCAAAATGATCGAACAGCTGCGCTTTATCTTTATCGGGGCTAAACATTGGCAAGGCTTAGGCCAGCAAAAAGACTGAGCGCACCAATCCGGTGCGCACAACTCACGCGCGCACCAATCCATAGCCCATCAGCCACTCTTACACCTCACCGAAAAAGGCTCTGGCCCGGCATCATCAGCCATGCGCCAGTTTGGCAAGCCCCTTGCTCTATAAACCGGCATTGACCTGCCGGAAACTGCCCCATGTTGGTGATCCACAACCGTATTGACGCCCAGCCGCACTGGGATGCCGAACTTGAACTGAGCTTCGAAGCCCGCAGCAAAAGCCGTCTGCGCTGCTTTAGCCGCACCGGTGAGGATGTCGGCCTGTTCCTTGAGCGCGGCCAACCCGCGCTGCACGATGGCGAATACCTGCAAGCCGAAGACGGGCGCATTGTCCGTGTGCTCGCCCGCCCCGAGCCGTTGCTGCACGTCACCTGCGCCAACCCCTTTGAACTGATGCGCGCCGCCTATCACCTGGGTAATCGCCATGTCGCCCTGCAACTCGGTGATGGTTGGCTGCGCCTGCCAGATGACTACGTGCTCAAAGCCATGCTTGAACAACTCGGCGCGACGGTCACGCTGATCGAAGCGCCCTACCAGCCAGAACAAGGCGCTTACGGTGGCGGCCATCACCACTCCCATGCCGGCGATGCCGAGTTCAGTTACGCGCCGCGCTTGCATCAATTTGGTGCGCGCAAATGAATAAAGCCTGGCAGCTCCTCCGGCTGGCCAGCCCGCAGTTGCCGTATAGCCAGCCGGTTGCAGCGCACTCGGCAACGAGGCCTATGAGCCGCGGTTTGGTGCATCCCGATGAATAAGGCCTGGGCGCTACTGAGGCTGGCGAGCCCCCAATTACCTATTGGCGGCTACAGCTATTCGCAGGGCTTGGAAATGGCGGTCGAACAGGCCGTGGTGCATGACGAAAGCAGCGCCCAACGCTGGATTGCCGATCAGCTGCTGCTCAATCTCGCGCGTTTCGAAGCGCCTCTGCTGCTGGCGCATTGCCAAGCGGCGCATGTTGAAGACTGGCTGCAACTGCGTGAACTGGCCGAGCAGCATCGGGCCAGCCGGGAAACCCGCGAGCTGCGCCTGGAAAGCCGGCAGATGGGCTACTCCCTGCAACAACTGCTTAGCGGTTTGCCGGACCTGGATCAGCCGGCGCACCAGCTGTTTAGCGAACTGCACGAGCCCGGCCTGGCCGTTGGCTGGGCGCTGGCCGCACGGGCCTGGCCCTGACGAGCATGGCGCACGAGCGCCAATACAGCCGTTTATTCCGCTCTTGAAGATAAGGAAGACTCACAGATGAACAGCCAACCTTTGCGTATTGGTATCGGCGGCCCCGTCGGCTCCGGCAAAACCGCCCTGACCCTGGCCCTGTGCCTGGCCCTGCGCGAGCGCTACAACCTGGCCGTGGTGACCAACGACATTTACACCCAAGAAGATGCACAGTTTCTGGTGCGCAACGAGGCCTTGGCCCCGGAGCGGATCATCGGTGTGGAAACCGGTGGCTGCCCGCACACCGCCATCCGCGAGGACGCCTCGATCAACCTGGAAGCCGTCGACCAGCTCAACCGACGCTTTCCGGGTTTGGACCTGATCATCGTCGAATCCGGCGGCGACAACCTCTCGGCCACCTTCAGCCCAGAGCTATCAGACCTGACCATCTATGTGATCGACGTCTCCGCCGGCGACAAGCTACCGCGTAAAGGCGGCCCGGGCATCTGCAAGTCCGACCTGCTGGTGATTAACAAAATCGACCTGGCCCCACTGGTCGGCGCATCGCTTGAGGTGATGGAGCGCGACACTCTGAAAATGCGCGGCGAAAAACCGTTCGTGTTCAGCAACCAGAAGATTGGCCAGGGGCTCGACCAGATCATCGCCTTTATCGAACAGCACGGCATGCTCAACGCCGCTTAACCCATTCATTCAGTCAAGGAGACGCCCATGAACCTGCGCAAATCGCTATTCGCCCTCGCCCTGTTCCTCAGCCCGGCCGTGGCCTTCGCCCATGCCGGCCACGATCATTCCGGCGTCATGGCTGGCCTGGCGCACCCGGTTTTCGGTCTCGATCACCTGCTGGCCATGCTTGCCGTCGGCCTGTGGGCGGCGCAGCAATCCGGCGCGGCGCGCTGGGCGCTGCCGCTGACCTTTGTTGGCAGCATGCTGATCGGTGGCTTGCTGGGCTTTAACGGCCTGGAAATGCCGTTGATGGAAACCGGCATCGCCGCCTCGGTGTTGGCCTTTGGCCTGCTGGTGGCCGTGGCTATTCGCCTGCCAATGGTTATCTCCATCGCCCTGACCGCGCTGTTCGCCCTGACCCACGGCGTGGCGCATGGCTTGGAACTGCCGGCGCTGACCAGCCCGTGGGGTTATGCGGCCGGCTTTGTCGTAGCCACTGCAGCCCTGCATGCAAGCGGCTATGCACTGGTGCGCCTGCTGCCGCACGCGGCTGCACCCCTGGTGCGGGTGCTGGGCGCGGCATCGGCCTTGACCGGTGCCTGGCTGCTGGCGGGCTGATTGAGCACGGCGGCCTGTAGCCCGGATGCAATCCGGGGGTGAATGGCAAAATCCACATCAGCACCCAACGCAGATGAAATCCGCGGCAGGTCTGCCAAAGCTGGCACCGCCCCCGGATTTCATCCTGGCTACGCAACACATATGCCACGTGGCGCCAATGGCTACAGGCCTGACGTATTGGGTCTCTCGCCCGCGCTTAATGGCTTTGTCATAGTCGAGGTGTATTAAGCACAGCCTCTCTGTCCTGCCTGGAATCCCCTCTATGTTGCGCGTTCTCCGCTTTATCGCCGTTCCCTTAATGCTGCTGGCCCTCGCGCTCGGCGTACTGGCGCTGACCAGCCAGCCGGCGCAAACGTCTGCGGTGCTTAGCAAATTGGGCGATCAGCCGCTGGTGATTGCCCACCGGGGCGGCAAAGGCCTATGGCCGGAAAACAGCCTGTTTGCCTTCGAGCGCGCCAGCGATCTGGGTGTGGACATGCTGGAGATGGACCTGCACCTGTCCAGCGACGGTGAACTGGTGGTGATTCACGACCGCACCCTCAACCGCACCACCAACGGCCAGGGCCGGGTCGCGGAGCACAGCCTGGCGCAACTGCAAGCGTTGGACGCGGCCTACAACTGGACAGCCGATGGCGGCCAAAGCTACCCCTATCGCGGCCAGGGCATCCGCATTCCGACATTGACTGAGGTGCTGCAGCGCTTCCCGGATGCCGCCAAAGTCATCGAGATCAAAGTACCGGACGTGGGCATGGAGGCTGCGCTGTGTGAGGCCCTGCAAAGCCATCAACAAATTGACCGGGTAGTGATTGGCAGTTTTTACGACCGCAGCCTGCAACTGTTTCGTGAGCAGTGCCCTGGCGTGGCCACCTCCGCCGGGCCAGGCTCAGTGCGCATGCTGGTGGCGCTGAACTGGGTCGGGCTAGGCAGCTTGCTCTCGCCCTCGTATCAGGCGCTGCAAATTCCCGAAGCCCATGATGGTTTGTTGATCGCCAGCCCCAGCCGGCTCAAAACGGCCAGCGAACGGGGCTTGAACATTCAGATGTGGACCATCAATGAACAGGCCGACATGCGCCGCCTGCTCGATAAAGGCGCGCACGCGCTGATCACCGACTACCCCGACCGCGCCTTACAAGTGCTGGGGCGTCCGACCCAGATCAATGCACTGGCCCGTGAATAGCTCGCTGCACAAAAAACAACCTAATCGCTTCAGGCCACGCCTACTGTGGCCTGAAGCCAAGCATGCGCAGCTTATCCACAGATCACTCCACAGCAACCTTGGATAAGTTATCCACCGCTGGCTAGGTTCTGTTGACGTAAGCCACCGGCTAGAATCTGGCTTTTGCCATGACCGACAGAAGCCAGTTAAGCGATACCGAGTGGGCTCATATACAAAGCCTGCTGAGTGCCACAAAGGGGATACGGCTACTGAACGCACCCAGTTGTC